>JBLFXJ010000190.1:0-15406 GCA_047609825.1 Myxococcota bacterium
GAAGCCGGCGTTGGTGTCATGCTTCTCGTAGGCCTGCGCGCCCTCGATGGACCACTGGTCGACGATGGCCATGACCACGGCATCACAGGGCCGATCGCGTGTCATCTCGGTCTGTCGCGCCGACGACCCGGAGGCATACAGCACGTACTCATCCACTCCGGCGCCCACGGCGTCAGCCGCGACCACGAAGCCTCCGGACGTCCTGGTCACCGGGTCCTCGTCCTGCAGAAGCAGGAGCTTGAACCCGGCGATCCCGGGGTCCTTCTTAGAGGACACCACCGTGCCGATCACCTTTGCCAGCTTCATTGGTCCGTCCTACTTGCGCACCTTCGCGGCGGCCTCGTCACTCCGACCCAGCGGCATCACGAGGTCCACGTTGACATGGGGCCGCGCGATCACGTGCGTGGTTACGACTTCGCCGACGCGGGCTGCGCCGTTTGCACCGGCCTCGACCGCTGCCTTCACTGCGGCGACGTCGCCCCGCACCACTGCGGTCACGTAGCCGCCGCCGGTCTTTTCGTACTGGACGAGCTCGACCCGCGCAGCCTTGACCATGGCGTCGGCCGCCTCGACCACGGCAGCGAACGAGCGGCACTCGATCATGCCCAATGCACCCATAGCCATCGCTTCCTCCTGAGTTCCCTGGCAGTTTCGTGTCGGGGCAGCGGTCAGTAGCCGCTACCGCCTGCTGGCTTGACCTTCTCGCCACGCGCTTCGCGTGCGATCTGGATTCCCATCGAGGCACCGATCCGGGTCGCGCCGGCGGCCACCATGTTCTTCGCGTCGGCGAGGTTTCGCACGCCGCCGCTCGCCTTGACCTCGAGGTCGTGGTTCACCGCTCGGGCCATCAGGGCCACGTCGTGTGCGGTGGCGCCGCCCTTCGAGAACCCCGTGCTCGTCTTCACGAAGTCGGCGCGCGCGCGCTTGGACAGCACACACGCGGCTACTTTCTCATCGTCGGTGAGCAGGGCGGTCTCGATGATCACCTTGAGCTTGGCGCGACCCTCGCGGGCCACCTCGGCCACAAGGCGGATGTCCTCGTACACAGTCTGGTGATCACCGGACTTCAACGCCCCGATGTTGATCACCATGTCGAGCTCCTGGGCGCCATCGCGGAGGGCGCGCCGCGCTTCGAGCGCTTTGACCTCCTTCGGAGTGGCGCCGAGGGGGAAGCCGATCACCGTACAGACGAGAACAGTGGAGCCGCGGAGCTTCTCTGCGCACCGTCGCACGTGGGTCGGGTTCACGCACACGGAGGCGAACCCGTGCTGGCGTGCCTCTGCGCACAGCTGGTCCACCTGGTCATAGGTGGCGTCGGGCTTCAGCAAGGTGTGATCGATGAGCTTCGCGATGTCGCGAGGCACGTTCTTCACGCCGAGTCGGCCGCGCACCCGGCCGCCGCGACCCGCCGCGCCGAGGAGCTTGCGTACACTGTCGGGCGCGCTTGCCGGGCAGTGGTGGTTGCACACGTTGCAGGTCGTGCAGACATTGTCGGGAGCGCCGGCTCGTGGACCCGTTGGCACGCCGAGGCGGCTTAAGAGGCCTGGGTTTTTGCCCAGAACCTCGACAATGCGCTGAACCAAGTCGTTCTGTTGGGTATCGGCTGCCACGGGCAGCTCCCTCCTGGTGGACCCGTCGATCGCGTCGATCATGTCGACGCGGCGTCGGTGGCGGTCCACTGTACACTCTGTGCTCAAGAACACGTCGACGATGCGCATCGCCGCAGCGGCATCCAGGTAACCCGCGCCCAACGTCACGATGTGGGCGTCGTTGTGCTCACGGGCATTGCGGGCAGTGCGCTCGTCGAACGCCATCCCGGCGCGCACGCCGGTGACCTTGTTCGCCGCCATGCACGATCCGATGCCAGCGCCGTCGATCACGATGCCGCGCCACGCATCGCCGGTGGCGATGGCGCGCGCGGCCTTCTCCGCGAACTCTGGGTAGTCGCATGAGGCATCGCTATGGGTGCCCACGTCGAGCACGTCCATCCCACGCGACCGGAGGGTGGAGGCGATGGCGGACTTCAACGCGAACCCGCCGTGGTCGGAGGCGATCACTACACGACGGGTCACTGGCGGCCTCCGCTCATGCACCACCCAAGGGGGACTGACGGGTCGCTGCACGAACGATCGCGGCGTAGTCGCGCGCGTCGAGGCTGGCGCCACCGACCAGCGCGCCGTTGATGTCGGGACACGCCATCAACGCGGCCGCGTTGCCCGGCTTCACCGAGCCACCGTACTGGATGCGCAGGGCGGACGCGAAGGCGTCACCGAGTTCGGATGCCACGAACGCGCGGATCGACGCGTGCGTCGCCTGTGCCTGATCAGGACTCGCGGTCACTCCGGTTCCGATGGCCCACACGGGCTCATACGCGAGCACGAGCTGCGTGAGCTCTGACGCACCGAGACCCGCGAACGCGGAGCTGAGTTGCCGGTGGAGCACCGCGTCGGTGCGGCCGGACTGCCGCTCGGCGAGCGTCTCCCCGATGCACAAGATCGGCTTGAGGCCATGCTCCAGCGCCGCATGGAGCTTCTCGGCCACACGAGCGTCGCTGTCGCCGAACCACTCCCGGCGCTCGCTATGCCCTACGAGCGTCCACTGGCAGCCGATGGATGCCACCATCGGCGCTGAGAGCCCGCTCGTGTACGCCCCCTTGGCCTTCGGGTGGATGTCCTGCGCGCCCACGGAGATCGCGCTGTTCGCCAGCTTTCGCTGGATCGGCACCAGCACGGCTGCGGGCGGGAAGACGACGATCTCGGCGCCGTGATGCGAGCCAAGGGTGCGACGCAGGTCGCCGGCCAACGACTCGCAGCTCGCGAGGTCGCCGTTCATCTTCCAGTTACCACCGATGATGTTCATCATATGAAGGTCTCGAAGAGTTCGGGTCGTGGATTGGGGATCACGATCTTGTGGACGAGGAGGCCACGGCGCTCGACCACCGCTGCACCAGCGTCGATGGCGAAACGCACCGCCTCGACCTCGCCGGTGAACACGATGTAGGCCTTGCCGCCCAGTGCCATCGCGAGTCGGCACTGGACCATCTCGACATCGGCCTCTTTGGCTACAGCATCCAGGGCTTCGACCAGCGACGCCACCGAGAACGACTCGACGATGCCGACCGCCGCGTGGGTCGTAACGGCGTTGCTGGACGAGAGCGCCGGGAACACGTCTGGGTGCACGTTGTCGATGCGCACGTAGTCGATGGTGGTCTCGGCAGCGCACGCGAGGCCAGCATCGAGGCTCGCCTCGACCGCGGCTTGTTCGCCGGCCACCAGCACCATGAACTTGCCCGAGCAGATGCTCCGCGACAGGACAAGCTTCACCTCGGAAGCCTTCAGCATCACGTCCGTTACGTGCATGCCGGCAGCGATGCTCGACACCTCGATCAGCGCCAGCGCGGGCGGATCGGGCTCATCAAAGCTCCTCCAGCTCATGCGCTCCTCCTGATGGTGATGCCGTCTTCGTCGATCGCAGAGACCGTGCCGTCGATGCTCGCGTGGACCGGCGTGCCGAGCTTGTCTGTGGGGACCTGGGCGAGCACATCGCCCACCCGCACCGCCCGGCCGGTGGCGACCACCGGGTTGGCGCGTACGCCGATGTGCTGCGTGAGCGGGATGTACACGGAGCTCGGTTGCACCGTGCGGCCGTCGAACGGGGCGGGACGGTCGAATGCGGTGAGGCCGAGTCGGGTGATCAGGCGTGAGATCGGCACCCTCCGGTGCTTTCGCATCGGGTGGGGTTTGCCGGTGCTCGGGAGCAGCGGCGGGCGGGCGTCTGCCGCCTTCCACGCATCCTTGCTCCGGATGCACATCTCCATCACGGGCAGGTCCTCGGGGCATGCATACAGCGAGCACAGGTTGCACTCACAGCATTGCAGGCCGAGCTGTTGCCAGCCCAAGGCCGCCTCGCCTGCGAACCCGACCGAGCGCATCACCTTGTGGGGCTCGATGGCGTAGCCCAGCAGGTATCGGGGGCAGAACTCGGTGCAGTACGAGCACTGATCGCACGCCGACTGGGAGATGATCTTGTTCGCCTCGGGGCTCCGCGTGCGCCGCCGCACCAGCTGGTGGTCGCGCGGCAGCACCACGTAGCCTCCGCTGCGCTTGGTCACGCGCGCCGTGCGATCCCGCAGCTTGCCCATCATCGCGCCGCCGTCGAACACGACCCAGTCGTCGACCGTGGCGCCACCGGCAGCTCGGATGCACTCTTCTGCGGTCACGCCGATCGGAACCGTCATCGTGCACGGCTCGGCGACGGCACCGGTGACGGTGAGGCTGGAGTGGGTGACCGGGGTGCCGTCGGCCGCGCGGGCGATGTTGATGAAGGTCTCGACGTTGTTGACCGCGCAGCCCACGTCCTTGGGCAAGCCGCCCACCGGGATCAGTCGGCCTGTGACATCGGTGACCACCACGTACTCGTCACCCGCGGGGTAGAAGCTGCCGAAGTAGTGGAACTCCATGTCGGGGCCCATGTGTCTCGACAGGGCGTCGATGGCGCGTTCGTATTTCTCCTTCACCGCGATCACGCCGCGCTTTGCTCCGGTCTCGGCCATGGCGATGCGCATGCCTCGGACCATTGCCTCGGCCTCGAGCCGCATCAGCTCCTGGTCCTTGTACAGGAGCGGCTCGCACTCGGCGGCGTTGCAGATGTACGTGTCGACGGCTGCCTGGAGCTTCACGTAGGTCGGAAAGCCAGCGCCACCCGCGCCGACTACTCCCGCCTCGCGAACCCGCTCCACCATGGTCGACATGCCCACCCTCCTGCGCAGGAGCGAGTAGACCACATCGCGAGGCGCCGCAACATCCTGCGCGTTCCGCCGACGGGCGGGTCGACCGCGCACGGCGTGAGGCTGCTAGGCTGCGGCGGGGGGCGCAAATGAGGCACTGGACGGCGCACGATCTGCTCACCGGAATGCAGTCGGGCGAAGAGCAGCCAGATGCGGCGATCCAGGCGTTCGTCGACGGCGTCGTGAGCGGCGACTTGACCCGGCCCCAAGCCGCCGCCTGGCTGGCCTGGGCATGGCGGCGTGGCCTGTCGGATCGCGAGACCGTAGCGCTGACGCACGCGATGACCCACTCGGGTGCGGTGTTGAGCTGGGGCGAGGGGCCCGTGTTGGCCGACAAGCACAGCACCGGTGGCGTCGGCGACAAGGTGAGCCTCGTGTTGGCGCCGCTGTGGGCGGAGCTCGGGTGGCGCGTACCCATGATCAGTGGTCGGGGCCTCGGCCACACGGGCGGCACGCTCGACAAGCTGGAGGCCATCCCCGGATTCCGAACCGACCTCGAAGTTGGTGCGCTCGAGCGGGTGCTGGCCGATGTCGGGTGCTTCATCAGCGGCCAGACGGCGGAGCTCGCGCCAGCGGATCGCGCGCTGTACGCGCTGAGGAACGAGACCAGCACGGTGGACTCGATCTCCCTGATCGTAGGGTCGATCCTGTCGAAGAAGCTGGCTGAGGGCGCGCAGCGGCTGGTGCTTGACGTGAAGGTCGGATCCGGCGCGTTCATGAAGGATCCGGCGGCGGCCGCTGCACTGGCGTCGGCATTGGTGCGCGTGGCGCGAGACTCAGGGATCGAGTGCTCAGCGGTGTCCACGGCGATGGATCGGCCGCTCGGGTGTGCGGTCGGCAACGCGGAAGAGGTGGACGAAGCCATGGACTGCTTGCGCGGTGAGGGGCCATCGGACCTTCGACAGGTGGTCCTCGCACTCACGGAGCACGCCGAGGCCGGCGCGGTGCTCGCGTCCGGCGCGGCGTACGAGCGGTTTGCACGCATGGTCGCGGCGCAGGGGGGCGATCTGCGCGCATTTCAGGCCCGTCCCCGCACTGCGACGGAGCATGTCGTCCGCGCAGACCGGTCGGGCTGGCTCACCCGTTGCGACGCCTTCGCGCTGGGCCGTGCAGCGTTCATGCTGGGCGCGGGTCGGGAGTCCGCTTCGTCAGCCGTAGACCCGGACGTGGGACTGCGGATGCACGTCGAGCCTGGCCAGGCCGTGGTCGCCGGAGATCCGCTCGTGACGTTGCTCCATCGAGACGGGCGCGGCCTCGGCGCCGCCATGGTTCTGGTCCGTGAGGCATGCGAGATCGCGGATCGGGCGGCCGACATGCTGCCCTTGATCGGGCCCCGCTGGTAGAGTCCCGCGTCGCGGAGGATCGATGCTCACCTTGTTGTTCGCTGCCTCGGCTCTCGCTGCCGAGGGCAATTTCCTCCCGGCGGAGACGTCCGTCCTCGATCGCGCGTTGTCCCTCGTGGGGCTGGGCGCGATGATCGGCATCGCCTGGCTGCTGTCGGAACACCGGAAAGAGATCGACTGGCGGCCAGTCATGTGGGGCGTCGGGCTCCAGATCGTGTTCGGCGCCGTGATCCTCTCGCCGACGGTCTCCGGGGTCTTCTACACGGTGGTCGATGGCGCGGTGAACAAGCTCCTGAGCTTCGCGAACGACGGCGCCACGTTCGTCTTCGCGAGCATCGTGCCGCACGCGATCATCGTGGGAGACGCCAGCAACGCGCCTCAGATGGTGAGTGGCGTGTCGCCGCCCATGATGACGTTCGCGTTCTGGGTCTTGCCCACGATCATCTTCTTCTCGTCGCTGATGAGCGTGCTGTACCACCTGGGGGTGATGCAGGTAGTGGTGAAGGCCATCGCATGGGTGATGGTGCGCACCCTGGGAACGTCAGGCGCGGAGAGCTTGTCGGCCGCGGGCAACATCTTCGTCGGGCAGACCGAGGCGCCGCTGCTGGTCAAGCCGTTCATCAAGGACATGACCCGGTCGGAGCTGATGGCTGTGATGACCGGCGGATTCGCGACCGTGGCTGGCGGCGTGATGGGCGCGTATGTGTCCTTCCTCCACACCATCCCGAACATCGCAGGCCACCTTGTGATGGCGAGCATCCTGTCGGCGCCCGCAGCGCTGGCCTGTGCCAAGGTGATGGTGCCAGAGCTCGGAGAGCCGAAGACCCGCGGGGTCGTGGCCATCAGCGGCGAGAAGCCGGCCTCCAATGTGCTCGAGGCCGCGGCCATGGGCGCGAAGGAAGGCATGGAGCTCGCGATCAACGTCGCGGCGATGATCATCGCCATCGTCGGGCTCGTGTCGATGTTCGACTGGTTTGTCGGCCTGGCTCCGGTGAGCTTCTGTAGCGGCATCCCCACCACGGCAGCTGCATGCGTCACCGGTGAGGTTGAGCCGCTCAGTCTGTCCATCATGCTCGGCTGGGTGTTCGCCCCCATCGCGGTACTGATGGGCGTGCCGCTCGGTGAAGCCCTGGTTGTCGGCCGGTTGCTCGGCGAGAAGATCGTTCTCACCGAGTTCGTCGCCTACATCAACCTCGGTGCGTTGATCAACGGCCCCGAGGCCGTGCTCTCCGAGCGAAGCTCGATCATTGCGAGCTACGCGTTGTGCGGGTTCGCGAACTTCGCATCGATCGGGATCCAGCTCGGCGGCATCGGCGGCTTGGCCCCGAACAAGATGCCCGAGCTCGCCAGCCTCGGCCTCCGCGCGATGACCGCCGGCGTGTTGGCGGCGTGCATGACCGGCTGCATCGCGGGTATATTCCTGTGAGTCTCACCAGACTGGGCGACCGTCGTTGTGGTCGCTGACCATGCGGGGGATGAACAGCAGATCGACGGCCTGGCCAACGCCGCACAAGCCCCCGGTGAGGAACCACACGATGCCGCTGACCCAGCGGCCGGCGTAGAGCCGATGCAGGCCGCAGATGCCGAACATGCATGGCACCCACAGGAGGTAGGCGAGGGCGGGGCTGCGGGAGTCCCGTGGTGCAATGGCGGTGGTCATGGCGTCTCCAGGAGTCTCCATGGGTTCTACGCCCAGCCGGGGCAGTTATTTCATCGGGGCTCTGGGTCCGCCGCGAGCGCACCTGGGCTCGGGTCCGCGTTACCAGGCGCCGACGGAGGAGCCGTGGTCGAGGCGTTCGCCGGCCAAGTACCTACGATCCACCCCTTGGCCTGGGTTCACGAGTCCGCAGTGATCATCGGGGACGTCGCGCTGGGCGAGCACGTGAGCGTGTGGCCGACCGCTGTCCTCAGGGGTGATATGGGGCCGATTCACATCGGCGCGTACAGCAATGTTCAGGACGGCGCTGTGTGCCACGACACCACCGGAGAGTCCACGACCCGGGTGGGCGATCGATGCACCATCGGTCATCGCGCGATCCTGCACGGCTGCGTGATCGAAGACGATGTGCTGATCGGGATGGGCGCCATCGTCATGGACAACGCGGTGATCGGTCGGGGGTCGGTGGTTGGCGCCGGTGCGGTGGTGACGGCAGGAAGGGTTGTGCCCGCGGGATCTCTCGTGCTGGGCGTTCCCGGCCGGGTGGTGCGGCCTGTCACCGCTGCCGAGGCTGACCGGATCGACCAGGGATGGCGCACCTACGCGGCCAAGTGCGCGGTGTGGCGCGCGGCGCGGGGCTGACGGCGAACGATGCGGATCGGACGGCTCGAACTGTTCGGCTTCAAGTCGTTCCCGGATCGCACGCGATTCCACTTCGGTGGAGGGATTTCGTGCGTGGTCGGGCCAAACGGGTCGGGCAAGAGCAACGTCGTGGATGCGCTGAAGTGGTGTGTGGGCGAGCAGAGCGCGAAGAGCCTGCGCGGCGGCGACATGCAGGACGTGATCTTCGCTGGCTCCACAGATCGTTCTCCGGTGGGCTTCGCGGAGGTTCGTCTCACGCTGGCGTCCGACAAGGGTGAGCCGTTCCCGGGGGAGTATTCACAGCTCGAGGAGCTCGAGGTCGGTCGACGGCTGCATCGCAACGGCACGTCCGAGTACCTGATCAACCAGAATCGGGTGCGTCGACGGGATGTGATGGAGCTGTTCATGGACACCGGAATCGGTGCGAATCTGTACAGCTTTATCGAGCAGGGTCAGGTCGACAAGATGGTGCGGGCGTCGCCGGCGGAGCGTCGGTTGATCGTCGATGAGGCTGCCGGCATCGCGAAATACAAGGCTCGGAGGGATCAGGCTCGGTCCAGGCTCGAGGCGACGGCGGCACAGCTGGACCGTGCCTCTGACGTGGAAGACGAGATGGCCCGCCGCCTCCGTTCGCTCGAGCGTCAGGTGGTCAAGGCGGCCAAGTTCCGAAGGTTGAGCGCCCTGGTTCGCCAGGATGAGCTTGACCTTTCACTGGTCAGATACGACGAGCTCGCAGGCGATCGTCGCGCCCTGCGAGAGGCGCATCGCGAGCTCTCCGGCACGCTGGCCTCCACCCGCCTCGAGTTGGCTCGCCGTG
Organism: Myxococcota bacterium; assembly: GCA_047609825.1. Classification (GTDB taxonomy): domain Bacteria; phylum Myxococcota_A; class UBA796; order UBA796. The sequence goes on from JBLFXJ010000190.1 coordinate 9,246, forward strand.
AAGCTGACCTGGAGAATCGGCGCGGGGCGTTGGAGATTTCGGAGGCCGAGGTTGGGCGATTGCGGGACGATCTGGCGGACGTGGACGGTCGGCGGCGCGAGGTGGACGCTACGCGGCGACTCCAATCGGAGCGCGCTGCGGAGCTCCGGAGGTCCGCGGATGATGCAGCCTCCGAGGCGGAGCGGGCCGAGGCGAGGCTCGCGGAGGCGGGTGCCGAGCTGGCGGCGGCTACGGTCGCTGCCGAGGATGCTGAACGGGCCGCTGCGGCGGCCACGGTGGAGTTGTCGGAAGGGCGCGCGGAGCTGAAGGCTGCGGAGCTGGAACACGGTGCGCGCTCGGCGGAGGCCGCATCGCACTTGTCGGCGCAGGCGGCCGCCGTCGCTGAGGCGGACCGCAGCAAGCTCGCGCTGGCCTCCCTCGAGCAGCAGCGTGCTGGAGTCCCCGCAGAACGCGAGCGGGCGGAACGCGAACAGGCGGCGTGGGAGGGCAGGCTCGACGAGTTGCAGCGTGCGATCGACGTTGAGCGAGGAGACACCGCCCGTGCCCGGGCCGCCGGATCGGACGCGCTGGCCGTGTCTCGGGTGCTCGATCTGCGGGTCGCGGAGACCCAGGAGCGGGTGGTCGCGGCCGAGGAGGGCCGGCGTGTCGTCGAGTCCGAGCTGGCTTCGCTTGACGCTGAAGATATCGGTGCAGACCCTGCGTTCCGTGCGGCTTCCGCCAAGCTCCTGGTCGCCGAGCGGTCTCTGGAAGCCGCTCGCGCCGACCGAGATGCCAAGCTGGAGTCGCAGCAGCGGTCGAGGCGTCGGCGGGTGGACGTGGCCTGGCAGCGCGTTCGTCGCGACGAGGCCGAAGCGGCGCGCAGACTGGAGCTGTGGCGCGCAGCGGTGCTCGAGTGGCAGGCCGCGCGATTGCGTGCCGTAGAGGGGCAGTATGCTCACCGCAGTGAGCAGGAGGACTCAGCGTCTCAGACTGAGATCACGGCGCTCGACGAAGAGCAGCGGGCGTCGATCGAGGCCGCGGAGATGGATGCGCGTGCGTTGGGGGATGCGCGGCTCGCCGACCTCGAATTCGATCGGGCCAAGCTGGAGCATGAGCTCGGTGAGGCCGCGGAGGCGACGCGGCTCGCGCGGCGAGAGGTAGCAAGGATTGAAGCGTCACTCGAGGCGGCAGAGGCCAGGGTGGCGGCGAGTGAGCGTGAGGCGCTCGCAGCCCGGGCGTCGCGATCGGGCGCTCTGGCCGCATGCGACACGGTGTTGTCCCTTGTGGAGTCCAGTGGCGACGACATGGTTGCGCTGGCTGGCATCCTGGGATCGAGGTTGGCGTTGCCTGTGTGCACGCCGGCCGAGCTGGCCGCGGCTGCGAAGGGCGGCTCCGCCATTGACGCGATCGTGCGCCGCCCGGGGCCCATGGACCTTCGACGGCAGCTCAACGCCGTCACCGAGGCGCGAGGGATCGACGCCGCATTAGCGGAACTCCAGTCCGGCGCGCCGGCCGTAATCGATGTGGTCACCGGTGTGCGGATCGAGGCGGATGGCCGGGCCACGCTGCCGAGGCTCGAGGATGCCGGCCGCCAGGCCGCCGATCGGGTGGCGCGCGCCCGGGATGCGGCTGCGGAGGTCGAGGCCCTGACACTGGACCTCCCGGTAGCGCAAGATGCGCTCGTTGGGGCTGGTGCACAGGTTCAGCAGATCGAGAGCGCCCTCGGCGTGCTGCGGCAACGGGCGGCCCAAGCGATGGCAACGACCTCGGCCGCGGTCGAGACGGCCCGTACTGCGGCCCGTGCGGCGGGCCTGCCGCGGATCGAGCAGGCGCGGGTCCGCCTGCAGCAGCGCCGAGAGACGTGGCGCGCCGAACGTCAGGCGGCAGTGCAGGAGTTGAAGCGCCTGGAGGCCGCCGAGTCGGCACAGGCGCAGGCGTCCGCCGTGAACGTGCTCGAGCGTGTGCGGGCCGAGGCGGATGCTGCGGCCCGAGCGGTGGAAGACGAGGAGCGGCTGGCGACAGCCATCGTCGTCGAGGCGGTGGATGCCGCGTTGGAGGCCGCCGAACAGGGCGTGGCCGCCGAGCGGGAGAGGGCACGAGAGGCCCGGGAGGCTGCGCATCAGAATCGGGAGTCAGGACGCCAGGCGTTGGCGGACCGGCTGGCTGCTGTTCGGGAGGTGGTCGAGGGCGCGCGGGCCGCGGCGGAGGCGGCGCGCGTCGAGGCAGGGGAGGGGCGCGCGGCCAAGGTCGAGGCGGAAGCGACGCTGGCGGCGGCGGTGCGGGCCGAGGCGACGACCGATGCCGAGATCGCGCGTTGTCACCTGCAACTGGCGGATGCCCGGAGCCTGCTGGAGCAGAGCGAGCTCCGTGCCGCCAAGCTGACTTCCCAGTGCGAACAGGCGACGGGCAGGGTGGAGGCCGCTGCACTTGTCCTCGAGGATGCGACCAGAACGGCAGGGCGGGCGGACAGCGCGGTCGCTCTGGGTCGCGGGGTTCTGGAGGACGCACGCTCCCGCGCCACGAGGTCCGAGGTCGCGATGGCCACAGCTGAGGAGCGTCTACGCGCAGCGCGCCAGTCCTTGGAGGCGGCTCGCAGTCGGCGCTCCGATGCCGCAGCGGTCCTCACGGACATCTCGTCCCGTCGCGGTGCCCTGCACGAGTCCGAGGTCTCGGCGCTCGCCGCAATGGAGTCGGCGGTGGTCGAGCTGGCCGGGCTCGACGAGACGCGGGCGACCGTGTGGGACAGGTACCAGGTCGCCCGCGAGCGGCAGTCGCGGGGCCGCGAGGGGTTGGCACAGGCGGAGATGGACGCGGGCCAGCTGCGGGTGAGGGAGCGGGATCTCGCCGGCCGTTCCGAAGATGCAAAGGGTGAACTCGAGCGGGTGCAGACCGAGATCGAGGTGCTGCGACGCCGCGCCGAGGAGCGCTACCAGGCGGTCCTGCCGGCGATGCTGGACCGGTTGCATGCGCGGGGGAGCATCGGGCTCGGGGTGTCTGATGAGGCGCTCCTGGGGGTCGCAGTGGGTGGCCAGCGTATCGAAGGCGTGGCGCCGCGGGACTTGTCCGCGACACAGCTGATGGACCGGATGCGTGTGCAAGAGGTCGCAGCCCGACTCGAAGACAACCGCGCGCAGTTGGCGCGCCTGGGCGAAGTGAACCTGGGCGCTCTCGACGAGCATGTGGACCTGGCTCGCCGCCACACCGAGTTGGTGTCCCAGCGCGAGGACCTCGAGGCGTCCATCCGTACGATCCGTGCTGCAATTGCGAAGATGAATCGGACCTGCAGACAGAGATTCCGTGATGCATTCGATAGGATCAACAGCAACTTTCAAGAGTCCTACCCGCGGCTCGTCGGTGGAGGCGCTGCTCGGCTGTCACTGACAAACGAGGAGGATCTACTGGAGACCGGCGTGGACATCTTCGTGCAGCCGCCGGGCAAGCGTCTGCAGAACCTGTCGCTGCTGAGTGGCGGCGAGAAGGCGATGACCGCGATCGCGCTGTTGATAGCGGTGTTCCAGGTGAAGCCGTCGCCGTTCTGCGTGCTCGATGAGGTCGACGCGCCGCTGGACGAAGCCAACGGGGCTCGGTTCAACGAGATGCTCAAGGACCTGTCGCGCATCACGCAGTTCGTCGTCGTGACCCACAACCGCAAGACCATGGAGTGCGCGGACACCTTGTATGGGGTCACGATGGCCCGCCCAGGGGTGTCGCGGTTGGTCGCGGTGGATCTGTAGTCGCGGGCGCCTGTCCATGGTCCGCGCCCGGAACCCGCCGTGGTCCGCTGCGGCGGGAGCGGCACCGTGGTTACGCCACAGCGGCATCGTGGTACGACAGTTCTGTAGGAGGCGCTGACGATGGAGGACCCGCAGCCGGTCCAGACCCTTGCGGAGACCGTCGAGGTCGTCGATGACGCTCCGTCGCCCCTGGTCTGGGGGAGCGGGCTCGCGCTTTGTCTCGCCGTGGTCGCGGTGTTGGTGGTGCGCCGTGGTCGGGCGCGAGGCATCACCACGCCCACGCCCACGCCCACGCCCACGCCCACGCCCACGCCCACGCCCACGCCCACGCCCACGCCCACGCCCACGCCCACGCCCACGCCCACGCCCACGCCCACGCCCACGGCGTTGGAGTCGGACGACGAAGTTGTCCGCGCCGAGGTGGTGGATCAGGACGCGGTGTCGACGGTCATCCCGGTCGGTGAAGCCCGCGAGCGGCCAATTGGGCTTGCCGAGAGGCTCCGCACTGCGCTCGGCCGTAGCCGGGGAGCCTTGCAGGCGCGCTTTGACGACGTCTTTGGTCGTCCGATGGATGATGCGGCGTTCGAGGAACTCGAGGAGACTTTGCTGGCTGCGGATGCGGGTCTGGCCGCCACGGAACGGATTCTCGGTCCGCTCAGGCAGCAGGTGGGGCGAGGTGAGCAGGACCCCGTCGTGTTGCGAGCGGCGATGAAGACGAACATCCGGGCGATGCTCGATGCAGTCCACCAACCGCTGGAGCCAGCCCCGGGTCTGTGGGTCGTGCTAGTCGTCGGGGTCAATGGAAGCGGCAAGACGACCACGATCGGCAAGCTCGCGGCTCGCCTGGTCGGGCAAGGGCGTCGCGTGATGCTTGCGGCTGGCGACACCTATCGTGCGGCGGCTGCGGAACAGCTCGAGGTGTGGGCGTCCAGGGCTGGAGCGGACATCGTTCGCCATGATGAGGGCGGCGACCCTGGTGCTGTCGTGTTCGACGCCCTGGAGGCGGCGCTGGCGCGGGGCCATGATGTAGTCATCGTGGACACGGCCGGTCGACTCCAGACCCGCAAGCCATTGATGGACCAGCTCGCGAAGGTCCGGCGAGTCATCGACAAGAAGGTGCCCGGGGCGCCCCATGAGACGCTCCTTGTGATCGACGGCACAATGGGGCAGAACGCCATGTCCCAGGTGAGGCAGTTTAACGAGGCCACGCCGCTCAATGGCGTGGTGGTGACGAAGCTTGATGGGACGGCGAAGGGTGGGATGATCCTCGCTATCGCGTCAGAACTGGGCATGCCGGTGAAGCTGATTGGCATCGGCGAGCAGATCGACGATCTGCGCGACTTCGAACCGGCGGCATTCGTAGAAGTGATTTGCTGAGAGGTTTGGTTTGAGCACGAGAATTTCCATCCGTGGGCGAACCTATACCGTGCGGAGCGACGGCGAAGAGGACCTCCACGCCATCGCTAGCTATGTCGACGCCAAGATGGCGGATCTCGCCGCCATGTCGCCCGCCCTGGACCCGTACACGGTGGCTATGCTCGCCGCGCTGAACATCGCGCAAGAGTTCGACCGGTACCGTAGGACCGCGGATGAGGAGATCGGAGCCGTCGACCGAGAGCTGGCAGCGGTCGCGGTCCTCCTGGAGTCGAGCCTGCCGAGCGAGGAGGGCGGGTGAGGGCGCGGCTGTGGGCGGCGCTGACCTCGATGGAGGCCGCCACGGTGAGTCGCCTGGTGAGCGTCGTGCTGGCGCTCGGCACTGGTGCGGTCCTGGTCACGGCGATGTGGCTGGAGCCATCGCCCGCCGGGCACGGCACCCACTTGCAGCTCGGGCTGAACCCCTGCTCTTTCCTGTCGGCCACCGGATGGCCGTGCCCCATGTGCGGTGCCACGACGACCTTCACCCTCATGGCTCACCTTCGATGGGTCGACGGGCTGGTGAACCAGCCCTTCGCGGCCAGTCTGTTCCTGCTGACCGTGGCCACGTTTGCCACCTCCGCTGCAGAGGTGCTGCTGCCGCGGAATCGGTGGGGCCGTCTGTTGGCACGTGTGGAGCCGGTGGAAGGCCATGTCGCCGTTGCGTTCCTTGGCGCCATGGGGCTGGGATGGCTGTACAAGGCTTGGCTGATGGGGCTGGTGTGAGCCGGCCTGACTGGGCCGGCTTCGTTGCACAGAAAGTTAGAAACTGACTTATCGGGCAAGATCGATAAAAATCGCTGCGATGCTTGACGCACCAAGGGGGTGACCATACTTAGGGGGTGTCTGCAGCACTCGCTGCGCGGACAAATCGCGGTACGCTTCCAAAACCTCACGGTTTATGGTCGTGCCGCCACGTTCTCTGAAAAGCAGGTAGGAAGGGTTACTGGTTTGTCCACTTCATTGTGGCTGAGCTAGAACGACTGTCGATTCCTGCGTCGAAAGACGCAAATAGAGTTTAGATCGAACTGGAGA
>JBLFXJ010000191.1:0-15262 GCA_047609825.1 Myxococcota bacterium
GGGTGGCGGCGCCAGCGCACCTCGGGGTGGCGTCGCAGCGTGCCGAGCGCGGTGCAGGGAGCGTCCACGAGCACCACGTCGTAGGTCGCGCCATCGGGGAGCGGCCCGGTCGACCAATCATGCCGTTTGCAGGTGAGGTCGAGACCCAGCCGGGTGCGCGACGCCAGCACCCGCTCGAGTCGGGTCTCGCTTCGGTCCACCGCTGTTACCCTCGCGCCCTGGGAGGCCAGCCGGAAGGCCTTGCCGCCGGGCGCTGCGCACGCATCCAGCACGGTTCCCTCGGGCGCCACTGAGGCCAGGTCAGCTACGGCGACGGCGGCCGCATCCTGGACCCAGAACCGTCCCTCGGCGAACCCGGGCAGGCCATCGATCGGCCCCCGATGGCCCTGCACGACGACGGCATCCTGAACCGGCTGCCCGGCGGCATGCGCGGGGGTGAGTGTGCGGCCGTCGGACTCGATGGCCGGGCCCCAGGCGCTCACATCAGGGCCCACGAGGGTGAGCGGCGGCGGTTCGTTGTTCGTCTCGCACCAGGCATCGGTGGCCGCGACGCCGTACCGCTCGGTCCACCGCTCGATGATCCATGCGGGGTGCTCGAGCGCTTCGTCGCGGGACAGGGTGTTCGAGGCACAGACTCGCCGCAGTACGGCGTTCACGAGACCCGACGCCCGCCCCACGCCTACGACCCGAGCAGTCTCGACCGCCTCGTGCACGACGGCGTGGGCCTGCGCGCGCCCGTGCAGGCGCTCGAACGTGGCGGCCCTGAGCGTGGCCCGCACCCCTGCATCCAGCCCACCGAGTGGTGTTCGGAGGAACGGGCGAAGGGCTGCGTCGATGGAGGCGCGTCTGCGGAGGGCGCCATGCGCGACGAACCACGCGAGCCCGCGATCGTTCGGGCGCAGCGGAGCTCCGTCGAGCACATCCTCGAGGAATGCGCCATCCTCGACCGCCATCAACGCTTGAACTGCAGCTACACGGCCGGGATTGGGGGAACCCTCGCGGCCCCCGGGTCGGCGGCGCGTGCGGTGTTCATGGCCGCGTGGGGGTCTCATCGCCACTCTGACTTCACGTCGACCACGTCGAGCTGTTGCTGGAGCTGGCGTGCTCGGCTGCTCAGCCGCCACGAGCGCACGAGCAGTGGGAAGCCGACCAGCACGGCTCCGGCTAGCGCGCTGGCGCCGATCAGCACTGGCACCGATATTGGTTCCTGCAGCTGATACGCCACGATCCACAGATCGAGCGACAGGTCCGTGGTGCGGCTGCTGTTCTGGATCGCGAACAGCGCCCCCACCCCTCCGACGAGAGCAACGATCACTGCGGCAATGACGAGAAGCGTTCGGTTCATGTGCGCCGCCCTAACGCAACATCGGCCCGCACCGCACCCCGAGAGATCGGAGTGCGGGCGAGCCGAGGCTCATCTACGGGGAGTGGCTGCTACTCTTCGCTGGCTGCGGGAGCGGCTTCGTCGGTCGGCTCGTCGGTCGGCTCGTCGGTCGGCTCGTCGGTCGGCTCGCCGGTCGGCTCGCCCGTCGGCCCGCCCGTGGGCCCGCCGTCGTCTTCACCCGTCGACAGACGCCGGGACAGGTCGCCCATCACGTCGCCGAGGCGTGCGCCCTGCTCGCCCTGCTTCTCCATGTAGCCCTCGATGTCGCCGGCGCTGCGCTCGTCGGCGCCGCGCTCGGACAGCGAGATCTTGCGCTCGTGCGAGTCGATGTGGATGACCTCGGCCTTCACGGCCTTGCCGGGCACGTAGTGCCCCTGCCAGTCGTCACCATCGAACGCCAGCTCGGAGATGTGCACCAGACCCTCGACGCCATCCTCGAGCTCGACGAAGACGCCGAAGTTCGCGACATGGACGACCGGGCCTTCCATGACCTGGCCGAGGAAGTACTTGCTGTGGACCGTGTACCAGGGGTCTTCGGACAGCTGCTTGATGCCGAGCGAGAAGCGCTCCTGGTCCTTGTCGATGGACAGGACGCGGGCCTCGACATCATCGCCCTTCTTGTACCGCTCGCTGGGGTGCCGGATGCGCTGGCCCCAGGACAGGTCGGAGATGTGGACCAGGCCGTCGATGCCCTCGTCGATGCCGACGAAGATGCCGAATTCGGTGATGTTCCGCACCTTGCCCTGGATGACCGAGCCCACCGGGTACTGGTTCTCGACCACATCCCACGGGTTGGCCTCGAGCTGCTTCATGCCCAAGGAGATCCGCTTGTTCTCGGCGTCGATCCCGAGGACCTTGGCCTCGATGATGTCGCCGACCTCGACCAGCTTGCTCGGGTGCTTGATGCGCTTGTTCCACGTCATCTCGGAGATGTGGACCAAGCCCTCGATGCCATCCTCGAGCTCGACGAATGCGCCGTAGTCGGGGATGGAGACCACCTTGCCGCGGACGATGGCGCCGACCGGGTACTTGTACTCGGCCTCCTCCCACGGGTCGGGGCGGATCTGCTTGTAGCCGAGGCTGACCCGCTGGGTCTCGCGGTCGAACTTGAGGACCTTGACCTCGACGGTCTCGCCCACGGAGAACATCTCGCTCGGGTGCTGCAGACGACCGTACGACATGTCGGTGATGTGCAGCAGGCCGTCGATGCCGCCGAGATCGATGAACGCGCCGTAGTCAGTGATGTTCTTCACCACGCCGTTCATGATCGCGCCGATTTGGAGCTTGGCGATGGTCTCTTCGCGCTTGGACTCGCGCTCCTCCTCGAGGAGGACGCGGCGGGAGAGCACGATGTTCCCACGCTTCTTGTTGAACTTGATGATCTTGAAGTCGTAGGTCTCGCCGATCTGCTTCTCGAGGTTCTTGACCGGGCGGAGGTCGACCTGCGAGCCGGGCAGGAAGGCCTTGACGCCGATGTCGACCTGCAGGCCGCCCTTGACGCGGGCGACGATCATGCCGGACACGACTTCGTCGCGCTCGACGGCGAGGGAGATCTCCTCCCACGCCTTCATCATGTCCGCCTTCTCCTTGGACAGGATGAGGGCGCCGTCGTCTTCGCCCATCGTGTCGAGGTAGACATCGACGATGTCGCCCTCGGCGATCTCGATGACGCCTTCGGGGCTACGGAACTCGTGCGCGGGGATCAGCCCCTCGGCCTTGTAGTTGATGTCGACGGTCACCCAATCGTTGGTGACGCCGATCACCCGCCCCTGGACAACGGACTTCTCGCGGATGCCGTGCTTGGACATCATCGCGTCGAAGAACTCGGTGAACTTGTCATCCGAGATTTCGTTGATGGGAAGGTCGAGGAGGTTCGGATCGATCATGTATTGCTCGGATGGTGGATTTGGGGATGATGTCATCCCCTCGCCACGCTGAGGCTGAGGGTGGTTTTAGGCGCAGCGCGCCTGAGCGCGATGCAGCGATGTCGTGCTCCGCAGTTCCGGGTGGACTAGCCATTCCGGGCGCAGGGCGAGCGACTCGGGCGCCTAATCCAGGCGCTGACCGATGTCAACGGGGGCGCCCGCCATCCGCTCGCGCGCCAGCGCTACGATGCGGTTCGCGGCGTCCGTGGCGCTCAACCCGGTGGTGTCGAGGTAGACGGCGTCCGGAGCGCGCCGGAGCGGCGCCACGGCGCGCTGGGTGTCTCGCCGGTCTCGGTCTGCAAGTGCGGTGCGGACCTCGTCGATGGACAACCCGGGGTGCGCGACCGCGAGCTCGGTGTGCCGGCGGCGTGCTCGCTCATCCAGGGCGGCGTCCAGGTAGACCTTGAGCTCGGCGTTCGGTAGCACGACGGTGCCGATGTCACGGCCGTCCATCACCACGCCTCCGGCATCCACGAGTCCACGCTGCAGCCCCAGCAGCGCCGCGCGGACCTCGGGGTGGGCCGACACGCGTGAGGCGCCGCTGCCCATCTCGGCCGTGCGGATCGCGCTCGTCACGTCCTCGCCACCGACAAATACCCGGAGTGCTGCGCCGTTCCAGTCGAACCCGAACTCCAGCGCCTCCGCGACGCGGGCGACGCGGATTCCGTCGGTCCAGTCCACCCGCGCCCGCTCCGAGAACAGGGCGACCGCCCGGTACATTGCGCCGGTGTCTACGTAGGCAAACCCGAGTGCGCGTGCCACGTCACGTGCGACCGTGCCCTTGCCGGAGCTGCCGGGTCCGTCGATGGCGACGGCGATCACGACGCTCTCCTGCATCGATCGAGTTCGTGGAAGAACCGCGGGTAGCTGGAGCGTACGGCGTCGGCGTGCAGGATCGTGCAGCCGCCTGGAGCGGCGGCGCCAGCCACCGCGAATGCCATCGCCAGTCGATGGTCTCCCTCGGCGTCCACGCGCGCCGGCCCCCACGGCTTGCCGCCCTCGATGACCATGCCATCGGGGCGCTCTTCGACCCGCACCCCGAGCTCTCGTAGGCCAGCCACCACGCGTGCGATCCGGTCGGACTCCTTCACCCGCAGCTCGGCCGCGTCGGCGATGGTAGTCTCGCCGTCGGCGAACGCGGCGGCCACGGCCAGCACCGGCAGCTCGTCCAGACAACGCAGGGCCAGCTCGCCACGGATCGTGGTGCCGTGGAGCCCGGTGTGGCGGACGACGATGTCCGCCACCGGCTCGGCCCCGGCCGTCCAGGTGCGCTCGTACTGGATGTCGGCTCCCATCGCGACCAGTGCGTCGATCACGCCGGCGCGGGTCGGGTTCACGCCCACGCCGCTGAGCCTGAGCTCCGAGCCGGGCACCACGGTCGCCGCGACGAGCCAGAACGCGGCCGACGACAGATCCCCTGGTACGACGACATCGACGGGCTCGAGGTTGCCGCCCGGCAGCAACACCAGCCACCCGCGCGTGTCACGCCGCAGGCCGACTCCCATGCAGGTGAGCATGCGCTCGGTGTGGTCGCGACTCTGGCGCGGCTCGCGGACGGCGACGCCCGTGCGCAGGCCGGCCAGCAGCAGCGCGGACTTCACCTGGGCCGACGCTACGGGCAGGTCGTGCTCTTCCATCTGTAGATTGGTGCCGCGGATGGACAAGGGAGCCCGCTGGCCCCCTGCGTGGCCATCGATCCGGGCTCCCATCACCCTGAGCGGCTCTACGACCCGGCCCATCGGGCGCCGGCGGAGGGACGCGTCGCCGGTGAGCACCGCGTGCCCCGTGCCCGAGGCGAAGACCCCTGCGAGGAGCCGCATGCTCGTGCCGGAGTTGCCGCAGTCGATCACATCATCCGGCTCGGCGAGGCCGCCCGGAGGGGGCGTGACCAGCACCGAGTCGCCGCGGTCGCGGATGGTCACGCCGCATGCCCGGACCGCATCGGCGGTGGCTCGCACGTCCCCCGACTGGAGCAGACCGGCCACCCGGGAGGGCCCGCGGGCCAGCGCGCCGAGGAGGAGCGCACGGTGTGAGATCGACTTGTCGCCGGGCACCTCGAGCGTCCCGCGCAGTGCACCGGACGGCTCGACCTGGATTGCGGTCACGGCGCGTCCGGATCGACCAGCCGCCCCATCTCACGGAAGCGGTCGTAGCGGTGCGCGGTGAGCGCGGCGGCATCCAGCGTGAGCAGCTCGGCCAGGCCCGCGCGGATCACCCGCCCGACAGCATCGATCGCAAACCCGGGGTCCCGGTGTGCGCCGCCTGGGGGCTCCGGCACCACCGTGTCGGTGACGCCGAGCTCCATGCAGTCAGCGGCCGTGATCCGCAGCGCCTCGGCCGCCCTCGGGCCCTCCGCGCGGTCGCGCCAGAGGATGGCCGCACAGCCCTCGGGGCTGATCACCGAGTACACGCTGTTCTCGAGCATGATCACCTTGTTGGCGACCCCGATGGCGAGCGCTCCTCCCGAGCCTCCCTCACCGACCACGATCGCCACCACCGGTACTGTGAGTCGCGCCATCTCGAGGATGTTCCTGGCGATCGCCTCGGCCTGCCCCCGAGCCTCGGCGTCGATCCCCGGGTAGGCGCCCGGCGTGTCGATGAACGTGACGATCGGCAGCCCGAAGTGCTCCGCCAGCTTCATGATCCGGAGCGCCTTGCGGTAGCCGTCGGGGCGCGCCATTCCGAAGTTGCGGAACAGGTTCTGCTTGGTGTTCCTGCCCTTCTGGTGACCGATCACGGCGATGGGGAGGTTGGCGGTCGGATCGTCTTCTTCGCCGGTAGGGCGCACCCGCGCCAGGCCACACACCATGGCGTGGTCGTCGTGGCCCGCGCGGTCGCCGTGCAGCTCGGTCCATTCGAAGAACAGCCGGTCGACGTAGTCGAGGCAGTAGGGGCGGGAAGGGTGCCGGGCCAGCATTGTGCGCTGCCACGGCGTCAATCCGCCGAAGATGCGCTCCTCGAGCCGTGCGGCCTGCACCTCGAGCTGGGCGATGGAAGCGGACAGGTCCACACCATCGGTGTCCTGCAGCCCCTTGAGCTGGGAGATGCGCTTGCGCAGTTCCACGACGGGGCGCTCGAACTCCAGGACGACGTCCACGGGGCCTCCGGAAGGGCAGCTGACTAACCTCAACCGTGCCGCCATGCCCGGAGTCGACGCCTCGATGCCCTCCCCTCCCCTGCGCGCGCTGGTTCTCGCCGGCCCTACATCTTCGGGAAAGTCAGCGGCAGCCCTCCATGTGGCGCAGGAATGGGGCGCTGTCATCCTCTCTGCGGACGCGATGCAGGTGTACCGAGGGATGGATGTGGGCACGGGCAAGGTGTCGCCGACCGAGCGCGCCCCGGTGCCCCACTTCGGGCTCGACATCGTGGACCCGGGCGAGCCCTTCGATGCCGCGGACTTCGTGCGGGTGGCCGATGCGGTGCTCGCCGAGCACGCTCGGGTCGTGGTCGCCGGCGGCACCAGCCTGTACCTCCGGGCCCTCGTCCGGGGGCTCGTGACCACGCCGCCGGCGGACCCCGCCCTCAGGGAGGAGCTGGAGGCCCTCCACGACCCACACTCCGCGCTTGCCGCGGTGGACCCGACACTCGCCGCACGGCTGCACCCCAACGATCGCCTGCGGGTCGTGCGCGGGCTCGAGGTGTTCCGCCAGACCGGACGGGCGCTCTCAGCGATGCACGCGGAACACGCTGCAGCACCGGATCGCCTGGTCGTCGAAGCCCTGTGGCTCGATCGGTCCGACCTGACCTACCGCATCGACGCTCGCGTCCACGAGATGGTCGCGCTCGGGTACGTGGACGAGGTGCGAGGCCTCCTGGAGGCCGGAGTGGATCGAAGCTGCAAGCCCATGCAGTCACTCGGCTATCGCCACTTCGCGGACCACGTGCTGGACGCTCTGCCGCTGAGCGAGGCGATTCGCCGGACCCAGAGGGACACGCGCCGGTTTGCCCGAAAGCAGCGGAACTGGATGCGTCAGCTGGGGTGGGAGCGGGTTGAGGGGGACCATCTGGGCGCCGCAGCGGGCGCGGCGACGCGGCTGTGGGGTCCGGTCAGAAGCTGACGCCGGCGACGAACCCCGGCCACGCCACCACCACCTGGTCCGCCGTTGCATCGCCGACCCAGCGAGCCGGGATCGTGGCGACGGTTCCGGCGCCGTCTGTAGGGGCGCGCCAGTCGAAGGTCACCCCGGCGAACGGCGCGAGCCAGGAGGTGATCGGCACGCCTACGATAGCGCGGGATCGCAACAGGACGGTTGGGGGCCGCTGCCACGCAGTCTGGGTCTGCTGATAGACTGGGGTCGTGACGTCGATATCGAGCCACGCAGCTCCGAGCGGCGCATGCACGCCGAGTCCGGCCGCCAGGTAGAAGTGCTCCCCGGGCTGCCCGCCGCCACCGAGCACGGTGTATAGACCGGCGCGGCCGCCGATCTTGAAGTCGGCGTTCAACACGTCGGATGCAGATCCGAACACTCCGAGATCGTACCGGCCGTTCTTCGAGATCGACAACAGCCCTACCGGTGTGCCGCGCAGCTCGTTCGCGATGTTCACCAGACCGAACTGCACGCCTTCGACGTCATGGGCGATGTTCACGAGGCCGATCTGTGCGCCGTGCACCCGCCCGCCGATGTTCACGAGGCCGATCTGCGCGCCGCGGAGCCCGTCGGCGATGTTCACGCCCGCCCCAGCAACCTGCAGGCCGTCGAAGTCGCCATCGAGCATGTTCACGCCCACCGCGGCCTGTACGATCGAGCCGGTCCCGACGGCGCCATTGAACCCGAGCGCCGCCTGAACGCCGTGGGCTTGCTGGTGCGCGACGTTGGCCCCGAGCGCGAGCTGAACGCCGTGCACCGAGCGGGCCTGATTGTAGCCGAATGCCCCCTGCACCCCGCGGAGTTCGCCATCCACCAGGTTGGCGCCGAAGGTGACCATCCCCCCCCTCGCGTCGGCGTCTACCATGGACACCCCGAGTCCCCCGGCGAAGCCGTTGAGGCCGCCCGATCGGCTCGCTCCGAGATGGAACACCGCGCGATCCAGGCGCTCCTCGTCCCCCGGGAGCGGCGCGAACGACACCCTTGCGGGCGAATTCTGCAGCTCGACGGCGGCCATTTGCACATCGCCCCGAGCGGCGGTGAGCTCGCCATTCGTCCAGACCAGGTCGCTGGCTGAAAGCAGAGCCGAGGTGCTGTCCGAGACCTCGAGGTGTGCCTCGGCGAACCGCCCGCCGTCGGACAGAGTCGCGATGTACCGCCCGTCGGGGAGGGCGAGCGACAGGTCGCGTCCCGCCCGCTTGTCGATCTCGGCGACGAGCGCACCGTCCGGCGTGCGCAGGCTCACCCGCCCCACCAGCCCCTCAGCCAGCACGAGCGTGCTGTCCACCTGGCGCAGGTCTGTGAGGACCAGCACACCGGTGCCCGTGAGGTTCATCGAGTGCCCGGCGTGCTGCGGTCCGTACTGGGTGCGCTCGGTGCGCGACAACGTCTCTTGCTGCGCGTAGGTGTAGGCCTCCTGAAGTGACACCCTGCTGTCGCCGGAAGAGTCGGCCGCACCTCGCATTCCCGACGTGAGGAAGTGCGTGAAGAAGCTGCCCTGCAGGCGCTCGGCCTCCTGGGAGGACTCGTCTTCGCTGGACGACGTGAGGTAGGCGACCCCGTCGACCCGCGACGCCTCGTCTACCAGGAATGGAGGCTTGTGGGTGCCGCCCTTGGTGCGGATGATCGAGCCAGAAGCACAGGAATCAAGGATAGCGATCCGGGCATCGGCGTCGAGCGCGTCCACCACGGCGCGCAGCTCGGCGTACTCGAAGGTGCCCTCGCCGAGGATCAGGCCGGTCTCGTCAGAGTGGCCGCTGTAGTACAGCACCACCTCGGTTCGCCCCGTGGCAGCGTGCACATCCGCCATCAGGTCGGACAGCGCCTCACGGAGATCGTCCGCTGACGGATCGCTGAGCTGCCGCGCGTCCTCGATGTCCACGCCGCCGAGCTCGACCAGCACGTCATGCATGGCGGTGGCGTCCGTGTGCGCGTAGCGGAGCACCGGCCGCTCCGGGCCACCGTCATTGTGGCCGACCAGCAGGGCGAATCGGCGAACAGCTTCGACCTCGGACGCTGCGGCCGACCCGGGTGCCAGGACCGCCGCGGCGAGTCCAACGCCCAGCATCAGCGCAGGTGCTCGGATCACCGCGCCCCCTTCTCGACGAGCACGTCCGTCTGGTGTTGACCATCGGCCAACGCCAGCGGCTTGGACCGCGCTCCTGCGCCTCGGGCAACATCGCGACCCGCGGCGAGCACTCGGGCGACATCGATCGGACGATCAGAGGTCACGAGCAGGAACCGCTCGAACTCCGGTGCGTCGTCGAGCTCGTAGGCGTTCGGTACCAGCACGCGCTCCGAGACCGCGGTGCTCTGCGCGGCGGTGACCGGCCAGTGCAGGGTGACCGCCCCCGCACCGTCGATGGACACGACCGTGGCGTGGGAGGCCGTGCCTGGCACGAAGCTCACCTGGAGCGCATCGCCCGCGGCTACCGTGGCCCCGGCCGCCAGGCTCTCGCTCCCGGCTGCCGTTCGCCGGTGCAGTCGGAGCTTTCCGTGCCCCTCGCCTTTCGGCGTGGTCTCGATGAGCCCAGGCTCCCCCGGGAGGGGTTCGGAGGTCGTTGGACCTACGGCGAACAGGATCGCCGCGGCCGCCAATGGCAGGGCGATGGCGAGCGCGCCGGCGCGCACTCGGCGGCTGCGCGCGACGGACTCCCGGACCCGGGCGAGGTGGAGGCGCCGCTCGATCTCAGGCACCTGGGTCGCTGCCGGATACGCGGCGAGCAGGGCCGTCGATGAGGCGTCGAGCGCGTCAAGTCGGACCTGCAGCGCGGGATCGGACCCGATCCGGGTGAGCAGAGCGGCGCGCTCGGCGGGGGCGAGCTCGTCCAGGAGGAAGCGCTCGAGTTGGTAGTCGGACACGTCGGTGTTCATCACGCTGCCCCCTGCAGCTCGGCCACATTGGCCTTCAACACGCGCAGGCGCTTGCGCACGCCCGAAACGCTCATTTCATGTGCTGCCGCGACCTCGGCGAGGGTCATGCCGTCCACCAGGTGCATCACCGCCATCACCCGGGTGGAGGGATGCTCGCGCCGGAAGATCCGGTCGAGCATGCGGTGCATCAGGGACTGATCCTCGGCCTCTGGCGCGACCGCGATGCGCTCGACCAGCTCCGAGTCGACCTCCTGGGGCTTGCGACGCCGGGACCGCATGCGGTTGAGGCAGACATTGGTCGCAGTCCGGTAGAGGAACGACGACGGGGCGTCTACCTGGAGCCGGTCCGCCCGGCGGAGCACTTCGACGAACACATCCTGCATGGCGTCTGCGGCCTCCTCGTCATCCTTGAGGAGCGCACGGCACCGCCGCAGCACCATGGGTGCGTAGCGCGCGTAGAATTCGTCGACCTCGACTGGCACGTGCTCTCCGTCCGACCTCGCCCCTGTGACACCGCCCCCGCTCCCGCGCGTCACCCGTCCGGTGAGAAATCTCGTCGGACGGGATCAGGGCTTGGAGAAGTGTTGGTCCAGCTCCTCTATCGTCAGCCGGGCGCTCACGTCCTCGGCCCGACCGGCGCCCAGCTCGTCGAGCTCGGCCAGCAGCGCGCGCATGTCGTACAGCTCGAGCTCGGCCAGCGGCGCTTGACTGCCGACGCGGGCGATGGCGGCCGACACCGCCTGCGGGTCGGGACCACGCGCCACCGCCGACGCCAGCTCCCCGGCGAGTGCGTGCACATCCACGGCGGCTGGCAGGAAGTCTGGCAGCCCCCGGATGACCAACACAGGGCCGATGGCGTCCAGGTCGACGCCGAGGCTGGACAGCAGATCCTGGCAGGCCAGCAAGCGGGTCTGGTCGGCGGGAGGCAGGGTGAGCCGGACGGGCGCGAGCAGGCGCTGTGCGCGTCCGGTCCCGTCGGTCTGCATGCGGCGCAGGCGGGCAGTGAGCCGTGCATGCTCCGCCCGCCGCCGATCCACCACGACCAGGCCATCGGGCCCCTCGCACAGGAGGAACCGCCCGTGGAGCGCGCCGATCACCCGCAGGGCCCGGAGGAGCCGCGCGGGAGGCTCCGGCGCAGTCGTGGGAAGGACCGGCACCACTGCGTCATCGGGATGGGCCGGGACAGTGTCCGGGGGGACATGCGCGCTGCGTCGGGGAGGCTCGCTCGTCAGCTGCGAGGTGACGGGCGGTGGCGGTGGCGCGGCGACCCGGAACAACGGACCGCTGGCCTCCGAGACCAAGGACAGAGGCGGCGACTCCCCTCCCCCGCCCGCCGCCTCGGGCCGGCGGCGACCGCCGAGGGCCTCGAGCACGCCGTCGGTGAGCGCACGAGCGAGGCCCATCGGGTCCTGGAATCGCACCTCCGTCTTCGTGGGGTGCACGTTTACGTCGACACGCGCCGGCTCCAGGCGGATGTCGAGCACGACGAGGGGGTATCGGCCGCGCGGAACGTACCCTCGATAGGCTTCGTATACAGCCCGGCGAACGAGGGTGTCCCGGACATATCGGCCGTTCACGTACAGGTATACTGCCGCCGCTGCCGTCGACCGATGGGTGGTCGGGGGGCCGACCAGACCGTCCACCTGCAGGGCACCTCGGGTGAACGCGATCGGTCTCAGGTGGCGCGCATCCGGGCCCAGCAGTGCGATGGCCCGCGCTGCGCGATCCGCCGCGCGCGGAGCTCGGAGGAGCTCCCTGTCGTCGTGCCGCACGGTGAAGTCGACGTCGGGCCGGCCGAGCGCCTCCCGCAGCACGGCCTCGACGCAGTGGTGTCGCTCGGTGGCCCGGCTGCGCATGAACTTGCGTCGCGCAGGCAGGTTGTAGAACAGAGACCGTACGTCCACGGTGGTGCCGGGAGCGGCCCCGGCTGGGGCGACATCCCGCAGGGTGCCGCCCTCAACTCGGATTCGGGCCCCGACATCGGAGTCGTGCCGCCGAGTGGTCAACGTGAACCGGCTGACCGCCGCGATGGACGGGAGGGCTTCGCCGCGAAAGCCCAGAGTTGACACGGCGAGGAGGTCCTCGGCCCGCAGGATCTTCGACGTGGCATGGCGCTCCAGGCACATCATGGCGTCGTCGCGGTCCATGCCGAAGCCGTCGTCTGTGACCCGGACCCGCTCACGCCCCCCATCGGCCAAGGTGATGGCGATGGTTCGCGCTTGGGCGTCCAGCGCGTTCTCGACGAGCTCTTTGACGGCGGAGGCCGGCCGCTCGACCACCTCGCCCGCGGCGATCTGGTTGACCACGTGGTCTTCCAGAATCCGGACGCTCACCGCTCTTCACCCGGCTTGCGCCGCTTGCGGAAGTACATCCGCAGCGGCGTGCCTTCGAACCCGAACGCGCTGCGCAGCTGGTTCGCCAGGTAGCGGCGGTAGGGCTTGGCGATGCCCTCGGGCGTGTTGCTGAAGAACGTGAACGTGGGCGGACGGACGCGATTCTGGGTGCAGTAGTAGATGCGGACCGGCCGGTGGTAGCGCTGCGGTGGTGTGTGGGCCTCCAGCGCGATCTCGAGCCAGCGGTTGAGCTTGGCCGTGGAAATCCTGCGGTCGAACTCCTCATACGCGCGCTCGACCGTGGGTAGGATGCGCTGGCAGCCCTTGCCGGTCTTCGCGCTGATGTACAGGTGCGGAGCCCAGACGGCGTGCGGGAGGCGATCTTCGAGCGCCCACTCGGTGCTCTTCGCGTCCACATCCTCCAGATCCTTCACCAGGTCCCACTTGTTGATCAGCAGGACCAGCGCGCGGCCGCGGTCCGCGGTGAGCTGCGCCAGGCGGGCGTCCTGCTCCGTTGGGCCCTCTGTGCCGTCGATCATCAACAGGGTGACGTGGCATCGCTCGATGCTACGGATGGCCCGCAGGCTCACGAAGCGCTCGAGGTAGTCGTCGATCTTCCCCTTCTTCCGTACGCCAGCGGTGTCTACCAGCACATACCGGCGATCGCCGACGACGAGCTCGGAGTCGATGGGATCCATCGTGGTGCCGGGCATGTCGTGTACGAGGTGCCGCTCCTCGCCAATCAGCCGGTTCACCAGGGTGGACTTGCCGATGTTCGGCCGACCCACCACGGCGATTCGGATGACCCGGTTCGCGGGGTCGACTTCCTCATCACCGTCGTCGTCGAGGTCGTCTTCGGACGGCTCGAGCGGTGGAAGGGCCTTCTCGACGTCGTCCAGCAGCTCGTACACGCCGCGTCCGTGGGCCGCGCTGATCGTCTGCATCGGCTGTACGCCGACCGACCAGAACTCATTCGCCAGGTCGTCCAGCGCGTGGCCGTCGACCTTATTCACCGCCAACACCAGCGGCGTGCCGCTGCGCCGCAGCAGGTCGGCCACTTCCGAGTCAGCAGGCGTGAGCCCGGCTCGACCGTCCACCACGAAGACGATCACATCGGCTTCTTCGACGGCGATCATTGCCTGGCGGCGCATGGACTCGAGCAGGTCGGTCTCGGGCGCGGGCTCGATGCCCCCGGTGTCGATCAGCAACACCTCCCGATCCACGAGCGTGGTGGTCTGGTACAGCCGGTCCCGGGTGACCCCCGGCCGATCGTGCACGATCGCCTTCTTCTCACCCACCAGGCGGTTGAAGAGAGTGGACTTGCCGACGTTCGGCCGACCCACGATGGCCACGACGGGCAACGACATGCTCCCTCCGACGGCCCGCGGTAACCGCCCGGACGGTGCCAGGCCGCCGGGATACCCATTCCGAGCACGGCTCATGGGTGGAGGGTGCGTGAAGGTGGTCGTCGCGATGAGCGGCGGTGTCGACTCGTCGGTGACCGCAGCGTTGCTCGTGGAGCAGGGTCACGAGGTGATCGGCGTACACATGAAGCTGCACGACGCGGCGCCGGGCTCGGCGGTCGGTCGGTGCTGCGGGCATGACGACGCCCTGGATGCGCGGCAGGTGGCGGATGACCTCGGCATCCCGTTCTACGTGATGAACCTGCGAGATGCCTTTCGCGCGGCCGTGATGGACGATCTGGCAGACACCTACCTGCGCGGTGCGACGCCCAACCCCTGTGTCCAGTGCAACGGCGTGCTGAAGTTCCGGATCCTGCTGAAGCGCGCCCTCGCGCTGGGCGCCTCCCACCTCGCCACCGGCCACTATGCCCGGGTGGTGCAGCATGACGGGCGGGCGGCCCTGGCCCGCGCGGTGGACCGGCAGAAGGACCAGACCTACTTCTTGTTCCCGGTCACCACGGCCGCGCTCGACCGAACCCTGTTCCCGCTCGGCGGGCTGACCAAGCAGGAGGTGCGCGGGCATGCCCGCCGGCTCGGGTTGCTCACGGCGGACAAGGCGGAGAGCCAGGAGATATGCTTCATCCCCGATGATGACCACACTCGGTTCGTGCGTGAGCACCGTCCGGACGCGCAGGGTGATGGTGAGATCGTCGACGAAGACGGGCACGTGCTCGGACACCACGACGGCTACTGGAGGTTCACCGTCGGGCAGCGACGTGGGCTCCGTCTGGCCCTCGGCGTTCCCGCGTTCGTGCTCCGCGTGGAGCCCGACACGCGACGGGTGGTGGTCACTACCGGCGCCAATCGCCTGGACCACACCGGTCTCGTGCTCCGCGGGCAGAACTGGTTCGATCGCCCTGGGTCGGATGAGGCCGTGGGCGTGCAGGTCCGCCATCGGGGCACGGTTACACCCTGCCGGGTGGGCCCTGGCGACAAGCGGGCGGTCGTGATGTTCGACGCTCCCGTCCGCGCGGTGGCGCCCGGCCAGGCGGCCGTGTTCTACGCCGGAGATCGGGTGCTCGGTGGTGGGTGGATCGCTCGCGCCCTGGGCCCGGCCGAGTTGGGAGCCGCCGAGGCCGAGGTGGCCCGATGATGGACTCGCTCGAGGTGCTTCAGGGACGCCTAGGCCACTGGTTCACGGACCCCGAGCCGCTCGCCCGCGCCCTCACCCATCGCTCCTACGCCAACGAGCACGACA
>JBLFXJ010000192.1:0-15241 GCA_047609825.1 Myxococcota bacterium
GGATCGCCCGTGAGGCTGCCGACCACTGGACAGCGCAGGACCCGTCGCGGCCCCGTTGGGTCGCGGGCGTGCTCGGACCGACCAGCAAGACGGCCTCGATCTCACCCGACGTGAACGACCCGGGAGCACGGAACGTCACCTTCGCCGAGCTGGTCGAGGGCTACACCGTCTCCCTGCGCGGCCTGCTGCGCGGCGGGTGCGACCTCGTCATGATCGAGACGAGCTTCGACACGTTGAACGCCAAGGCTGCGGCCTTCGCCGTGCGCACCTGGTTCGACGCCCACCCCGAGCAGGCGCGTCCGCTGATGATCAGCGGCACCATCACAGATCGGTCGGGTCGCACGCTGTCGGGCCAGACCGCCGAGGCGTTCTGGATCAGCGTCCAGCACGCCGAGCCGCTGATCGTCGGCTTCAACTGTGCTCTCGGCGCGTCCGACCTCCGCCCCCATGTCGATGCGCTCTCGCGCCTGGCCGACACCTGCGTGTCGGTGCACCCGAACGCGGGTCTGCCCAACGACATGGGAGGGTATGACGACAGCCCGGAGTACATGGCAGGGCTGCTCGCCGAGTTCGCCCAGGCCGGGTTGCTCAACGTGGTAGGCGGCTGCTGTGGCACCACGCCGGCCCACATCGCCGCCATCCGCGCAGCGGTCGAGGGTGTGGCCCCACGCCCCATCCCCGAAGTGCCCAAGGCCCTCCGACTCGCCGGCCTCGAGCCGTTCGTGCTCCGTCGGGACAGCCTGTTCGCGAACATCGGCGAGCGCACCAACGTCACCGGCTCCCGCAGGTTCCGGAACCTCATCGCGGAAGACGACTACGACGCCGCCCTGAGCGTGGCTCGGCAGCAGGTCGAGAACGGCGCGCAGCTCATCGACGTGAACATGGACGAGGGACTGCTCGACAGCGAGGCCGCGATGGTGCGGTTCCTCAACCTGATGGGTGCGGAGCCCGACATCGCGCGCGTGCCGGTGGTGATCGACAGCTCCAAGTGGTCGGTCATCGAGGCGGGCCTGCAGTGCGTGCAGGGTAAGGGCATCGTCAACAGCATCTCCCTCAAGGAGGGAGAGGCGCAGTTCCTCGCCCAGGCTCGCAAGGTACGGCGGTACGGCGCTGCGGTCATCGTGATGGCGTTCGACGAGGCCGGCCAGGCCGACACCCTCGCTCGCAAGGTGGAGATCTGCACGCGTGCCTACGGCTTGCTCACGGGCGTCGGGTTCCCCCCCGAGGACATCGTGTTCGACCCCAACGCGTTCGCCATCGCCACGGGGCTGGAGGAGCACGTCAACTACGCCGTCGACTTCATCGATGCGTGTCGGGCCATCCGTGAGCAACTGCCGCACGCATGGACCAGCGGCGGCATCAGCAACGTGTCGTTCTCGTTCCGGGGCAACAACGCGGTGCGCGAGGCCATCCACGCGGTGTTCCTCAAACACGCCATCGACGCCGGCCTGTCCATGGGAATCGTCAACGCCGGCGCCCTGCCGGTGCTCGACGACATCGACGCAGACCTGCTCGAGCGCGTGGAAGACGTGGTGCTCAACCGCCGTGCAGACAGCACCGAGCGACTGCTGGAGGTGGCAGACCAGGCCAAGGGCTCGCTCCGGGAGCGTAAGCTCGATCTCTCCTGGCGCGAGGAGCCCGTGGAGGACCGCCTCACCCACGCCCTCGTGCACGGCATCGCCGACTACGCCGTGGAAGACGCCGAGGAGGCGCGACTGCTGGTAGACCGGCCCATCGAGGTGATCGAGGGCCCCCTGATGCGCGGCATGAACGTCGTGGGCGACCTGTTCGGCGCCGGCAAGATGTTCCTGCCTCAGGTCGTGAAGTCGGCGCGGGTGATGAAGAAGGCCGTCGCCCACCTTGTGCCCTACATCGAGGCGTCGCAGGACGAAGGCGAGACCAAGGGCCGCATCGTGCTCGCCACCGTGAAGGGCGATGTGCACGACATCGGCAAGAACATCGTGGGGGTGGTGCTCCAATGCAACAACTTCGATGTGGTCGACCTGGGCGTGATGGTGAACGCCCAGACAATCCTCGACACCGCCCGTGAGCAGGACGCCGACCTGATCGGGTTGTCGGGGCTGATCACGCCCTCGCTCGACGAGATGGTCCATGTGGCGTCCGAGATGAAGCGCCAAGGCTTCACCACGCCGCTGCTGATCGGCGGCGCCACCACGTCCATCGCGCACACCGCGCTTCGCATCGCGCCCGCCTACGACGGCCCGGTCGTGCATGTCGCAGACGCTTCCCGCGCCGTGGGAGTGGCGAGCAGCCTGCTGAGTGACGTGCTCCGCGAGCCCTTCGTCGCGGACACCCGGGCTGCCCAGGAGGCGGTGCGTGTCCGGCGGGCGGGCGGCAACAAGGGGCCCGGGCGCACACTCGCGGAGGCGCGGGAGCGGGGCCTGGTCGTCGACTTCTCGGAGCCCGCGCACGAGCCGAAGGTGCTGGGCGTCACTGTCGTCGAGCCTGAGCTCGAGGACCTGTTCGAGACCATCGACTGGACGCCGTTCTTTCACGCTTGGGGGCTGCGGGGCACCTACCCGCGCATCCTGGACGACGCCCGGCAAGGCAAGCAGGCACGCGAGCTGGTTGAGGAAGCCCGCGCACTGCTCGATGAGCTCGCCGCTGGCGCTTCGGTCAAGGCCAGCGGAGTGGTGGGATTGTACGCCGCGGAGCGCCGGGGTGACGACGTGGTGGTGTTCTCGGATGCGAACCGGTCCGAGGTCGCAGCCACCTTCCACACCATCCGGCAGCAGCACGGTCGCGACCGTCCCACGATGGCCCTTGCCGACTTCGTCCGCACCGCGGAACAGGGGCCGGACTGGCTAGGCACGTTCGCGGTCCAGACCGGCGAGGGGTTGGCCGAGCTGGTGGCTGCCGCCGAGGCCGATCACGACGACTACCGGGCCATCCTCCTGAAGTCGGTCGCAGACCGGCTGGCCGAGTCCTTCGCAGAGTCGCTCCACATCAAGGTGCGTCGCGAGTTGTGGGGCTACGCGCCCGACGAGGATCTGGCCATCGAGGCGCTGATCAAGGAGCGGTACGCCGGCATCCGCCCAGCACCGGGCTACCCGGCCCAGCCCGACCACACCGAGAAGCGCACCCTGTGGAAGTTGCTCGATGTGGAGCGCCACGTCGGCATCACGCTGACCGAGAGCTGCGCCATGTGGCCTGCCTCAGCGGTGTCGGGGATGTACTTTGGTCATGCGGCGAGTCGGTACTTCGGGGTCGGCATCATCGGCCAGGACCAGCTCAAGGACTATGCGCGTCGGAAGGCCTGGACCCTCGCCGAGGCCACCCGCTGGCTCAGCCCCATCCTCCAGCCCTGACGGAGCGCACCCATGTCGAGTCGAACCTGGCAGCTGCCCGAGAACGTGCACACGTGGCTCCTCGCGAACACCGTGCACGAGCCCGCCGTGTGCGCTCGGTTGCGGGAAGAGACGGCGGGCCTCGAGATGGCCCGGATGCAGATCTCGCCGGAGCAAGGTGCGTTCCTGCAGCTCCTGCTCTCGGTGATGGGCGCCAGGCGCGTGGTCGAGGTGGGCACCTTCACCGGGTACAGCGCGCTGTGCATGGCGCTCGCGCTGCCGGCCGATGGTGAGCTCGTCGCGTGCGACGTGTCCGAAGAGTGGACGTCGATGGGGCGGCGGTACTGGGCCGAGGCCGGCGTGGCAGACCGCATCGACCTTCGGCTCGCTCCAGCACTCGACACGCTCCGCGCCCTGAGCGGTGCGGGTCGGGACGGCACCTTCGACCTGGCGTTCATCGACGCCGACAAGGGCAACTACCCGGAATACTACGACCGGTGCGTGCGCCTGGTGCGCCCCGGCGGCGTGGTGGCGGTCGACAACGCACTGTGGAGCGGTTCGGTCGCCGACCCATCCGACACCGAGCCCTCCACCGAGGCGATTCGAGAGACGGTGCGGCGCGCCCACGCCGACCCCCGCACCTCCGGCATGCTGCTCCCGTTGGGTGATGGGCTGCTGCTCGCTCGCGTGATCTGACCGCTGGGGAGCTTTTCCGACCTCCAGCGGGCGACCGGGGGGTGGACGATGGGCCCCTCGGTGACTACCTACCCCCGAGCGCCCTGACGCCTTGGAGTCCCACCCTCGCGGTGAAGGGCTCTTTACGGCTTTGGCGGCCAGCTCTGGGCACTGGAACTCGCAATTGCGACCCAATAGCGGAGCCGGAATCGAGCAATCTGGTCCCTTGGAACGCAATGGCGCACCCCGCCGGAGCAACATCACTGCCGAGCCCAATGGAGCGAGCCGGATGGCCTTCAACTTCAGCTGTCCCAAGTGCAATGGCAACGACTACAACATCGTGCGCGACAATCGTACGTTCACGCCGACCCGTGCGTTCGAGCTGATCTTCAGCTGTCGGTGCGGCAAGCAGCTCTTCGGCGACCAGATCGAGGAGGAGTACGAGCGCCAGAAGGCGGTGTACGAGGCCGAGTCGGTTGACCGGGAGCGCGATGAGCGCGACCGCATCGCACGTGAGCGGCGGGAGGAGGAGCGTCTGGAGGCCATGCGCCAGGCCATGCTCTACC
Source organism: Myxococcota bacterium (assembly GCA_047609825.1). Lineage (GTDB taxonomy): Bacteria > Myxococcota_A > UBA796 > UBA796. Next base: position 4,550 of record JBLFXJ010000192.1, read on the forward strand.
AGCAGCGCTACCGCGAAGAGAAGCGCCGCAAGGTCGAAGAAGAAGAGGCCGCCCGCAAGGCCGAGGAAGACCGTCGCTGGCGCGCCAAGGTCGAGGCTCTCCGCGGGACGGATCCGGCGGCGGCCGAGGCGGCGGTGCGAGCCGAAGACCTTCGCCGGGCCGCGGCGGCGGCTGCGGCGCCCAAGCCGCCCCCTGCGCCCAAGCCGGCCGCGCCGAAGAAGAAGGCCGCGCCCACGGCCCCCGTCCTCAACGAAGACGATGAGGACTACGACGAGGATGCGGCCAACGGACCGCAGCCGGGCGACGCCGACTTCCACGAGGATGGGCATCCGCAGAAGTGTGCGTTCCGCAACTGTCACAAGGCCAAGCGCAAGAACAGCAAGTACTGCAGCCGGAACTGTTCGAACAAGAACGCCCGTGCACGGCACAAGGCGCGGTCGGGCAAGAAGGGCCCCGACGACGCGTCGGTGGCTGCCTGAGCGTTCGCTCGGTCCGATGAGCGGTTGAGCCGCTGCGGCGCGCTCGTCGGCTCGGCGCGAACTGGCAGCAGCGCGTGAGCATGACCCTCCGTCCAGCGCGCCCGCCCGCTCCGCCTACTCGGCGGGGGCGAGGGCCGCGGCGTGCTGGCCGTCGTCGTCCGTTCCTGCTGGCGCTGCGGTGGACGGTCCGTCGATGGGTGACGCCTGCTCCAGCGGTTCGTCGTCGGGCCCGGAGCCGTGGTCGGCGAGTCGGTACAGCCACGACCCCAGGTCCACACCGTCTTCGACAATCATGTACAGAGCCGGGACGAGCACCAGGATGACCCCGGTGGCGAACAGCACGCCAAAGCCCAGGCTGATGGCCATCGGGATGAGGAACTTCGCCTGCACGCTGGTCTCGGCAATCATCGGCGCGAGGCCGAAGAAGGTCGTGAGCGATGTGAGCAGGATCGGCCGGAGCCGCCGGGTGCCGCCGTACAGGATGGCGTCGTGGGGCGAGCAGCCCGTGGTCTTCCGGTGTTGGTTCGTGGCGTCGATCAGCACCAGGCTGTCGTTGATCACGACTCCAGACAGCGCCACCACGCCGAACATGCTGATGATGGACATCTCATTGAACATCACCAGGTGGCCGAGCACGGCGCCGACGAAGCCCATCGGGATGGCAGCCATCACGATCAGCGGCTGTACGTAGCTCCGGAACGGCACGGCGAGCAGGGTGTACATCACGAGCAGCGCGAGCTGGAAGCTGCGCACCAGGCTGGCGCCGGTCTCGCTCTGTTCCCGCTGTTCTCCTGCCAGCTCCACGGTGAGCCCAGGGTGCGCGTCGCGTAGCTCCGAGAAGGTCTCGGCTTGGAGCTTCGACAACACGTCCTGCGCAGACACCGCGCCCGGAGCCAACTCAGCCGTCACGTTCACCTTGCGCAGGCCGCTCTCGCGCTGGATGGACGTGGGCGCGCGCCCGCGCTCGAGCTCAGCGATCTCGCCGAGCAGCACCCAGCCTCCCGCCGGCGTGCGCACCTTGAGGGACTCCAGGTCGAACTCGCTGGTGCGCTCGGCCTCCGGGAGCCGCACCATGACCTTGAGCTCGTTGCGGTCGCGCTGCTCGCGGATGGCCTCCGACCCGTAGTACGCAGCCCGGATCTGGCGTGCGACATCGTTCGAGGTGAGCCCCAGCGTCTTCGCGGCGGGGAGCAGCGCGAAGTCGAGCTGTGGCTTGCCGGCGCTGTAGCTGTTGTTCACGTTGTTCAGCGACGCGAAGGTACGGAGCGTCTCGGCGGTCGCTCCGCTGGCCTTCTCGAGCACCCCGGGGTCGACGTGGGCGAGCTGGATGTCCACCGCCGCACCCGCGGCGGGCCCCACGGCGCTCGTGAAGCTGATGGACTCGAGGCCGGCCAGGGCGGGCATCTGATCCTGCCACAGCCGGGTGAGCTCCATCGCCGTGAAGTCGCGCTCGGGACCTGGCACCAGCTCCATCTCGACGGTCACCAGATGGCCACCTGCATCGCGCGAGCCGCCGCCGGGACCACCCGCCGCTGGCCCGGAACCAAGCAGGGTGAACATCCCGCTCACGGCCTCACGTCCGTCGAGCCCATCGATGGCTCGCCAGCCGGCGCGCTCCACCTCGTCCCGCACGGACTCGGTGCGCGACACCGCGACCCCATAGGGCAAGCGGGCGGACACGGTCACGAGGTTGCCTTCGAGCTGCGGGAAGAAGCTGAACGGCACCACACCGCTGGCCAGCAGACCGACGCTGCCGATGAATGCGGACAAGCCCACCGCCGCGGTGACGTAGCGGTACTGCAGGCTGCGCTCGAGCGCAGGGCGGTACAGGTTCGCGGTGAACCACCTCAGCCCTCGGGCCACGACAGCCTGTCCCGCCTCCACCGGGCGAAGGATGGGCGCCGTGATCCGGCGGAGGAAGGCTGGAACCGGGATGTCGTGTGCGAGGTGGGCGGGGAGCACGAAGAAGCTCTCGAGGATCGAGAACGCAAGCACGCAGATAACGATGATCGGCAAGATGCGGAACAGCTTGCCAGACACGCCTGGCACGAAGAGCATCGGGGCGAAGGCTGCGATGGTCGTGAGGATCGAAAACGACACCGGCACGGCCATCTGCTGTGCGCCGGCGATGGCGGCCTCGAGCTTGGACCGGCCGTCCAGCCCCGTCTCGTGGATGTTCTCGCCGATGATGATGGCGTCGTCGACCACCATGCCCAGCGTGATGATGAACGCGAACAGCGAGATCATGTTGATGCTGATGTCGGTGGTCGGCATGATCAGCATGGTGCCGAGGAAGCTGATCGGGATGCCGAGCGCGACCCAGAACGCGAGCCGGAGCTCGAGGAATGCCGCGAGCACGCCCAGCACGAGGAACAGGCCGAGGGCGGCATTGCGGACCAACAGATCGATGCGCTCGGCGAGCAGCACGCTGTCGTCGTCCCACACGGTGACCTCGACCGTGTCGGGCAGCTCGGTGCGCAGCTGGTCGGCCAGGGCCCGCACCGCGGTCGCCACCGCGGTCGGGGTCTCGTCGCCCACACGGTAGGCCTGGATGCGCAGGGCGGGTCGGCCGTTCAGCGAGTAGGCGAGGTCGGTGTCGGTGTAGCCGTCGATCACGGTGGCGATGTCGCCGAGGCGGATCTCGGAGCCGTCTCGGGTGCTCCGGACTACCAACTCCTCGAACTCGTGTCCTCGACGGAGGCGGTCCGACACCCGCACCAGCAGCTCGCCGCTCTCGGTCTTCAGCGAGCCCCCGGGCAGCTCCAGCGAGCTCGCCGCCACCTGGCGGCCGATCTCATCCAGGGTCATCCCGAGCGACTCGAGCGTGGCCTGCGGCACCTCGATGCTGATCTCGAGCGGGCGTACGCCCATGATGTCGACTTGGGTGACGTCGGGCGAATCGAGGAGCTGAGACCTCGCTCTCTCCGCGACCTCCTGCAGCGACTGCATGTCCACGTCCGCCGCGAGCAGAATCGACACGACGGGCTGCTTGCGGCTCAGGATCGTGACGCTCGGCTCTTCAGCATCCAGGGGGAAGGTTCGGATCCGGTCGACTTCGGTCTTGATATCGGCCAACACACGGTCGGGGTCGGCGTCGATCAGCAGCTCGGCCGACACGCTGCCCACGCCCTCGGCCGACGCGCTGGAGACGCGCTTCACGCCATCGATTCCGCGCACCGCCTCCTCGACGGCGAGCACGATGCCCTGCTCGACCTCCTCGGGCGAGGCACCCGGGTAGGGCACTGAGACGGCCACTACGTCGAGGGTGAACTCGGGGAACACCTCCTGCTTGAGCAGCGGCACGGTGCCGATGCCGCCGATGATCAGGATCAGCATCAGCAGGTTGGCGGCGACGGGGTTCTGCGCCATCCACGCGATGGGTCCGCTGCTGATCAGGCCGCTGGGCTCGTTGTCGTTCGACATCGGTGCTCCTACTCGTGCGCGTCACCGACGGCGTCGCCGTCGATGCGCACGGCCATGCCTTCGAGGGCCAGGGCCAAGGGGCTGGTCACGACCTGGTCGCCAGCGGTCAGGCCCGCCGTGACGATGACGTCGGAGTCTTCGCGCCAGCCGATCCGGACCGTGCGTCGTGCGAGCTTGCCGTCGTCGACGACCCACACGCGGTCGCCATCCGACAGCGCGACCCGGGGTACCCGATAGGTGCCCGGCAGCACGCGCCCGCGGATCTCCACGTCGACATAGGCGCCGGGCAGCAGGGGGAGGCCGGGGGCTCGCATCGGGTCGTCGACCACGACCAGCAGCCCTGCTGTTCGGGTCTGCGGGTCGAGCTCGCCGTACATCTGCAGAACGCGCCCCGGGCGCTCGATGGTGGCGTCGCCGGGGAGCCGCTGGATCACGCGCGCCGCGGACCCGACCTCGGCGCCATGCCCAGGCACGTCGACGACGGCGAGCTGCTCCACCGGAACGCTGACCTTGACCCACACCTGCTCGGTGCCGATCAGCGAGGCCACCTGCGTGGCACCGCTCACCACCTGCCCCACGTCGACGGACTCCGCGAGCACCGCGGCGTCGAACGGGGCCCGCAGTGCGGTGCGTCCCAGGTTGAGCTGAGCCCGCTCGAGCCCGCTCTTGGCGCTCTCCAGGGCGTGCTCGGCGGCCACGAGCTGCGGCGCGCGTAGGGCGAGGGGGACCTCGGAGGCGGCGCGCCCATCTCCCAGGATCTCCCACTCACGCTTGGCGATGCCCTGCCGACCGATCTCGAGCTTATACTCGACTTCGGCTTGGCGTAACCGAGCCTGTTCCTGGGATACTGCGATGCGATAGTCGCGGGAATCGATCCGCGCGAGCACCTCGCCCTTCGACACCCTACCGCCCGGTACGAGGTTGGGGTGAACCTCCACGATGCGCCCCGCGACCTCGGGGATGAGGGTCACCTGGCGCGCTGGCTGCACCGCACCGCTGGCGCGGAGGATGGCCACCTGGTCGATGGGCACCGCCTCGGCCACCTCGACCGTGGCCACCTTCTGCGCTGGGTCTTGTTGCTCGGCATCGGGGGACAGCGCGACCATGGCGCCCGCGCAGGCGGCGCCGAGGGCCACGATGGCGATGGGCGCGACGACACGGGTGAGGATCTTCTCGATCATGGGGTGCCTCCGGGGCCGAGCCCTCGGGTCCACGGTCCGCCGAGGGCGTCGTGGAGCTGGATTCGAGCGGACAGGACATCGCGATGCGCCTGCAGGCGGTTGAGCTCGGCGTTCTGAAGCGACGCTTGGGACTGGAGGACCGTGAGATAGCCGTCGAGACCCGCCAGGTAGCGGTCCTTGGACTCGTCGAAAGTCGCGCGGGCGGCTGCCTCTTGAGCGAGAGCTGCGCCTAGCGCGGCCTGGCGCTCGGTGTCGGTGTTCACGGCAGCCTCCACCTCCTGCAGCGCTGAGAGCCACGCCTGATTCCAGGTGGCAACTGCGGTGTGTTCGGCGCCGCGGCTCTGGCGGATGCCCGCCCAGGTCGCGCCCCCTTGGAAGATCGGCACGGACAGGGATGCCCCGACATTCCAGAACGACTGGTCGGAGTACTCGGTGAGCCAGGTGAACTGCCTACCGACGGCCGCATTGGCCGACAGCGTAGGCGCGAGGGCCAGCTTGGCGCCGGTGGACCGCTTCCGTGCCGCGGTGAGGCGGTCCGCGTTGGCGCCGAGGTCGGGTCGATTCGCGGCCAGATCGGCGGGTCGGCCCAGACGCGGGAGCGGTGCGGGGGCGGGCAGCGCCTGGGCAACGGTGGGGGTGTCCATCGGCGCCCGTCCAAGCAGGACCGCGAGCTGGAGCTCACGGGCGCGGAGGCCGGCCCTGGCGGGGGGGAGCAGGCCGTGGGTCTGGGCCAATGCCTGCTGCTGCTGGAGCACGTCGAGGCCGCTCGCGCCGCCGGCCTCGTAGCGCAGGCGCACCAGCTCCAGGAGCTGCTCTTGTGCTGTGGCCTGCCGGGCCAGGACCTCGAGACGCGCCCGGGACACCACTACGTCGTAGTAGGCCTCGGCCAGCAGTGTGGTGACCACGACCGCCTGGGCCGAGATGTCGCCCCCTGCGGCCTGGGCCTCGTGGTGGCTCGCCCTCCACCCGTGAGCTTGGCGGCCGAAGATGTCGAGCAGCCACCGGGCATTGAACGCGCCCTGGCCGCTGTGGAACAGCTCGGGAAGGGGCTCGGGGGTCGGCAGCGTGGGGGCGGGTGCCCCTGTCCCTGTCCCTGTCCCTGTCCCGGTGCCGGTGCCGGTGCCTGTCGCAGTGCCGGTCCCACCAGTTGTGGGCGGGGTCGTGGTTGCAGCACCGGTCGCGGCGGCCCCGGCGCTCGAGCTGCCGCCGAGCCCGATCGCCTGAAACTGGAATCCGAACGCCGACAAGGGCTGGGTAGTCCACCCGATGTCGAAGCTCACGGACGGCATCAGCGGTGAGGCCGCCTGCAGTGCGAGGGCGCGTGCCTGGTCCACCCGGCCCCAGGTGGCCTGAAGGTCGTTGTTGCCCTCCAGGCCCGCGTCGAGCACGGCCGAGAGCTTCGGATCGCCAAAGGTCTGCCACCACGGGGCCGCCTGAACCGGCTCAGAGGGCCCGGTGGACCAGGTGGCCGTCGTGTCGGGCCCGAGGGCTTCGAGCTGGCCCGCCGTGGCGGGCAGTGCGATGAACAGCGCCAGCGCCACAGCGAACGGCCGGCCGGCAGCACCGAGGAGGGTCCACGCCGTGCGCGCAGGTTCCGGTCTCATGATGGGTGTTCCTCGCTGTGGATGCCGTTGCACAGCACGTCCACGAGGTGGTCGATGTAGGTGGCGTCGTCCTGGGCGAACGTGTGCGCGTCGCCGAGCAGGTGGGTCAGGAATGCCCGGGACTGCAGGGCGCCGAGGAACACCAGGGCGGCGGATGCCACGTCGACGTTCGGTCTCACCCGGCCCATCTCCTTCGCCCGGCCGAGCCAGCCCGTGAGGGCCATGTGGGCGCGCACGGGTGGAGGAACCGGGTAGCTGGCCAGCAGCTTGTGGTGGTCGACGCCAGTGGCCCGGAGCATCGCCATGCACGGGATCAGCTCGCGGAAGAACGCCGCGATCGCGAGTCCCACCCGTCGCAGCTGCGGCGCGAGCGGAGCGTCTTCTGGCCCGGTGGCGAGCACCTCCAGGAACGGGGGCTCGTTCGGCGGCTTCAGCGCTGCCGTGAGCAGGTCGCCCTTGGTGCCGAAGCGCTTGAACAGCGCGGCCTGTGACAGCCCCACCCTCCGCGCGATCTCGGTGGTGGTTGCGGCCGGACCCAGCTCGAGGAACACCTCCCTGGCCACGGTGAGGATGTCGTCGGTCGATACTTGGCGCGGACGTGCGATGGGGTGCCTCGACGTTAGTGAGTGTTTGCTCACTTACCCACTTGGGGTGAGTGGTCAATCACTAACTGCTCGTGCGTCGAGTGGGCCGGTCATCGGGTGTCACGAGTCGAGGAGGCGTCGCGAAGGGTGTCGTGTGCGCGCCGTTCATGCGGCCCCGGAGCGGGCGCATGTGCTATCTCGGCCGTGGGAGGCCCGATGCTGCGTCGGATCTTGATGCTCCTCGGGGTGGCCGCCATCTTCCTGGGCCACATGGCCTGCCTGGAGGGCTTCGAGCGGTTGATCACGACCGTGCGGTACGATCCCTACACCCACCTGTTCGAGGTGGAGCGCACCCTGGAGAACATCGACCCGCTGTTCTTCGGCTGCAGGGACGCCGAGGCCTGCGTGACCGCGATGGAGTCGGCGCTGTCGGCCGAATCGGTGCCGCTGTCCACGCCGAGCCTCGCGGAGCGGTTGGTGCAGCGGCTGCGCGAGACCGGTGCTGGCGACGTGCAGATCCGGCTCGAGCGCGACGGTGACCGCCTGGACATCCACGCCACCTACAGCGCCAAGCTCGGCACCCGCGCGGCCGAAGACACGTTGATCCAGGCCGAGTTCGAGGGAGTCACGGTGGATCGGGGCAACTACCGCCTCGTGGTGGCGGCCCAGGAGGGGATGGTGCTGCCGGACGTGAAGTACACCGTGCGCAAGCAGAGCACCTCCGGCGCCGCGGGGGTGGACTGGCGCGAGTTCTGGGTGCTGCCCCTGCGCAAGTTCGAGGTCACGACGGAACTGCCCGTGTCGGAGGTCACCGCACCGTTGTTTGCCGCGGTGTCAGGGTTGGGCGACGCGGTAGCCTCGGCCGGGTGGTTCGGGGCGACATTGACCCCGGGCGACGGTCTCGACGCGCCGGGGCTGGTGGTCGCTCGGACCGAGCCGGCACCGCTCCCCGCGCCGTCGCGCGAACCGGTTCCCAAGGAGACGGAGACGGAGGCTGTCGCGGTGGTCAGCCCAGCGGTCGAGGAGGCCCCAGACCCCGCGCCCACAGTCGAGGTGGCGGCGGTCGAACCTCCCGACGACGCCGAGCTTCAGCCGCCCCCGCCAGGGCCCGCGGCCGCGCGCGCCACGCCGTCCATCGCGCTGTGGCCGGACCCCGATCCCGAGTCGCCAGCCAAGGTGTACCGGCACGAAGCTCGCATCACCGGTCCGATCGCGCTCGATGCGGCGGAAGCGTCGGCCAAACGGCTTGTTCCGCTGGTCCAGGTCTGCTACCAGCGCCGGCATGCCGAGCGGCCGGAGCTGGCGGGGCATGCCTTCCTCAACGCGGTCATCCGCGGTGACGGCTTCGTGGTGAGCACGTCGGTGTACGGCGAGATCGACGACCGGGCGATGCTCCAGTGCCTGGAGAAAGTGGTCGATACGTGGGCGCCACCGGTGCCGACCTCCCCGGACGGCGTCGGCGACGTGACGCTACCGTTCACGTTCCGGGTGGAAGAAGAAGAGGGACGCCGTCGCAGAGAGAAGTGAGTGAGGCCAACGCACCGGGGGACAGGGGCGCTTCGTGGCACCTGTCGCGACGCCCTGGATGCCCTGACCGCGCACTGCGGCTATCATCGCGCCATGCGAACCTTCCTCATCGCTGTCATCCTCACCGCGGCGGGCCCAGCACTCGCTGGCAAAGCGGCACAGTCGTCGACACCCGAGACCGAGCGGCTCGACCAGGAGCTGGGGTCCCTCGCGACGAAGAACGCGTGGGCGGGTGTCGAGCGGGTGTACACCAAGCTGGTCGAGCTCGGCGAGCCCCCGTCGGTGTCGGCCCATCTGCTCGGAGCACGCGCCGCTCGCGACCGGGGTGACATGTTGGCGGTGCTCGTCCGGCTCAGAGCGGCGAGCCGTGCGGGTGCCGGCCATGTGGTGGAGCCGGGCACCCCCATCGACGAGGCGATGCAGGCGTTGGACGACCTCGAATCACGCTTCGGCCGCGTCCGGATGCGCGTGTCCGAGCCGCGCACGCCGGTGCTGATCCGTCCCGAGGCGCCATTCGCTCCCGACGAGCGCGCCAGCATCAACCATGCCCGGGAGCGACTCGCTGACGGTCGCTACTTCCGTGGCTTGCTCCCGACCGGTCGCTACGTGCTCGACGGCTTCGCCTTCGAAGTGGCCGCGGGCCCGAACTTCCAGGACATCACTCTGGAGTGACCGGGGGCCGGCTGCGCGCGCCCTCGAGGAGCGCGGCATTGCTCGCGCCCGTCGCGTAGTGCAGCCAGCGAGGCGCCTCCCACTCCACCCGCGGCCGATCGTCGGTGTTCAGCCAGCCCGTGCCGGCGAACCTGCGGATCTCCTCCGGCGTGAGCACGGGCTCGGCGGGCAGGTCTGCGGGCAGCTCGGGTACGCCCCCGATGAGCAATACATCGGACCCCGCGACGGTGATGAACAGCCAGGTGTCCGGAAACACCTGGCGAAAGGTGCGCAGCACGCCGCGGAGCTCATCGGGGCCGAGGCCATACAGCTGCACCCACTGGCACACGACGCCGCCCGGCCGAAGCCTTGCTCGAACGGCCTGCCAGTACTCCAGCGTGAACAGGCTGCTCACGCCTGTGATCCACGGGTTGCTCGGCTCGCTGACGATCACGTCGAACTGGGGCCCCGGCCGCTGCAGGAATGCGCGGGCATCATCGATGATCAAGGTAGTCCGAGGATCATCCAGCGGGCGCCCGTTCACGTGGTCGAAGTGGTGGGAGGCGCGCACCACCGCCGGCTCCAGCTCGATCAATGTGAGGGCCCGCACCCCTGACTCGGCGAGCACGGCCCCCGCAGTCACGCCGGACGCGAGGCCGACGACCAGCACGTCCTGGGCTCCGCCGGCGGCGCGCAGTGGCAACGTGCCGGACAGGCGCTGGGTGGGCATGTCGTCGCCCGTGGAGGCGTCCACCTTGCCGTTGATCGACATCCACACATTGCCCGTGCGGATGCTGCGCCCGACGGCGACGGCTCCGGTGCTGCCATGATCGTAGGTCAGCAGCTCCCAGCCCTCGTCCGCGAACTGGCGTACGGCCCGAGGGGAAGGGTCGGAGAAGTCGGAGATCCGCAGGTGGATGCCGACGGCGAACAGCTGCGCATCCCACCCTGGCAGGACCAGGGCGAGCGCCACGGCGGGAATCGCAGGCCAGGGCTTGCGGGCGAGCAGAGCCGCGGATGCAGCGGCGAGGCCCGCGAACAGGAGCACCGAGCCACGAGCCTCGAGGGCGGGCATGGCCCACAGACCTCCCACCCAGGCGCCGGCGATGCTGCCGACGGTGTTCGCTACGTAGAGCCCGCTGGCGCGCTGGCTGCCGAGGCAGCGCACCAGCAAGGTGAAGGCGCAGCCCGAGGCGATCGGTGCGCCGCCCATCAGAGTGACGGCGAGGAGGGCGGTGCCCCA
>JBLFXJ010000193.1:0-15068 GCA_047609825.1 Myxococcota bacterium
GCGGTCCACGTGCAGGCTCACCGCATCCGCGAGGAAACCATCCGCAGTGACCACGAGGCTGTGCTCGCCGATCGGCAGGTTCACCGCCGATCCATCGGCTGACACGGGCCCGTTGCCGCTGATCGCCACCTGGGCCTCGACCCGGCGGCCGGACGGGTCCACCGCCCACACGCGCACGCCGCCCACCTTGGCGGTGAGCTGGAGCGCCACGTCCAGGCTCTCCCCGCTGTCCATCACCACGAACTGGGTGCGCAGCGTGTCGTAGCCGTCGGCCGTGGCCTCGACATCGTAGATGCCGGGGTGCAGTCGCGCGGCGAGGGCGTCGCCCTCGGCCACTGCATCCTGGGGCCCGGTGATCGTCACGAACGGGTTCACCACCGCCGCGCCCTCGGTGTCGGTCGCTGCAAACCGCACCGCGGTGTCGCGGTCGGGGCAGCCGTCGCCGTCGTCGAAGCCGTCCACATCCTCAGCCTGCACCGGGCACCGGTCGTCCCGGTCGACCAGGCCGTCGAGGTCGCGATCCGGGTACGGGTCGGGCTCCCAGCTCACACCCACCACGCCGCGGAACAGCGGGGCGCCTGGGCTGCGGGACAGTCCGGCGGACAGGCCGCCGCGGAGCACGAAGTCGCCGGCCACCGGCAACCAGCCACCGGCCATGGCCTCGGCCGCGGTGCCTGCCGGACGGTACTGGCTCGCCCAGTTGGTCTGGGTGGCCACGTCGAGGGACAGGCCGCTGTTGCGCGGGAGCAGCCAGCCGGCGCCGATCTTGCCGAACGCCTGGTCGCCCCAGCCGACCGTCTCGTATTGCGCCTCGGGCACGCCCCGGGTGCCGAGGTTGCCGACCACCAGGAAGTTGCCGAACCGGCGGTCCACGATGGCGGTGAGCTCCCACCCGGTGGAGGCCGCGCCGAGGGCGGGGTCGACCGAGGAGGTGGGGAGGAGCAGGCGGCCGCCGAGGGCCAGCCCGACCGGGTTCTGCTCTCGCTGGAGCACGGTGCCCTTCAGGTCGAGCGCCAGATCGCCGATGCCCCCGCCGTTGTTCGCCTCGGGGGAGGCGGTGTACATGTACACCGGCGCGTGCACGCCCAGGCGGAGGTGCTGCCAGTTCACGCTGCCGAGCACGTCGAGCTCGGCCAGATCCGACACCGCGCGGCTCATCTCCCCGTCAGCGTCGCGGTACCGAAACGGCGAATTGGCGTACTGGAAGAAGGTGCGCACGGTGCCGTAGCCGTCGGGGCGAACCCGGGCGTCTTCGGTCCACAACGTGCCCTCGCTGTCGAAAGCGGGGCGGAAGAGCTGGCTGTTCAGCCGGCTGGACGGGTCCTGGGCCAGAGCGGCGGACGCCACGAGCCAGAGCAGCATGGGTGCCTCGGGGGCGGTGTCGGTGGGACGGTGTGGCGCACCTGAGCAGGCGCGCCGGAGGGTACCGGCACCATAGCACGGTCAAGCCCAACCCTCGAACTCACATGAGGGTTGGCGCTGACCCGAGGCTGTCAGCTGACGGCGAGCGCCGTCCGGTGGTCCAGGCCCGAGTCAAGGGCCGGCCCGATCTGCGCAGGTATCCTGCGCTACACTCGGGCCGGATCGCAGACGAGCAGACTGGACCCCAACCTGAAGTGCGTCGCGCGTCAGGGGCACGCGCGACCGGGGATCAGCAGGGCGGGCCGCCCACGCCGGGGTTCGAGTCGTCGCAGTCGTCGGGGTTGTCGGCGAACCCGTCCGGCTGCGAGCAGCGCCGCACGGAGTCGGATGCGTCGCCGAAGCCGTCCCCGTCGCTGTCGCGCCACCACTCGCTCTGGGTGCTGAGATCGAGACTCGGATCGGCGTTGTCGGCCAGACCGTCGCAGTCGTTGTCCACCCCGTCGTCGCACACCTCGGGGTTCGCGGGGAACCGGTCGGCGTTGGTGTCGTCGCAGTCGTCGTCGTTGCGCACCAGGCCATCGCCGGGGCACCGCAGGCGGCCGCTCGCGGGGTCGCCCGCACCGTCGCCGTCGCGGTCCACGAAGATGAACACGGCGGTGGACGGATCCACGCCCGGGTCGTCGTCGTCGGCCAGGCCGTTGCAGTCGTTGTCTGCGCCGAAGTCACACACCTCGGGCGCGCCCGGGTAGGTGTCGGGGTCGGCGTCGTCGCAGTCGTCGCCTCCGGCCGCAGAGTCGAGGAAGCCGTCCTCGTCGGTGTCGCAGAACCGCTCGCAGTCGGGGTCGACGCAGTCGGTCAGGCCGTCGTTGTCGTTGTCCCGCGAGTCGGTGCACACCTCAGGGCAGGTGAGCCCGTCGCAGTCGTCATCGTCGCAGTCGATGAGCCCGTCGCCGTCGTTGTCGCGGCCGTCGTCGCACACTTCGGGACACGAGCCATCGCAGCCGTCGTCGGCACAGTCCGCCAGCCCGTCGCCATCGTTGTCGAACAGGTCGAAGCAGTCCTCGGGGCACAGCGGCGTGACGCAGTCGATGTCGTCGCAGTCCACGTCGCCATCGGCGTCGTTGTCGATCCCGTCTTCGCACTTCTCGGCACAGAACGGCTGGTTGCAGTCCGGGTCGGCGCAGTCGGTCAGGCCGTCGTTGTCGTTGTCGCGGCCGTCGGCGCACTGCTCGCCGCACAGGCCGTCGCAGTCGTTGTCGGCGCAGTCGATGAACGCATCGCCGTCGTTGTCCAGGCTGTCGCCGCACAGCTCGGGGCAGTCGCCCAGGCAGTCGGGATCGATGCAGTCCACCAGGTCGTCCTGGTCGTTGTCGAGCCCGTCGTCACAGTTCTCGATGAACGGGTCGGTCGACCCGCAGCCTGTGAGCGAGCCGAGGAGGACGAACAGCAGCAGCACGGACGTTCGCATTGGGACCCCACTAAGGTCGGCCGCCACGGTGCTCGCGGTGACCTTGTTGGCGCGCAGTATAGCCGCTCGCGCGACGGTGCCGCCCCCCGCCATGTGATCCCGGCGGTGCACGGGGCTGTAGTCCGCAGCCCGAACCTACGGCGTGCGGCTGGCCAGCGCGTCGATGCTGGTGTCGGGGATCAGGATCCCCGTGGGCGTGGCCACGCCGGTCACCGTGTCGACGGTCGCGAGCAAGGTGCCCGCTGGGCCGGCATCGATGGCGATCCACAGCTCGCCCTCGTGGAAGGTGGCGCCCCCGCGGTTGCCGCCGGGCGCCCCCGACACCGGCGCGATGAGGGTGTCCACACCGAGCGCGTCGATCGTGTACAGCCCGGTGTCGCTCACCCGCCACAGGGTCTCGCCGTCGTGGGCCAGCGCGTAGCCGAAGCCCTCCCCGTCAGCGCGGGCAGGCAGCACCTCGATCAGGCCGGAGCCAGGGTCGATGGTGGCGACCTCGGTGTTCTCGTCCACCGCGTACAGCAGCCCCCCCCCCCACGCGAGGGAGGTCTCGTACTGGCCGGTCTCGGCGATGGCCTCGAGGGTGCCCGTGCTCGGGTCCACCACGTCGATCTGCCCGTAGGTGGGGTTGGCGACGGCGCTGTACCCGCCGCCTTGTATGGCGTATAGCGTGCCCGCTTCGTCGAAGGTGAGGCCGGTGATCGGTCGACCGGGGTCGGCCACCCAGACGGCGGTGCCAGCGACCGGGTCGATGGCCCACAGGCCGCTCCGACCGGCGCCGCTGGCGGCCATCATCACGGCGTCCACCGGCACGAGGTCGGGCACGAACGCCACGCCCGACACCTCGCAGGTGGTGAGGTCGACCGCGACCACCCGCTGGCCGCATGCTGCGCCCGGCACCGACGGGGTGACCGACACCACGCCATCCGCGTCGTCGTCGACCGGGCTGGACCGGAGCTTCGCGCCGGCCGGATCGAGCGCAAGCACCGTGCCGGTGCACGGGCCGACCGGGATCTCGAGCTCGCCGTCCGCAGTCGACGACACGAGCGCCATGGAGCCGCCCGGCGTGACCCCAGACGAGGTGAGGGTCACCAGACCCGGGCACGAGCCCGAGATGGTGAGTTCGACCGCTTGGGCGGTGAGCGGCGCGAGGAGGAGCAGGACGAGCATGAACACTCCGGGGTGCCTTCGTTGTAGACGACCCCGGAGCGTTCCGCCACAGCCCAGATCAGGGCGTGGTGCTGGCCAGCGCGTCGATGCTGTCGACCGGGATCGAGATGCCCGAGTAGGTGGCCGCGCCCGTGAGCGTGTCGATGATGAACAGGCCGGTGCCGCCAGCGCCGTCGTCGAACGCGCCCCACAGCTGGCCCTCGTGAACCGTGGCGCCGCCGCCGTTGCCGCCGGGCAGGCCGCTGATCGCGGCGACCGTCAGGCTGCTGCCGTCAGGGTCGACCATCTGCAGGTCGGTGTCGTTCAGGCGCCACATCTGGGCGCCATCCCACGCCAGGGCGAAGCCATAGCTCGTGCCGTCGGGGAGCCCGGGCAGCACCGTCACCGCACCCGTGGCCGGGTCGATGGAGGCGTACTGCGTGTTCTCGTCGGCCGCGAACAGCGTGCCATCGGCCCACTCGAGCGAGGTCTCGATCTGAGCGGTGAGGGCCACGGGCGCCAGGGCGCCGCTGGCGGCATCGAGCATGGCGATGGCACCGGCGTTCGGGTTGCCCACGCCGAGGCCGCCGCCCTGGATGACGTACAGATTGCCAGCGCCGTCAGCCGCCATGCCGGTGATCGGCACGCCGGGGTCGGCCATCGGCGTCACGGCGCCGGTGGCGGTGTCGATCGCGAACAGGCCGGAGCCGCCGCCGCTGCCCACGGCGGCGTACAGGGTGGCGTCGATGGGCCCGGCCTCGGGGATCATCATCGGCTCGGCGGCCTCACACGTGGTGAGGTCGAGGGCCGTGACGTACAGGCCACAGGCCGGCGCGGGCACGGCCGGCATGATCATGTCCATGCCGTCGGCGTCGGCATCGGTGCGGATCACGCGCAGGGACAGGCCGCGCGGGTCGAGGGGAAGCTCGGCGCCGGCACACGGGCCGGCGGGGACAGCGGAGAGGCCGGGGCTGTTCGCGGTGAGCACGGCCACCTGGCCGCCGGGGCTGATGCCGGTCATGCTGAACGTCAGCGGGCCCGGGCAGGCGCCGGAGACGGTGATGTCCACCGCGAGGGCCGAGCCGGGGAGGAGAAGGGCGAGGGCAAGAATCGAGCGCATGTGGTCTCCACGACAGATTGCTCACCTGGCATATCGAGTCTGTGGGTGCCGTGCCGCGTCAGGGCATGCGCACGACCACCTTTCCCCGTGTGCGGCGGGTCTCCAGCTGCCGATGGCCATCTGCAGCGGCGGTCAGATCGAGCACGCGATCCACCACCGGGCGCAGCGCGCCCGCGTCCACCCACGCCGCGAGCTGGTCGAGATCGCGGCGGCGGCTTCGCACATAGACGAAGTGGGCGCGGTGCAGCCCCATCCGGGCCAGGGCACCGCGGGCGAGGAAGGCTGGCCGCACGATGGTGGTGCAGTACCGGCCGCCGGGCGCGAGCAAGGGGCCCACGGGCCAGGGCAGGCTACCGAACACATCGAACACGTGGTCGAAGCCGTGGAGTGCGCGCACGTCTTCTGTCGTGTAGTCGACCACCGCGTGGGCCCCGAGCTCCCTGATCAACTCGGCGTTGCGGCCGCTGCACACGCCGGTCACCCGCGCCCCGAGCTGCCGCGCGATCTGCACCGCCAGCGTGCCCACGCCGCCCGATGCGCCGTTGATCAGCACCGAGGCCCCAGGCTCCACGCCGAGCTGATCCCTGAGGGCTTGCAGCGCGGTGAGGCCGGCCAGCGGCAGGGAGGCGGCGTCGATGGCGCTCAGGCCCGCAGGTCGTCGCGCGACATGCCGCACGCCCAGCACCACCTCCTGGGCGCACGCCCGGCCCTGGTGTGAATCCACCATCCCGTACACCGGCGTGCCCGTCGGCAGCCCGTCCGCCTCCGTCAGCAGCGTTCCGGCCAGGTCATACCCGGGAATCCGCGGGAATCGACGCCCCGTCAGCCACACCATCTTGCCCTTGCGGACAAGCACATCCTTCGGGTTCAGCGCGCACGCTTCCACCCGCACCCGGCAGCAGCTCCGTCCCATGGGCGGGGGCGGCACGTCCTCCACCCGCAGCACGCTCGCTGGACCAAACTGCCGGTACACACTGGCGAGCACGCGGTCACATGTTCCGGCGGTACTGCCCGCCGACGCTGTACAGGGCGCCGGAGATCTGACCCAGCGAGCACACCTTGGTGGCCTCCATCAGGGTGTCGAACAGGTTGCCGTGCTCCCGCGCCACCGCCTGCACCCGCTCCAGCGCTGCACCCGACCGCGCGGCGTTGCGCGCCTGGAACGCCGCCAGGCTGTTGATGGCGTACTCCTTCTCCTCCGGCGTGGCCCGGATCACCTCGGACGGGATGATGGTGGGGCTGCCGTTGGGGTCGAGGAAGGTGTTCACCCCGATCAGCGGGAGCTCACCCGTGTGCTTGAGGTGCTCATAGTGCAGCGACTCCTCCTGGATCTTGCTGCGCTGGTACATCCGCTCCATCGCGCCCAGCACGCCGCCGCGGCTGGAGATGCGGTCGAACTCCTCGAGCACCCGCCGCTCCACCTCGTCGGTGAGCCACTCGATGAAGAACGAGCCCTGGATCGGGTTCTCGTTCTTCGACAGCCCCAGCTCCTTGTTGATCACGAGCTGGATGGCCAGCGCCCGCCGCACCGACTCCTCGGTCGGGGTGGTGATGGCCTCGTCATAGGCGTTGGTGTGCAGGCTGTTGCAGTTGTCGTTCAGGGCATACAGCGCCTGGAGCGTGGTGCGGATGTCGTTGAACGCGATCTCCTGCGCGTGCAGCGACCGTCCGCTCGTCTGGATGTGGTACTTCAGCTTCTGGCTTCGCGGCCCAGCGCCGTACCGCTCCCGCATGGCCTTGGCCCAGATGCGGCGGGAGACGCGCCCGATCACCGAGTACTCCGGGTCGAGCCCGTTGCTGAAGAAGAACGACAGGTTTGGCGCGAAGTCGTCCACGTGCATGCCGCGGGCCAGGTAGTACTCGACGAAGGTGAACCCATTCGCCAGGGTGAACGCGAGCTGGCTGATGGGGTTCGCGCCGGCCTCAGCGATGTGGTAGCCGCTGATCGACACCGAATAGAAGTTCTTCACCCGGTGATCGGTGAAGTACTGCTGGATGTCGCCCATCATCCGCAGGGCGAACTCGGTGCTGAAGATGCAGGTGTTCTGCGCCTGGTCCTCCTTGAGGATGTCGGCCTGCACCGTGCCCCGCACCCGCTGCAGCGTGTCTTCCTTGATGCGCGCGTAGGTCTCGGCGTCGAGCACCTCGTCCCCGCTCACCCCGAGCAGCAGCAGGCCCAGGCCGTCGTTGCCCTCCGGCAGGTCGCCCTGGTACCGAGGCCGTGGCTGGCCGAGCGCCGCATACTTGGCGTCGATCGCGGCCTCCACGGCCTCCACCTTGCCCTCGGCCCGGATGTGGGTCTCGCACTGCTGGTCGACGGCGGCGTTGAGGAAGAACCCGAGCACCATCGGCGCCGGACCGTTGATGGTCATCGACACGCTGGTGGTCTTCGCCGACAGGTCGAAACCCGAGTACAGCTTCTTCGCGTCGTCCACCGTGGCCACCGACACGCCCGAGTTGCCGACCTTTCCATAGATGTCGGGGCGGTGGGCCGGGTCTTCGCCGTACAGCGTCACCGAATCGAATGCGGTGGACAGCCGCGCCGCCGGAAGGCCGCGCGACACGTAGTGGAACCGCTTGTTGGTGCGCTCCGGGCCGCCCTCGCCGGCGAACATCCGCGCGGGGTCCTCCCCGGTGCGCTTCAGCGGGAACACGCCCGCCGTATACGGGAAGTACCCGGGCACGTTCTCCTGCAGCAGCCACCGCAGGCGGTCGCCCCAGCCGTCATACCGGGGCACGCTCACCCGCGGGATCGACGTGCCGGACAGGCTCTCTGTGCGCAGCGGCTGGGTGAGCGTGCGGCCCCGAACCGTGTAGGCGTAGGTGTCGCCGGAGTAGCGCTCCACCAGCGCATCCCAGTCGTTCAGCAGGCCGCGCACCGTGTGGTCGAGCTGCCCCTCCAGCGCATCCGCGCGGGCGGCGAGATCAGCCACGTAGTCGGGGGCTGCAGGTGCAGTGAGCCCGGCGCGGGCGGCGTTCACCTCGGCGGCGGCCGCCGTGGCCTGCAGGTGGTCCACCGCTCCGCGCAGGTGCTGGAGCTGGCGGGCGAGCCCGGCCTGGGTGTCGACCCAGGCGTCGTACCGCCCGATGGTCTCCTTGATCTCAGCCAGGTAGCGAGCCCGATCCGGCGGGATGATGTCGGGCTTGCTGGACATCGCGTCGGTGAGCACAAGGCTCGAGGCCAAGGGAGCGCCAGTGCGCTCTGCGAGCAGGCCCATCAGCGTCACGTACAGGCGGTCCGCGCCGGGGTCGCCGAACTGGCTCGCGATGGTGCCGAACACTGGCAGGCTGTCGTCGGGGGCGGCGAACAGCATGTGGTTGCGCTTGTACTGCTTGCGCACGTCGCGCAGAGCGTCGAGGGATCCCGGCTTGTCGAACTTGTTGATGGCCACCACGTCGGCGAAGTCGAGCATGTCGATCTTCTCCAGCTGGGTGGCGGCGCCGTATTCGCTGGTCATCACGTACAGCGATACGTCGCTGTGATCGACGATCTCGGTGTCGGACTGACCGATCCCGCTGGTCTCCACGACCACCAGATCGAACCCGGCCGCCCGGCACAGGTCCACCGCGTCCTGAACGTGGGCCGACACGCTGAGGTTCGCCTGGCGGGTGGCGAGGGAGCGCATGTACACCCGAGGGTGGCTCGCGCTGTTCATCCGGATGCGGTCGCCGAGGAGCGCGCCCCCGGTGCGCCGCTTGGTGGGATCGACCGAGATCACGGCGATGTGCTTGTCGGTGTGGTCGGCGATGAACCTGCGGATCAGCTCGTCGACCAGCGACGACTTGCCCGCGCCGCCCGTGCCTGTGATGCCGAGCACCGGCACCGTGCGGATGGCCTTGGCCCGCACCGCATCGCGGATGGTGGCGTAGGCCTCGGGGTGGGTCTCGGCGACCGTGATCAGTCCCGCGAGCACGGCATCAGCGTCCACCGTCAGCGCGTCGAGCTGGTCGATGAACGAAGCGGTGCGCTTCTCGAAGTCGCAGCCCTTCACCACCTCGTCGATCATCCCCTGCAGGCCCAGCCGGCGGCCGTCATCGGGGTGGTAGATCTTGTCGATCCCGTGGGCGTGGAGCTCCTCGATCTCGGAGGGGAGGATGGTGCCGCCGCCGCCGCCGAAGATGCGCACGTCCGCACCCTTCTCCTGCAGCAGGTCGTACATGTACTTCAGGTACTCAGTGTGACCGCCCTGGTACGAGGTGAGCGCGATGCCCTGGGCGTCTTCCTGGATCGCGCAGTCCACGATCTCGGCCACCGACCGGTTGTGGCCGAGGTGGATCACCTCGGCGCCGGTGGCCTGCAGGATGCGCCGCATGATGTTGATCGCGGCGTCGTGGCCGTCGAACAAGGATGCGGCGGTGACGATGCGGACCGGGTGGACCGGCTGATAGCGCTTGGGCGCGTTCATGCGGGGCTCCATCGCGTGGTGGCCCTCGTATCCCGATGGCGCGGAGGTATGATCCACCATGTCCTCCTCCGCCTCGCCCAAGTCTGCCGTGCGCCCCGTTCCGCTGGCGCTGATCATCGTGCTCGCCGTCGGCCAGGCGCTGTTCGCGGCGTACATCCTCCGGCTGTACGGGGTCGCCATCGCGGTCGGGCAGGATGCGTGGTGGAACGTGGTGCTGCCCAACCTGCACGTTGGCGGCCGCGGATTCGGCAACGCCGCCATGGGGGTGCACCTGCTCGCGGGCGCCATCGTCTGCCTCGCGGGACCGGTCCAGCTCGTGCGCCTGGTGCCCTCACTGCAGGGATGGGCGCCGACGATTCACCGGTGGAACGGTCGGTTGTATGTGGCCTCTGCCGGAATTGTGGGCGTTGCCGGACTGGCCTTCGTGCTCATGGCCGGCACGATCGGCGGCCTGGCGATGGACCTCGGCTTCGGGCTCTACGGCGCGCTGATGCTCACCGCCGCGGCCCAGACCTGGCGGTACGGGCGCGCGGCGGACGTGACAGCCCACCGCACCTGGGCGCTCCGGCTGTTCGTGCTCGGCGCGTCCTCGTTCCTGTACCGGGTGGGGTACGGCCTGTGGGCGCTCGCCGCGGGCGGGCTCGTGGGTCACACCGACACCTGGGATGGGCCGCTGGATGTGGTGATGGACTTCGCGTTCTACGTCGTTCCGTTGGTGGTGCTGGAGCTTGCGCTGTGGGCGGGGCGCAGCGACTCCCGCTTGGCTCGGGGCGTGGTCGCTGCGGTCCTCGGGGTCGCCTCGCCGGTCATCGCGCTCGGCACGCTGCTGGTGCTGCTCAACTGGTGGCTGCCCGCGATCCCGTAGGTCAGACGAGGGTTCGGGCCAGGTCTGCCACCGTCTCCACGCGCGCTCGCCACGTCGCCTCGTCTACCGGACATTCCCGCGACGATGTTCAGCAGGTCGAGCCGGCGGGGGAAGCACAGGCGCTCCACGTCGCCGGGGGCGTGCTCAACCCATGGGCGGACCGCCGAGTAGCCGTCGCGGAACGCGTCTCGGAGGGCCGGGAACTCGGGCCGGGTGACGACGTAGGAGAGCGACGTGCCCACATCGAGGGACGGCGTGGCCGACATCACGTCCTCGAGGTCCAGCGGCCGCAGCACGCCGCGTGAGACCTGCACATTCCACTGGTGCAGGTCGCCGTGGGTGACGAGGACTGGGCCGCGGGCGCGCTCGGCGGCGATGAGCGCGTCGGCGGCGGCGTGTCCAGGCGGGCAGGGCGGCGAGGGCGAGGGCGAGGGCGAGGGCGAGGGCGCGCAGGCGGCGGGCCTGGCCGCGGACGGTGAGATCGTGGAACGGGCGCATGTGGGGGGCTACCCGGGATCGGCGGCGAGTGCGGCGTCGGACGAGAGGGCGCGTGCGCCGGTCGGATCCCGTCGGCGATGGGCCGCTGCGACGGCGTCGACGTGGGTGGCCAGACGGTCCGCCTCACCGGGTCGGGCGGCGCGGGGAGCGAGGACCGCAGCGAGGGTGGTGAGCACGGCGGCGGTGTCGGCCCGGGCGTGGAGGACGCCGTCGATCACGCTGCCGCCGAACAGCGGTGCGAGGGCGGTGGCTGCGGCGACGAGCTCCGGGCCGAGGGCGTGGGCGGTGAAGGGAGGGGAGTGGCCGGTGCGGCGGGCGCGGGACAGGGCGTCGAGGCCGGTGGTGAGGGCCGCGCCCAGATCGGGGAGGGCGGCGCGCACGGCGAGGACCGGCGGGGTTTCGGTGGGCGCTGGAGGCGGCTCGGGGGCGGGCTCGGGCGGCGGCTCCGGGGCGGGGACCGGAATCGCGGCGCGGGCCCGGGCCAGCTCGAGCAGGTCGGTCCAGCTGGGGTCCGCCGCGGCAACGGCCTCGAGCGCGGTGATGGCAGTGCGGATGAGGCGGTCCACATCGGGCGGGTCGACCGGGGTGACGACCGTGAGCAGCTCCTTCAGCGGTCGGTGGTGCGCGGCCTCGGCGATGCGGATCTGGTCGTCGGGCTCGGCCTTTGAGAGATCGGAGAGCTGGGTGACGGTGTAGGAGGCCAGGGATGGGGAGGACGCGAGGGCGGTGCGGGCGGCGGGGGTGAGGCCGGTCCAGATCGAGAGATAGCGGTGGGTGGAGCGGCGTCCCAGGCCGAGGCGCTCGCCGATGCTGGTCATCGTCACCGCGTCGGAGGTCGGGTGCCCCACGGATGCGCGAGGGGCGTTGTCGTCGTGCCATGCGACCAGGGTCGCCACCGCCTCACACATCGACCAGGCGCTCACCTTGCCGCGGGCCACGTTCTCCTCGCCCGTGAGGGCGGCCAGCGCGATGGGGTCCTGGGTCTCGGGAATCGCCACGTCGATCTGGGTCTGCCCGAGGCGGCGGGTCGCTGCCACCCGGCGCCGACCGGCGATGAGCTCGCCCTGGGCCGACACGACCACTGGGTGCATCCGGCCGAAGGCGACGAAGCTCGCCATCAGTCGCTCGACCTCAGCGTCGCTGGGCGGGGGCTCGTCGGGGTCGGTGCGCACGCGGTCGAGGGGCCAGCGCTCGTAGCGGAACCGGGGCAGGTCGGGCACGGGGACTCCGCGAAAACGACGAGTGATGTGCATGTGTCACATCACTCGTCGTTTTCGGCGAGTCCAGCTTCGACCCTATGGTCGAAAATATGGCGGGTGGAAATCAGGGAATGACTGAAATGTCAACCTGCTTGCACGGTGGCGCGCCGGCGGCCCCCGTCGAGCACCGGTGTGCAGGCTTCGACTCGGGCCTGGCGCGCGCGTCCCCCTGCCTCGCGATCCCCCGAATCCGCAGCCGAGGGCCGACGGCAGAGTTCGTCACTTCCACCGCCCGAACGAACGATCCGTCCACGCCTGCCCCCGATTCCCGACGTCATCTGTGGTAGGTCTGCCATCCGCCTGGCGTCGACACCCGCACGCGAAGGAGGTGTGCGCTGACCGAGCCCCACGCCCTGCCCCGCACCGAGTTCGTGGCGCCCACCCGAACGTGTGGCACGATGGCCGGCCCGGCCCCTCAGCCGGGTCCCTGCGACCGCAGCTCCGGGAGCGACGAATGACCACCGCGAAGGCACTTCCCACCTCCACCCTCGACCACATCCTCTCCGCCCAGCTCATCGTCGCGTGGGCCGGCGAGTCCGGCGAGGAGCCCAGACTGAGGTGGTGGCGCACCGATCTCGTCAGCGAGTTCGGCGGCGAAGATCTGTTCCAGCGGCTGCTCCCGCACACCTGGCGCTGGGCCGTGCTCGAAGGCGCCCGCGAGGCCGCCCGTCGGCACGACGCCACCCTGCGCGCCAAGGCCCACGACGCCGATCAGCTCACCACCCTGTTCCGCTTCGGCTTCGCCGTCGACGAGCGCCTCGACGAGCGCCTCCGCGACCTGAAGACCGCCGGCCGCGCCCCAGCCCGCGCGCTGCCCCAGCTCGCCGAGGTCGTGCACCCGGAGTGGGACCGCGACCGGTTCGTCGCCTGGGTGCAGTCCCATCCTGGCGCCGACGCCGTCGCCGCCCCCGCCGGCCGCCGCCTCAAGGGCACCCGGCCCGAGTCCCTCGAGCGCCTCACCGACCACCTGGTCGCGGCCCTCGCCCCCATCCCCGATGCCTACCCCCTGCCGCATTACCGAGACCCCCGATGAGCGCGCGCCCCGGCGAGGTCACCGAGATCCACACCCGGCTGATGAAGTGCACCCTCGAGGTCCACGAGGCACGGGCCTACTGGGAGCGCGCCGTCCCTGGCACGCCCGCCGATCCCCAGGAGGCGTTCGACCAGTACTGGTTCGGCGCGAAGAGCCTGGCCCGGGTGAAGGTGCTGCTCGCCAACTTCCGCGCGCGCTACGACAGCTTCCCCGAAGCCCTCCGCGTGCTGCACGCCTGGCGCCACATGGATCCGGGCGTCCGCCAGGTGATCTGCCACTGGCACCTGCAGCTCGCCGACCCGCTGTACCGCGCGTTCACCGGCGACACCCTGGTCCATCGCCGGGCGGGCCTGCGCACCGAGATCACCCGCGACCTGGTCGTGAACTGGGTCGGCGAGCAGGGGCCGGGCCGGTGGACGATGAGCACCCGCATCCAGCTCGCCAGCAAGCTCCTCTCCGCCTCAGCCGGCGCCGGGCTCGTCGACAGCAAGGCCGGGGGGCGCGGCGCGCGCCGGCGCGCGCGCCCGCGCGGGGGCGCCGGCGCCCGCCCCTACGGCATCTACCTGCTCCGGGGCCTCACCTTCGACGGCACCCTCCTCGCCAACCCCTACTTCCGGTCTGTGGGGCTCGACGGCGCCCTCCTCGAAGACCGGCTGAAGGGCCTCGACGCGCTCACCTTCCGTCGCCAGGGCGACCTGCTCGACTACGGCTGGCGCCACGCCTCCCTCACCGCCTGGGCCGCCCACACCGGAGGTGGCGCATGAGCGACACCCACCGCTCGCCGCTGCACGAAGCTCTGCGTGCCCTGCGCGACGACCTCGTGCACGAAGACGGCCCGCGCATCAGCACAATGCGCAACTACCGGTTCGCCATCGTGCCCTACCACCCCTCCGCGGAGTTCCGGCTCCGCGGCGAGGTGCAGAAGCTGTCCAACGACCTGGTCGCCAACGGCTGGGTCGTGCTCTCGATCTCGCTGCAGAAGCTACTGCTCGATCGGGTGCGCGCCCAAGGCCAGGACTGGGTCGACCGCGTGATCCAGATGGAGAAGCGCACCAGCGGCATCCAGCCCGAGCGTGGCCTGAACTACCTCAAGGCCAAGCTCGCCCCGCTCATCGAGGGCCCCGACGGCATCGCCGCCGACTGCAGCCGCGTCATCGCCGACTACGCCGACGCCCACCCCGACAGCATCGACCGCACCCTCGCCCTCGTCGGCCGAGCCGGCGCGCTCTACCCCTTCTTCCGCTCCTCCGCGCTCCTCCGCCACCTGGACGGCCGCACCCGAAACGTGCCGGTAGTCCTGCTCTACCCGGGCGAACGGCGCGGCCCGACCGGGCTGTCCTTCATGGGCATCCTCAACCCGGACAACGACTACCGCCCCCGGATCTACCCATGAGCGACCGCCTCGTCCGCGATCTGTTCGTCTCCGAGGTCACCCGAGACATCCCGCCGGTCGTGTACTTCCACGAGCAGAGCCCCGAGAAGCTCCAGGACGAGGTCTCGGAGTACATCATCACCGGCGGATGGCACGAGGGGCATCCGAACCACCGGCGGGTGCCCAACGGCATCCACGAGCAGTACGTGCGCCTGCTGCGCAACATCGCCTCCGAGCTCGACAAGAAGGGCGGGCCCGAGCTGCCCACCGCATGGATCTCCGGGTTCTACGGCTCCGGCAAGTCCAGCTTCGCCAAGCTCCTCGGCCTCTCGCTCAACGGCGTCGCCCTGCCCGACGGCCGGTCCTTGGCCGCCGCCCTGCTCGACCGCGACACCTCCGATCGCCGCGACGAGCTCCGCACCGCCTGGGCCGAGCTCCGCCAGAAGATCGACCCCATCGCCGTGGTGTTCGACATCGGCGGCGTGGCCCGCGACAACGAGCAGATCCACGCCGCGGCTGTGCGCCAGGTGCAGGCCCGC
>JBLFXJ010000194.1:0-14989 GCA_047609825.1 Myxococcota bacterium
CGCCCGACGCCGCCCCGCGCGAACGCCCGCCCCGGGAGGGCGGCGCCGAGCGTGAGCATCACCTCGGTGGGCACGGCCACGCCACCCGTGTCGGCGTCGACGCTCGCGTCGAGGTCCGGGCGCGCCGCGGCCGACAGCGACGCCGAGGAGCGCGCCTCGAGCCCGATCCCCAGCTGGCCGAGGCGTGCCGTCACCGCACCGCCAGCGACGAGCGCAGCACCACCCACCTGCTGCAGTCCCACGGTCTCGGTGCCGCCAGCCACGAGTCCAACATGCGTGGCGAAGTGCATGGGTCCAACCCCGATGCCCAGCGCGGGCGCGAGCCCTCCCCTGAACCCGCGATCGCCCAGCAGACGCTGGCTCGCGCCCGTGGGCAGATCGAGCCACGGCACGAGGTCGAGCCCGAACCCGCGCGCGTCCGTGTCCGGCACGACGAGTGAGATCGGCACCCACAGGTGCGCATCTCCGAGGGCCAACCCGCCCGCGCCCGCATCGCCGGAGGCCCCGAGGAATACCGGTGCTGTGACGCCCAGATGCACCCGGTCGCGCACGGCCCAGCGACCGTGCAGGTTCACCGCGAACGCGCCCGCCAGCGCCCGGCTCTCTTCCGGCTCTCCGGCGGCGTCGAGCGTGTAGAACAGGACAGGCGCGTCCACCAGCTCCAGCAGCCCGCCGGCGGACCACTCCCCCGCGCGCTGCCCGGTCGGCGACAACACCGTGAGCGGGAGGGCGGGGTTTGCCGTGGGCGGCGGCGGCACGGCACCGTGGCCGTCGAAGACCTGCGCATGCGCAACTGTCCACGGCGCTGCTCCGAGGAGCAGTGCGAGGAGCGCAACGGCGCGGCGGGCTGGGCGAGGCCGAGGCACGCCGCACACTACCCCATCGCGGGGCAATGGATAAGGGGGGCAGCGAGCGCGGGGGCATCTTGTACGAGGCGGGCGACCTCATCGACATCTGGGTCGTGGGGCGCGCGCGCGGGGGCATCTTGTCCGAGGCGGGCGACCTCATCGACCTCTGGGTCGTCGAGCGCGCGCTCGGGGCGGGCGGGATGGCGTCCGTCTACCGCTGCCACAACAAGGACGCACCACGGATCCGGGCGGCGATCAAGGTGCTCGACTCGATGCTCTCGCGGGATGAGCGGCTGCGCCAGCGGTTCATCAACGAGGCCGTGATCCTGTACGACCTCGACCATCCGAACATCGTCCGGGTGAAGAACGTCCGCACCAACACGCGGCCGCCGTACCTGGAGATGGAGTTCGTCGAGGGCGAGTCGCTGGACGATCGGCTCCGGCGTGGCGCGCTGCCGTTCGCCGAATCCCTGGATCTCATCCGGCAGACCGCCGACGCCCTGTCCTACCTGCACGCCCGAAACGTGTGCCACCGCGACATCAAGCCCGCGAACATCCTGCTGCGGTCCGACGGCGCGGTGAAGTTCGTCGACTTCGGGCTCGCGGTGGAGGTGGATCGCACACGCATCACCGAGAAGGGCGTGTCGTTCGGCACCGTGAGCTACGCGCCGCCGGAGTGGGTGGCGCCAGACAGGCTCGATCCCCGCAAGTGGGACATCTACGCGCTCGGCGTCGTGTACTGGGAGTGCATGACGGGCAAGGTTGCGTTCCCCGTGAGCGGGCAGGGCAGCGCCAAGCAGCAAGCGATGCAGGTCATGATGGGCAAGCAGAGCCACCCGCCCCTCGACCCCGGTCCGGCCTACCACGGCGACGTGCGTGAGCTGATCCGTGAGATGACCCGCAGTGACCCGGACTTCCGGATGGCCGACGCCCAGGCCCTCGCCAAGCGCGCCCACCTCGCCGTGCCCGCCATGCGCCGGGGCGGAGGCGTGACGCTGGCGGTCGCAGGCGACGACGCCACCGATGGCGGCGACCCCGCCGCCACCTGGCGCGGCGATTCGAGCGACTTCGCCCACCCGCCCACCGTGCCCGAAGACACCACGACGCCAAGCTCCCGCGCGCGCACCCTGGTGCCGATCGCAGTGGGCGCCGGCGCCGTGGGTCTGCTCGGGCTCTTCGGGCTCGCAGCCGCGTTGGTCGCCGCGATCGTGCTCACGTCCGACCCGGCGCCCGCCACCGTCGAGGTGTCGCTCACGGGACTTCCCGCCGATGTGCCCGCGCATGTGCAGCTGGACGGCCGCGCCCCCGACGAGGCCTCCGGCTTCCACTCCACCTTCGTCGACGTGCCCCGTGGGCCTGTCGCCCTCACCTGGACCATCGGGTGCGAGCCGTGCCTGCCGGCGGACTGCGCGCCGTGGTGCGGTCGGGGCAGCTCGCCCGCCGTGGTCGACGCCGCTGGGCAGAGCATCACCCTCGAGCTGCCCCCCGTGCCCACCCGCTCTGTCGCGGTCACCCTCCCCGGTGACGCGGCGCCCGCTCGGGCCGAGCTCGGAGGCGTCGCGGGGCGCTGGAGCGACGGCACCGTCACCTTCGCGGTGCCCCCAGGTGAGCACGCGTTGGTGCTCGCCGTCGGTGAGTGCGCCCCCGACTGCCCGGATGGCCCGTGCGGCGACGGCTGCGCGGTGCACACCGAGACGGTGGTGGTGCCATGGTCGGGTGAGCTGCCCCAGCTCCACGTCCCTCTCACCCCGCCAGAGCCCCCCGCAGAAGACCCCGAACCCGCCCCGGTCGCTGCGGCCGCTCCTCGCTCTACCCCCCGCCCCGCGCCGGCCAGCGGTGGGTCCGCGCTGGTCACAAACGCCCAGTTCGCCAGCTGGATCGTGGCTCATCCGGCGTGGTCCCGAGCAGCGGCCGTCGCAGCTGGGCGCGCCGAGCCCGGGTATGTGGAGCACTTCTCGGCCGGCAGCCCACCAGCGGGTCGTGGTGGTGCGCCCGTGAACAACATCAGCTGGTATGCCGCCGCGGAGTTCTGCCGCGGTCAGGGCGGGCTCGCCGAGATCGACGCCGCGCCCGAGACCTGGAAGGAAGAAGGCGGCGCCCCCGCCTACGAGTGGCGCTCGGCCGCCGGCCGGCCCGCCTGGCGGGACAGCAGCGGCGGCGTCGCCGTGGGCAACTTCAAGCCCACCCTCACCGGTCCGCTGTTCGGCTTTCGCTGCCGCTGACCGTCAGTCGCCCCGTCGCGTGGGCGTGACACTCAGCCGCGTCTCGACGCCGCCCCGGATCAGCCTGGCCTCGACCGCCTCGCCGGGCGGGTGCTCCCCGAGCCAGCCGAGCAGCGCCGGCAGCCCGTCGAAGGTCGACTCCCCCAAGGCGAGGAGCACGTCACCGAGCTTCAGGCCTGCCACGTCGGATGGGCCTCCAGGCTCGATGGCGACCGCCAGCAGCGCCCGCTCCCGGCCCTCAGCCTCGGCCACAGCGGGGGGGAGCTCGACCGGGATGAACGACGTGCCCAGGTAGGCCCGCTCGGTCGCGCCGCCGCTCAGCATCCGCGTGATCGCCCGGCGGAGCGTCTCAACCGGGAGCGTGGTGCCCCCGCGCACGAGCCCGGCGGTGTTCAGGCCCACCACCTCGCCGGTGTGTCCGACCAAAGCCCCCCCCGAACCTCCGGGAGGCAGGCCTCCGTCCACATCCAGGTACCGGTCCACCGTGCCGCCCCATCGGGTGCGCCAGGCCCCGCCCACACGCCCGACCATTCCCAGGCTGGCGTGCAGATCACCGCGAACCCTCCCGGTAGCGACCACGAGATGACCCACCCGCACGGAATCCGACTCTCCCCACCGGGCCGGCGTGAGACCGCCGTCCACCTCGAGCAAGGTGAGACCGAGGCGCCGAGCCCGCCCCACCACCCGAGCCTCACGGCGCGCGCCGGACGGGTCCCGCACGGCAGTGGTCGCCTCGCGACCCACCTGGCCCACCGTGATCACATGTCGCTCGTCCCAGGCCACGCCCGAGATCGGACCGCGGCCCGCCGAGCGGACCCCGAGGACCGACGCCGAGGTCTGCTCCACCGCATCTGCAAGCGCGTCAGAGAGGGTCGTCCAGCTCATTCCGTCCTCCGGTTCAGTGCGCACAAGGTGCCCACGCCAGCCCCGTTCGCCCACGGGCCGGAGCGGCAGGGAATACCTGGCCATGTGGACAGGGTGGCCGCGCTGGCCCACCCTCCGGCCCGCCACTCCGCGCTCCGCTACGTGGGTCAGACCGGCCCACCTGGAGTCCGCATGTTCGATCGCCGTCTCGCAGTCGTCGCCCTCGCCCTGGCGTGCGTCGACTCCGAGACCAGCAAGCCTCTCGACACC
Source organism: Myxococcota bacterium (assembly GCA_047609825.1). Classification (GTDB taxonomy): domain Bacteria; phylum Myxococcota_A; class UBA796; order UBA796. Next base: position 4,205 of record JBLFXJ010000194.1, read on the forward strand.
ACCACCCCCCTCACCTCCACCACTGGCGAGGTCCCCGGGAGTGGAGGCACAGGAGGAGGAACCGGCACCGGCACCGGCACCGGAGGCCCCACCACCCTCCCGACGGCAACCACGGGCACCTCGGTCGACGGGCTGTACCCGCAGGACCACGTGGTCCAGATCGCGGTCGAGCCCCCGCCAGGCGAGTGGCAGGCGCTGCTCGATGTGTGGGATGCCCGCGAAGACAAGGAGTGGTTCGCCACGGCGGTGACCATCGATGGCGTGGTGCGCAGCCCGGTGGGGTACCGGCTCAAGGGGTGGTCGAGCATCCAGTACGGCACGGGCTTCGGCGGCGGAGTGCCCGGTCGCGACTCCGACCCTCGCGGCAAGTTCCCGCTCACCATCGACTTCGATCGCGAAGGCGGAACCCACTTCGACGGCCACGACCGCATATCGCTGAACAACAACTGGGCCGACCTCAGCTACATGCGCACCCGGCTCGCCTCACGCCTGTACAACCAGATGGGTGTGCCCTCCTCGGCCACCACCTACGCCCGATCGACGGTCGACGGTCACGATTCCGGGCTCTACACGCTGGTGCAGCCCATCGACAAGCCGTTCCTCAAGGCGACCTACGGCACCGAGGCCGACGCCGACGACGGCAACCTGTACAAGATCGTGTACTCGGGAACGACCATCGGCGGGCTCGTGTGGCAGGGCGACTCGCGCGACGACTACATCGACACCCGCTCCTGCACGGGCGGCAATGACGAGTGCGGCCTGCTGCTCAAGACCAACGAAGACGACCCCACGCTCAACGACTACGCCGACGTGATCACGTTCCTCGACGTGTTGAACCATGCCCCGGACGAGACCTTCGCCGACGACCTGGAGGCGGTGTTCGAGGTGGACACCTTCCTCCGACTGGCCGCGGTGAACGTCGCACTCAGCAGCTTTGACAACTACTTTGGGCTGCAGCACAACTACTACCTGTACCACCGGCCCGACACCGATCGCTTCGTCATGCTCCCGTGGGACCTCAACGAGGCCTACGCCGGCCACCCGTGCGGCGACAGCATGATCGACCACGACATCCGCGAGCCCGTGTGCGACCAGCGCGGCCAGCCGTTCGTGCTCGCCGATCGGGTGTTCGCCGTGCCGGAGTTCGAGGCTCAGTACTTGGCCTACCTCGAAGAGATCGCCACCGACTGGCTCACCGAGGCGGTGCATGGCGAGTGGATCGACGAGCTCGACGCCCTGATCCACGACGAGATCGCCACTGACCCGAACTACATCGCCGACCTCGCCGACTACGAGCGCTCGCTGACCGACGCCCCGCCGTCCGGGATCAACCTCGGGGGCCACGGCGGCACCGAGTACAACCTGCTGGACTTCGTGATCCGGCGGCGCCAGGCAATTCTCGATCAGCTGTAGGCGCCCTCGCGATCAGAGCACCACGAGCCCCGCCCGCGCCGCCAGCACCACCGCCTCGGTCCGGGACTGCGCGCCCAGCTTCTCCAGGATCGCCGCCACGTGGAACCGCGCGGTGCGCTCCGAGATGCCGAGCTCGGCCCCGATCTCCCGGTTCGAGTACCCCATGGCCAGGTGCTCGAGGGCCTCGGATTCCCGCGGGGTGAGCGGCTCGAACCCGGGCGCCGGACCCGGCTCCACCTCCACGTGCTCCGCGAACAACGGGTCGAGCACGACGAGGCCGTGCACCACGCCAGCGAGGGCTGCGGCCAGCGGCGCCCCCTCCGTCTCACGGTGCAACACGCCGAGGGCGCCAGCGGCACGCGCGGCCTGCGCACTCTCCACGTCCTCGACCAGCGCCACCCACGGCCCCTCGACCAGGTCGGCGATGCCGTCCACCACCACGGCGTCCGTCGTCCCGGCGCCAAGCCCATCCGAGGCGGACGCGGCATCAGCCGAATCCACCTCGAGCCCAGCGTCGGTGAGCAGCGACACCAACCCACGCAGGACCAGCCGGTCCTCGGCCACCACCACGATCCGCATCCGCCCTCCCCTCCCACCCTCGCACAGTCGGGGGCGCTCCCCCCGCGTGCCGCGATACAACGGGCGGCCGTCGAGGTCGACCGTGTCCGATCGCTCGTTCTTCAAGGCCCTCGGGCCAGGCCTGTTGTTCGCCGGCGCCGCCATCGGCGTGTCGCACCTGGTGCAGTCCACCCGCGCGGGCGCCACCTATGGGCTGGGGCTGATCCTGTTCGTGCTCGTGGCGAACATCTCCAAATACCCTGCGTTCTCGTTCGGCCCTCGCTACGCCGCAGCCACTGGAACCAGCCTGCTCGAGGGCTACCGCCGGCAGGGCACCTGGGCGCTCGTGCTGTACGCGGTGCTCACCGCCGGCACGATGTTCACGGTCCAGGCCGCGGTCACGGCGGTCACAGCCGGGCTGTTCATCACCCTGTGGCCCGTCGAGATCCTCCCGGTCAGCGTCGGCAGCACCACCATCACGCCACTGGTGTCGGTCTCCACCGGCGCCATCGCGTTGTGCAGCCTGCTCCTCGTGTTCGGAGGCTACCGCTGGCTCGACCGGATCATGAAGGTGGTCGTCGTGGTGCTCACCGTCACCACGGTTGCGGCCACTGCGCTCTCCCTGCCGCAGCTCGACGCCGGCAGCCTGGTGCCGTGGCCAGCCGCCGATGACTGGAACCTGAAGACGGCGTTCTTCGTCGCCGGACTCATGGGGTGGATGCCTACGGCGATCGACATCTCGGTGTGGCACAGCCTGTGGACCCTCGCCAGGAGCCGCGACTCGGGCCACACGCCCACGGTGCGCGAGGCGATGCTCGACTTCAACATCGGCTACATCGGCACGGCCGGCCTCGCGTTCTGCTTCCTCGTGATGGGTGCGGCGGTGATGCACGACTCGGGCATCCAGTTCCAGGACTCCGCCGCAGCCTTCGCCGGTCAGATCATCGGCCTGTACACCAGCACCCTCGGTGGGTGGGCCGGGCCCTTGGTCTCCGTCGCCGCGTTCTCGGTGATGTTCTCCACCACCCTCACCGTGGTGGATGGATTCGCCCGCGCGATCGCCGCCCTCGTCGCCCGGTTCGGCTCCCCCGAGACCGCCGAGACCGCGGAGGGCGACCGCCGGGTGTACTGGCTGGCGCTCGCGGTGCTCGGGCTCGGATCCGTCGCCATCCTGCACAGCTATGTGAGCGGACTGAAGGGCCTGGTCGACCTCGCCACCACCATCTCCTTCCTCACCGCACCCGTCCTCGCCTGGCTCAACCACCGGGCGATCCTGTCCGACGCGGTGGCGCAGGCCGACCGCCCCAGCGCCGCCCTGCAGCGATTCAGCGCGGTCTCCATCGCCTTCCTCGCCGTGTTGGCCGTCGGCTGGCTGGTGCTCCGGTTCGGCTTCGCATGACCGCCCGCCTCCCCCCGATCGTCCACTTCGGAGTCGCTCCATGAAGGCCGTCCTGCTCGGCGCCACACGCGGCATGGGCCGCAGTGTCGCCCGCGCTCTCGCCGACCGCGGCGCGTCGATGTTCCTCCTCGGCCGCAACGCGCAGGAGCTGGCGAAGTCCGCCAGCGATCTCGAGCAGCGCGGCGCTGTGGGGTCGGTCGGGCATGCCCCGTGCGATCTGCTCGACCCCAGCGCCTTCGCCGCCGCGCTCGATACCGCAGATGCAGCCCTCGACGGATTCGACACGGTCATCGTGACCGCAGGTCTGTTCGGCACCCAAGAGCAGCTCGAATCCGACCTCGAGCTCGCGGGCCGGGTGCTCACCGCGAACTACGTGAACACGGTCCTGTTCTGCGAACACGTGCGCACCCGGTTGCTCGCCCGCGGGGGCGGCGCGCTGTGCGTGTTCTCGTCGGTCGCCGGCGACCGTGGGCGCAAGCCCGTCGCGCTGTACGGATCGAGCAAGGCCGGCCTGTCGCACTACCTCGAGTCACTCGATCACAAGCACCGGTCCGAGGGCCTGGTCACGCTGTGTGTGAAGCCCGGATTCGTGAAGACCAGCATGACCGAGGGGCTCAAGCCCGCCCCGTTCGCGGGTGAGCCCGACCAGGTGGCGGCGGTGGTGGTGCGCGCCCTCGAGCGCAAGGCGCCGCTGGTGTACGCGCCCTTCCCCTGGGGCTGGATCATGCTCGTGATCAAGCTCCTGCCGCGGTTCATCATGCGTCGGGTGGGGTTCTAGATGCCCGGCTCCGTGCTCTCCCGCTTCGGCGTCGAGCCACCCCAGCGGCTCGATGGTCTGCTGGCCTGGGCCGAGTCCGAGGGGTGGACCCTGCGATCGCCGGCCGACCGCCGCGGGCTGATGCCGCTGCTGCTGCCCGTGGCCGAGCGCGACGGCGAGGTGCTGGGGCTGCTCCGCTGGCCGACACCCGAGCGCGGGATGTCTGCCCCCGTGGTGCGGTCTCCCGGCTGGCAGGTGCACCTGGTGGCGCCGGACGTCGACACATTCCTCCGCCGAGCGCTGGTCGAGCGCGACGCCGCCGGTTGGGACCCAGCGTTCGCCCGGATGCTCGACCCCGACGCCACGCTGTACACCCCCGGTGCCCTCACCGCATCTCGGCTGCCCATGGCGGCCTACCTCCTGCTTCATGTCGGCCTCGATCACGACGCCTTCGCAGCCCTCATCGACGGCCACCTTGCCCGTGGCGATGTGCAGGCCGCGCTGGTCACGGGCGACCGGGTGGCCCGGGAGAGCCACGGATTCGCCCGCGCAATCGCCCTTCGCGCTCGCAGCCTCGAGCGAGCAGGTCGCGCGGACGAGGCCCGCGACACCGCACACGTCGCGCTGCTCGCTCCGGCGTGGACCCTCGGCGAGCCATTCGCCCCGTTCGCCAGGCTCGCCGGGTGGCGCGACCCGATCACGTCGATCAGCTACCAGCGCCTGGCCGACGACCCCACCAAGCTGCCGGCCGACCGCGCTGCCCATCGGCTCGATCAGATCGCGGTGGACGAGGGGGACTGGGACGCCGCGCGCGCGGGCTTGGCCGCCCTTTACCGCGAGGCGGGCCTCGACCAGGTGGCCGAGCTGGTCGCAGCTGAATGAGTGCGACTGCGGGGCGCAGTGTTGCCGGATAGTCTGCGGGCCGGAGGTACAAATGCACCTGATCGCCTGGCTCGCCTTCGCTCCACCATCCCACGCCGTCGACCTGCCCACTATGGTGCCCCAGTGGTCGATGGACCACGCCGGCATCGGCGCCACTGACGGTGACGACCAGGCGCGGGATGTCGCCATCGACAGCACCGGCGGCCTGCTTGTCGTGGGCTGGCTCGACGGCGACGTCGACCACGCCGACGACGCCATCGCCCAGTACTACTTGCCCGACGGCTCGCCCGACTGGTCCATCGTGCGGGACGAGGGCCCGATCGACGGTCTGATCAAGCCGTCCAGCGACGACCGGCTGTACGACGTAGCGTTCAGCGACGACGACGCGTTCCTGCTCGCAGGCACCGTGTCTGGCGACTCCACCCACCTCCAGAAGTGGTGGATCTCCCACTGGTTCAGCGATCACACCGCCGACTGGGAGCACGTGTACACCGACGGCCTGTCGAGCAACAAGCAGGAGGCGCGCGCCGTCGCGATCACCGACGATCTGTACTACGGCTCGGGCTGGTCGTTCCGCAGCCCGGCGATCCGGGGGCAGTGGGTCAACTTCACCTACACGCCCGACACCGGCGCCGTCACGGCACCGTTCGGGCCGCTCGCCGAGTACTTCGACGAAGACAACATCACCGCGGCACCCGACCAGGCCGAGGCTGTCGCTGTGCACACCGACGGCACCATCGCCGTGGTCGGGGCGGTCGGGCTCAGCGGCTCCGGTCCGGTCGATGCCGACAGCGACTGGTATGTGCGGGCGTACAGCGCCGACGGCGTGCTGCTGTGGGACCACACCTGGGCCGGGCCCGGCGGCAGCGATGATCGGGCGATGGCCGCCGTCTTCGACCCGTTCGGCGACCTGTACGTGGCCGGGTACCACAACGCCGGCAGCGACAACGGCGACGGCGCCAACCGCGACTGGGTGTTGATCAAGTACGCCGGCGAGGGCGACTACGGCGACCCCGTCGTCCTGCGCGACATCACCTTCGAGACGGCCGAGGGGGCCGATGAGGCCGCCTACGCGCTGGTGCTCGACAACGCCGACGACCCCATGGTGGCGGGCTATGTGCGCGCCGATGACGGGCGTCGCGTGTGGCATATCGAGCAGTTTGCCGGCTACGACCTCTCCCCCCTCGGGGGCATCACCCTCGACGAGAGCGAGGGCGCGATCTGGGGAATCGACTTCCGCGATGACCACCTCGCGATCGCAGGCACGGTGTTCAACGGCGTGGACAACGACTGGCGCACCACCCGCATCGAGCCCGATAGCGACGGCGACGGCGTGGGCGACAGCCTGGACGAGTGCCCGGACGATCCGAACAAGGTCGAGCCCGGCGTGTGCGACTGCGGCCGGCCCGACGACGACACCGACGAAGACGGTACCCTCGACTGCGACGACCTGTGCCCCGACGATCCCGAGAAGATCGACCCGGAGAACTGTGGCTGCAACGAGCCGGAGATCGACACGGACGGCGATGGCACCGAGGACTGCGTGGACCAGTGCCCCGATGACGCCACGAAGATCTCTCCCGGTGAGTGCGGCTGCAACGACCCCGACGACGACGACGACGGCGACGGCGTGCTCAACTGCGACGATGCCTGCCCGGGCACCCCACCTGGAACTGAGGTGCGGCCCGATGGCTGCACGGACGACGAGGTGATCATCCTGGACACCGGCGATCCGCCCGTCGACACCGCTGAGAGCAAGGACGGCGGCAGCGGCTGCGCTTGCTCCACCTCCCCGGCGAGCGGCGGCGCCTGGCTCGTCCTCCCGCTTGTGCTGCTGGCCGTGCGGCGTCGGTAGACGGGCGAGGTGAGGTCAGCGCCCCTCGCGTAGCACCGCTCGGAGCTGCGCGAACACCCACCGGAGGTACTGCGCGGGCCGCTCTCCCTCCCGCGGCGTGAACCGCACCTCGAGTGCGGGCGCGCCGTTCACCTCCATGGCGGCGAAGCGCTTCGGGTGTCGCACCACGAGGGCCTCGACGCCAGCGCCGCACAGCGGTGACGAGATGTGCAGCTCGAGCACGCAGCGGATCTTCAGCCACGCGCACCGCACGATGCGCAGCTCGCGGCAGCGGAGCTTGATCGCGGCCAGCGTAGCGAGGTTCCGCGCTTCCGCCGGAAGCTCGCCCTGCTCGCCCTCGAGCTCGTCCACGAGCACGTCCACCTCGCGCTCGCTCACCGCGTCGCCGAACCGCCGATACCACGACAGCCGTTGCTCCACGTCGGGCAGCAGCGTGTCGGGAAGGAAGGCCGGGATCGGCACCTCCACCTCGGGATCGATCCGGGACTGGTCGAGGGTGCCGCGCGCGCTGCGAACGGCCTCCTCCAGCAGCTCCACCCAGGTCTCGTAGCCGACCTTGTCGATGTTGCCCGACTGGGCGGCGCCGAGGATGTTGCCTCCGCCGCGCAGCTCGAGGTCGGCCGCCGCGATCTGGAACCCGCTGCCGAGCTGCGTGTTCTCCACCAGCACACGCAGGCGCTTGCGTGCATCCCGGGTGGGGTCTTCCGGCGTGAGCAGGATGCAGCTCGCCCGCACATCCGACCGCCCGACCCGCCCCCGGAGCTGGTACAGCTGCGCGAGGCCGAAGCGATCGGCGCGGTCCACCAACATGGTGTTCACGTTCGGCAGGTCGATGCCGCTCTCCACGATACTGGTGCACACCAGCACGTCCACCTCGCGCTCGATGAACTTCACGAGCACCGACTCGAGGGTCTCGCTGTCCATCTGCCCGTGCGCGACGCCGAACCGCGCCTCGGGAACCCACCGGCGGAGGCGCTCGGTGAACCGCCCGATGGTCTCGACCCGGTTGTGGATCACGTAGGCCTGCCCTTGCCGGGCCAGCTCCTGCCGGAGGGCGTCGCTCACCCGCGCCTGGGTCAGCCGAGCCACGCTCGTGCGCACGGCGAGTCGGTCCTTCGGCGGCGTTGCGATCACGCTCATCTCGCGCACGCCCGACAGCGCCATCTGCAGCGTGCGAGGGATGGGAGTGGCGCTCATGGCCAGCACATCCACCTCTGCCCGCATCCGCTTCAGGCGCTCCTTCTGGCTGACGCCGAACCGATGCTCCTCGTCCACGACGATCAGGCCGAGGTCCGCGAACTTCACGGAGCGTCCCAGCAGCGCTGTGGTGCCGATCACAATCTGCACCCGCCCCTCGCGCAGCCCCTTGCGCACCGCGCGGTCCTCCACGGGGTCGTTGAACCGCGACAGCATCGCGATACCCACGTCGAAGTCGGCGAACCGCTCGGTGAACGTGTGCAGGTGCTGGTGGGCGAGCACCGTGGTGGGGCACAGAATCGCCACCTGCCGGCCGGCCTCCACCATGCGCATGGTGGCGCGCATGGCCACCTCGGTCTTGCCGAAGCCCACATCGCCGACCACGAGCCGGTCCATCGGGTAGGGACGCTCCAGATCAGCGCTCACCGCGTCGATGGCCGTCGCCTGGTCCGGCGTCTCCACGTGCGGAAAGCAGGCCTCGAACGCGCGTGACATCGCACCGGGCCGACGGAGGGGCGGGCGGGTGGCGAGCTCCCTGCGGGCGTACAGCTTGAGCAGGTCCTGGGCCATGTGGAGCAGGTTGTCGCGGACCTTGCCCTTGCGCGCCTCCCAGGTGGCGCCGCCCAGCCGATCGAGCCGCACCGCCGCGTCGGTCCGAGACGGCGTGTAGCGGGACAGCTGATCGAGCGAGGTCACGGGGAGATAGAGCAGGTCTCCCCCCCGGTACTCCAGCTCCACGAAGTCCTGATCGGTCTCGTTCACCGCCAGTCGCACCAGCCCTCGGTACCGCCCGACACCGTGGCGCCGGTGCACCACCAGGTCGCCCGCACGGAGCTGCTCGGCGTGGGTAACCGAGGTCTCGAACAGCGCATGGGCACGCTCAGACCTAGCCTTTGCGCCCTGTCCAAACAGCGTGGACACCGGGATCACGGCCCAGCCGGAGTCCTCGCAGACGAACCCCTGGGACAGGTCGCCGACGATCCACCCGATGTCGCCGCGCTCCAGCTCGGCGAGCTCGTCCACGTGTGGGGGCTCGAGTCCGTGGGGGGCCAACAGCTCGGTGAAGGCGGTCGCCCGGTGGGCATGGTCGACCACCAGCGCCACCCGCATGTCCGCCGAGGCCAGCGCCTCGATGCGCTTCACCAGCGGCCCGAGGTCACCCTTGCCGCGGACGGACAGGCCGCTGGCCGGCTCTGCCCCGAAGTCGTACGCCCCTTCCCGCTCTGCCGACAGGCCCACGATCGGATGGCACTGCTCGAGGCTCGACATCACCGCCTCGGCCGTCACGAACCGCCCGGCCGGCGACACCAGCGGGCGCTCATCGTCGGCCAGCGCCTCCCATCGCTGCTGCGCCTGCTGCAGGTGGTCGCGACACCCCGCCGCCACGTCGTCCGGGTCGACGACGAAGGTGTGCAGCCCCGCCAGGCCGTCCAGCGGCGCGATGGTGGGCACCAGCGCCGGCAAGTAGTCCTCGAGCGCCGAGAACCGGATTCCGGCCTGCAGATCTTCGACGACCCGACGGCGCAGTCCCACACCCCTGCCCTGCTCGGTCACGCATTGGGTCAGCGCATGCTTCAGCCGCGTGACCGCCTCCGGGTCGAGGCGCTCCTCACGCGCTGGCAAGATGCGCACCTTGTCCAGATCCCGCACCGGGCGAAGGCGCTGGGGGTCGAGCCGGCGCACCGACTCCACCTCGTCGTCGAAGAAGTCGATCCGCACGGGCCGGGACGCGCCTGCCGGCCACACGTCGACCACGTCGCCCCGCGCCGCGAAGCTCGACGGCACCTCGGCCCGCCCTGCGGCCAGGTACCCCGAGTAGGCCAGCTCTCGAATGAACACGTCGCGGTCGAGCACATCGCCGCGGCGCACCACCAGGGTGCCGTGATCTCGGGTGGCCTGGTCCGGCACGCGCTGGAGCAGGGCCTTGCCGGTCGCCACCACCAGAACGGGCCGCCCCCGCTCCGCCCGCCGCAGCGCGCGGATCCGCTCCCGTGCCAGCCCGGGGTCTGGGGAGAACCCGTCGTAGGGCCGACCATCATCGCCCGGGAAGGCCAACACCGGAGAGCTCGACCCGAAGAACCGCAGCCCCTTCAGCACCCGCTCGAGTCGGTCCGCGTCGTCGACCACCACGAGCCAGCGGCCCTCGGGCAGCCGCGACAGCGCGTAGGCCAGCGCATCTCCGCCGAGCCCCGACCAGGGGCGTCCCAGGGCGACCAGCCGCTCGATGTCCTGGAGATAAGCCCGGGGAGCTGGGGTCATGCCTGACCGGCGGCCTGCCGCTCAGCCGCCCGCCGCCGCACCTGCGCCATGCGCCAGTTGTACAGGAAGAGCATCGTGGACGTGAGCAGCCACAGCGAGATCGCGTAGGCGACCTCCTGGCAGACCAACGCCGGGAACGACAGCAGCCGGGGGTCGATGAACGCCTTGGCCACCACCTCCATGCCGTCGATCGGCACGGTGACGCCCCAGATCACCAGCTCGAACATCAACAACCACACGAACAGCACCCGGAACAGCAGCTGGCGCAGCGGCCAGGTGAGCTTGCCAGACCGCTCGAGCACGCGCTCCCGCTCGGGGTCGAGCACCGCGACCATGTCGACGAAGGCGTACTGCAGGGCGTAGAAGATCCCCGGGATCAGCACCTGCATGCCGATGGCGACCGCCTGGATGCGCGCACCGTGTGGGACCGCGACCCGGAGGAAGGTGCGCCGGCACCCGTCGACC
>JBLFXJ010000195.1:0-14971 GCA_047609825.1 Myxococcota bacterium
AGCAGCTTCACCGCCACCATCTCGCGGGCGCGGGTGTGCACGGCACCCCACACCTCGCCCATGGCCCCGCGGCCCAGCCGGCGCTGGAGCACGAAGGGGCCGAGCTGCAGACCTGCGGACATGTGATCTCTTACCCGACCGCGACCCCAGCCGCGCCGCTCACCAGGCGCAGATCACGGCGCTGGTTCCGCTCACGCTGTGGAAGTTCGTGCGGCCGGCGCCGATCTGGGCCGCCATGAACTCGGCCAGGACCGCGGTGTCCACGCCGGTGATGTCCTGCTGCACCCGGGCGCAGTTCACCTTGGTTCCAGTGGCTTCGGCCGACTGGAACGCACCCGCGAGCCCCGCCACGAGCCCACCGATCACCAGCCCCACCCCGACGCTGCGCATGTTCATCCCGGCCCCCGATCTTGTGTTGCGGTCGGCATAACGCGGGCTGAGCCAGCCCTCGGGTCACGAGTGTTCTGCACACTTCCCCTCGGCTGGACGCGATATCCCCGCTCCATGCTCCTCCTCCTCTTCGCCTGCATCGCCGACCCCACAGGCACGCTCGGCGACACGGCACCGGCCACCGAGACCCCACTCGCAAGCTCCAGATCGGAGAGTACGCCGTCAGGCACGACCACCGCTCCCACGGAGCTGGGTCTGCCGGTGATCTGGTCGCATGACCCGGTGGCAGCGGAGCGGGGCGGGCAGCTCCTGCTCGACGGCGTGGGCCGGCCGCTGATCCCGCGGGTGGCGCTGCGCAGCCTGTGGGCGGTGTGGGGGGGCCCGCCGATCCTCGATGACGGCCGCTACTGGGAGGCGTTCCGCGATCGCTATGGCCTGGCCGAGTCCCCGTGGCCCAATGACGACTACCCGGTGGGGCTGCACGCCGAGGGCCCGGAGTTCGCGGCGCTCGACTGCCTGGCCTGCCACACCGACGTGGTGGCCGGCACCCTGGTGGTCGGAGCCGGATCGAGCCGGTTCGACCTGCAGGCGCTGATCGACGACCTGATCGCGCTGGGCGACGTCGGCGAAGACCTGGGCCTGCCGCCGGTGGTGCTGCCGTGGGCCATCACCGACCGCACCACCGCCGCCGGCGCCACCGACGCCACCGGCCTGGGGTTCGAGCTGTCCCTGCTGTATGGCCCGCCCGGCGCCGACATCGAGACCGTGTTCGGCCCCCAGCAGCCGCCCGCCTGGTGGACCCTGGCGTACAAGCGGTCCGCCTTCGTCGACGGGTCGGGCGCCGCGGATGGGCACCGCACGATGGCGGCGATGCTCCTGGCATTTGGCCTCACCTGGCCCGAGCTGATGGCGATGGACGCCGAGCTGGAGGAGATGCACCAGTTCCTCCTCTCCCTCCGCGCGCCGTCCTGGCCGTTCGACCCACCGGATCCCGCCGCCGTTGCCTCCGGACGCGCCGTGTTCGACGCCACCTGCGCGGGCTGCCATGGCGTGCACACGGGCCCCGACGCCGCGTTCCCCGACACCGTGGTCGACGTGGGCACCGACCCGCTCCGCCACACCGCCTTCGGCCCCGAGGAGGCGGCGTGGATGAACGCCGGCTGGTTCGGCGAGACCCATCCTGTGTCCGACACCGAGGGCTACCTCGCGCCGCCCCTGCTCGGCGTGTGGGCCACCGCCCCCTACTTCCACGCCGGCTCGGTGCCGACCCTCGCAGCCGTGCTCGACCCCGACGCCCGGCCCGCGGCCTGGCAGCGCACCGGCGCCGAGGCCGACGACTACGACCCGGTGGCCGTGGGCTGGCGGCACACCGTGGAGTCCACCGGAGCGCCGATGGACACGGTGGAGGGGCGCAGGATCGTCGACACGACGCGGGCAGGCCTGAGCGCGGCGGGGCATCGGTTCGGCGAGGACCTGTCGACGGATGAGCGGACGGAGCTGCTGGCCTATCTGATGACGCTGTAGGGCTGTCGACTGCGCTCTGCACTGCTGCACCCGGGTCGGAGTGTCCACCCATTAGCCACTGTTCAGGCCGGCATTCGAGCCCAGGTAATGTCAAGAAATCGACGAAGCCCGGTGGCGGACCCATGGTGGATGTGAGCGCTGAACACGCCTCATCCCCCACACCGAACGGAGCCCCCATGCTCACCGCCATCACCGCACTCGCCCTGTCCGCTGCCCCCGCTCATGCGTGGACCGTGGAGGCGCTCGGGGACGCCACACCCGCGACCGTCACCGCCGCCGGACCGGACGTTGTCGCTGGAGCCTGCATCGACGACAGCGAGTGTGTGCTCGCGGCCATCGGCGACTCCACCTTCGTGCTCACCGCCCGTGGCAGCGCGCAGGCCATCGACCAGCTCGGCACCATCGGGGGAGACGCCGACGGCTACCCCGTGAAGTGGCTGCCGAAGCAGGACGCCTTCGTCGTGAGCGTGCTGGAGTCCGGCGGCGCTGAGGGAGCTGTGCAGGCCGTGCACGCGTCGGGCTGGGCCGCGGGCTGGGTCGCGGACGGCGTGCGGGTGCGGCTGCCGGTCCGGTGGAGCCCGGACGGCACGATGGAGGACCTCCCGCTGCCCGGCGACAGCCTGCTCGGAGAGGCCACGGTGGTGAACGCGGACGGCCTGGCCCTGGGCTGGGTCGAAGACTGGCACGGCCACCGCACCCCCACCTTCTGGGGAGCGAAGGCCGCACACCCGCTGCCGACGCCCGAGCACATGTCGGCCGTGGCCACCGACGCAGGCGGCAGCACGGTCGTGGGGTGGGCGCAGCACCAGGGCACGGGCGAGTACCACCACGTGCGCTGGGACATCAGCGGTCGCACGCCCAAGTTCGTCGACCTCGGCGTGCCCGTCCCCGGCGCATACGGCATGGACCGGATCGCGGTGAACACCGCAGGCACCGCGGTGGGGACCGCACATGTGGACGGGACGACCGTGCCGTTCCTGTCGGTCGGGCGCGTGGGCAAGTTCGCGACCCACTTCGTCGACGCGCCGCAGGAGCTCACCGCCCTCACCGACATCGATGACGACGGCGTGCTGTACGGCGGCATGCGCATGGGCCCCTCCAAGGCGTCCACCATGGTCTGCCTCCGACCGGAGTGAGGCGCCCGCCGCAAATGCGGGTCGGGCTCCCCGACGCGGTGCCGGCCATTCGGCATCCGCGTCGCACGTGTAGGTCTAGGTCCAGCGGTACTCGGCGTTGAACACACTGCCCAGCGTGTCGTCGTAGCGGATCCGGACAAGCCGGCCGAGGTCATCATAGCCGTAGCGAGCCTCGGTCTCGGTGGTGCCGTCCAGCCCGTAGTCGGTGAATACGGTGACGAGCGTGGGGGTCGTGAGCTTGTGCATCCGGTGGTCCTGCTCGTCGCCCTCGTAGCCGTCGAAGGTCTCGAGCGTGTACAGGGTCGAGCTGGCGATTGAGCCGCCCTCGCGGTCCCATGGCACGTCCGTGGCGAGCGGATAGTCCACCTTCCCGACCGTCTCCACGCGGACGACCCGGCCGAGGGCGTCGAAGGTGCGCTGCTTGTGCAGGTCGATCACGCCGTCGTCATCGAGGTCGTACTCGACCTCGCCGTCGAGCCGACAGCAGTCTGCCGACGTTCCGGAGCGCCCCCGAACCCGCCTCCACCCGCAGGCCAACCGACAGCGGGTCCTCGACGTCATTGAATCCTCCACCGCGGTCCTCGCCAACCCCAGCCGCCCGACCTCCCTCGGCTGTGGCGTGCGGGCCTCGTCGCGGTACCCTTTCCAGGGAGGTCTCATGCTGCTCTGGACGGTCGCTGCATTCGCGATGCCCACGGTCACGGTTTCGGGTGCATGCCCCGGCGAGATCACGGTCTCGGTGAGCGGCCTGCCTGACGCTGGCGCGGTGGTGCTGGCCCTGGGCGACCCCGAGCGCACCGAGGTGCGCGCGTGCCCCGACGCCGTGCTGGATGTGCGCCCGGAGCGCACCTGGAGCGGCGCGGCTGAGGGCGGGGTGGCCGTGGTCAGCGGGGTCACCGACCGGTGTGAGTGGATCGCGCAGGCGGTCGACCCGAGCGACTGCAGCGTGAGCGCCGCAGTGCCCGTCAGCGGCCTCGACGGCGACGCCGATGGCGACGGAGCGCCCCGGAGCCTGGACTGCGACGACGCCGATCCGGCGGTCTACCCCGGGGCGGTGGACGCCTGGTGTGATGGGATCGATCAGGACTGCGCCGACGGCGAGCGGGGCCTGGCGTCGTGGGAGCGGGCGTCGGGGGACTGGGAGGATGCGAGCGGCCAGTTCGGGCCAGACCTGGTCGAGATCGCGCCCGAGGCTGGCGACGTGCTCTGGCTCTGCCCCGGCACCCACTCCGGGCGGCTCACCCAGACCGGCGTCGCCAGCTTCTCCGTCCGCGGCCGCGGCGGTCCCGAGGTGGTGCAGTGGGTGCCCGGGGCGGAGGACCGGCACCTGGCCCTGACCGGCACTGCGACCGTGTCTGGTGTGCACTTCCGGGGCGGCACCGCCGACGAAGGAGGCGCCGTGTACTCGCGCGCCGCACTGACGGTCGAGGACGCGTGGTTCACCGACAACGAGGCGGTGAATGGCGGCGCGCTGGCCGGCCTTGTGGCCCACATCCGGGGTAGCCGATTCATCGGGAATCAGGCGGTGGAGAGCGGCGGCGCGGTCAACGGCGGGCTCACCCTCGAGATCTCCGACAGCCAGTTCTTGAACAATGTCGCGGGCGTACAAGCCGGTGCTGTCGCCATCGACACGTTCACGGACACCACCGTGGAGGACGTGGACTTCTGGGGCAACGACGCCCCCACCGCCGCCGCACTCTCCTACCTCGGCTACTTCGTGGACGAAGACGACCCGTTCGCCAGCGTGCTCGAGCTGAACCGGGTCAGCTTCCACGAGAACCGGTCGCTCCCCAGCCGGGCCTCGGTGGAGGTGTGGTCCGTGGCGGAGTTCCTGTTCACCGACGCGGTGTTCGACGACCGCGGGCATGCGCTGCGGATGGCCGGGACCGTCCAGACGCCGCCGCCGTCCACGGGCTCGTGCTACGGCCTCACGGCGGAGACCATCATCTGCCGCTGGTAGGGGCACGACCCCCATCCACCTCGACTACGACCCGATGCCGCTCGACGCGGTCACCACGATTCGGGTGCTGGCCGCGCGTCGAGTTCGAACGTCCACCCGCCCGGCGCCTGGTGGGCGAGGAACCACGCCATGTCTGCGACGGCTGCCGGCGACACGAAGTCCGCGGTGGACTTGTCGGGCATGAAGGAGCGTGTGCGCGGAAGGTCGACCATGCCGTCGATGATGATGTACGACACGTGCACGCCCTGGGGGGCGAACTCCTTGGCGAGTGCCTGCGCGAGCCAGCGCTGGCCGCCCTTCGACGCGGCGAAGGCTGCCGTCTTCGGGCTGCCGCGCCATGAGGCGGTGGCTCCCGTGACGATGATCGACCCACCGTCTCCGTCGACCATGGCGGGCAGGGCCTCTTTGGCCACGTGGAACAAGCCGCCCACGTTGACATCGAAGCTGGAGCGAAGCTCCTCCGCGGTGGTGTCGAGGAAGCCCTTGAACACGCCGCTGCCAGCGTTGTGCACGACCACGGTCGGCTCGCCGAGCTGGGCGCGGATCGTCTTGAACGCCGAGGCCACCGAGGCGGCATCGGCCACGTCGCAGACGACCGCCAGGCTGCCCTCGATCTCAGCGGCGTATTGCTCCAGCTTCGCGCGGGTCCTACCGAGCAGCGCGACGCGGTAGCCGCCGGCCGCGAACCGGCGGGCATAGGCACTTCCGAGTCCCGGCCCGATCCCTGTGACGACACACACCTTCTCACCCATGACGACTCCCGGTTGAGCGGGGGATCTAGACACGGCGGTCGGTCGGTGGTGTCTGCAGTCGTCACGGTCCGGGTCGGCGCGGAACCCCGGTCAGGCGGTCTGGGTCGCCAGGCGATCGAGCAGGCAAGCCTGATCCGGGTACAGGCGCTTGAGCCGCCTCAGGTCGTCACCGGTGGGCAGGAAGGTGTCGTCGTCGTGCCAGCCGGGGGCGAGGCCGCAGCTGGCCAGCATGAAGCTACCGCCGGGAGCGATCTCCACGCCGAACCAACAGCTGTGCGGTGCCACATGCTGGAGCGCCTGGTCCGCATCCACGTCGTCTCCGAGGGTCACGGTCGAGTAGGCGCCGTCGTCGGAGAAGATGTGCAGGATCGCGGCGCTGCCGGTGTGGAAGTACCACAGCTCGTCCTGGTTGAGCTTGTGCAGTCCCGAGACCGAGCCCGCCTTCAGCAAGTAGTAGTTCTCCGAGTGGATGCGCCGATCGCCGTCGAAGCGCTCGGGGAGGGCCTCGCCGTCGATGCACTCGTCGGAGTCCGTGGTCACGGCGAAGTATCCGCCAAGATCGATCTTCTCCAGGTTGAGCCTGTCGATCCAGTAGTCGGCGTGTCGCTCAGGGTAGCGCAGGGAGAAGCACACCGTGATTCCGATCACCGCCCCAGTGCCCTTCTCACGCAGCAGCCCCTTCTGGGTCACGATCTCGAGCGCGCGGGTGCCGCCGGTGCCGTCGGGCACGATGATGGTCTCGTGCAGGTTCAGGATGGGCTCACCGCTGGCCATCACCCGCTTGTCGTCTTCTACGTGGGCAGCCTGGCTGTCGTGGGTGCCGATGAGGTCCCGGGGCTCCAGCCCCAGCAGGTTGGCGAACTTCTCATTCACCCAGAGGAAGACGGAGTTCTTGTCTTTGATGACATAGTAAACACCGTCCTGCACGTTGAGGGTCTCGGCGACCAGCATGGGCGGGTCGGTGGGGAGCAGCTCGGAGCGGGGCTCGGCCGGCCGGGGCACCAGGTTGTCGGCGAGGTCGAAGGCCAGGGCCACCATCGTCATGGTGGGGTTCCATGAGCCGCCCTGTGGCCAGAGCGCGCCGCCGGTGAGGTACACGTTGTCGGTGCCGTTGATCCGGTAGTCGAGGTTGACCGGGGCGTCGCGCATGCCGATGTGCAGCGTGGAGCTCTCGTGCACGAGCGCATCCACGCGGCGCTCGGCGGGGGTCGGCCGGCGGGCGGTCCAGGCGCCGGTGTCTGGGGCGCCCACCCAGTACTCCACGGAGTCGCGGCCCTCGGGAGACAGCACGCGCTCCAGCACACCGAAGGTGGCCTGGTCCATTGTCTCCCAGGTCGCCCGGTCGTTGTGGCTGTTGCTGATGACCCGGAGCAGGGAGTTGGTGGTGGGGTCGCTGTCGGCCGGGTTGCCGCGGAACCCGCTCGCGTCGCTGCGGTGGTCGAGCTCGCCCAGCACCGCACACACGAAGACCACGTGGTCCTTGCTGGACTCCAGCTGTGCCATCGACGCGGTGGCGACCACGTCGGGCATGTAGCGCAGGGCCGTGCCCGCGTTCTTCTGGGGGTGCTTGTCGCTGAGCACGGAGAGCTGGATGTGGAACTGCCGAGCATAGTCGCCACTGTCGACCCCTGCGATGTAGCAGGCGCCCAGCTCCAGCTCGCCGAAGTCGCAGTCGCAGTCGCAGTCGCAGTCGCAGTCGCAGTCGCAGTCGCAGTCGCAGTCGCAGTCGGGATCGAGCTCATCACGAGGAACCCGGGCGACGATGGACGTGATGAAGTGCGCGGAGAACCGCTCGCCGATGTTCGGGAGATCGGGGAAGGAATTGCGCACGAGCGTGGTGGGGGGAAGGGTGCCCATGGCGAGCACGAGCTCAGCGTTGCCCAGAGCCAGAACGCCGCGGCTGGTCTGCAGACCGGTGGCCAGCGGGCCCTGGCTCAGGATTCGCTCCACCAACTAGTCGCAGACGATCTCGACCGCGGCGCCTTCGCCCCGGGCCGCCCGCGCCCGGCTGTCGATGACCAGCTCCAGGAGCGCACCGGGAACCGCGTACTTCTGGAAGTCGATGCCGTCGTCGTGCGTCGCGTCGCTGGCCAGCGGAGCCGCTTGGGTGCGGTAGATGGTGGGAACCTCCGCAGGGGCGCCCTCGAGGAGGGTCTGCACCCGGCGCTGGAGGTGGCCATAGACCGGACGCTGGGTGCCCACGCGACCGTAATGGGCCTCGCTCACCTCGTCGATCTGGTCGGCGTCCTGTACGCGCAGCAGCTCGAGGGCATCGCCGGTGTTGGCGGATGGCGTCGATTGTGGCCTGGGGCCAGCCGTCGAGCTCATCGTCAGTGGGGGTCGGACACCAGGCGCTCCACAGGGTGGACCGTCCTCCGAAGAAGGGCACCATGCCGTGCTGCCAGCGGACCGTTCCATCGTTGCCGTGGGCGGTGCTCGCCGACAGGGTCCACGGGAACGTCTCGGACAACCCGCCGAGCGTCTGGACCAGCGGGAGGGGCAGGTTCTGGAAGTGCTCCGGGAGGAAGAACGTTCCGCGCTCGATCATCAGGATGCGCTGGAAAGGGTCGCGCTCGAGAGCCCTCTTCGCAAGCGCATAGCCGCAGAATCCTGTTCCAATGATGACGATGTCATACGCACCCTCTTCCCGGGCGTCCTTCCACTGCGCATTGGAGAGGAAGAAGACGTGGTCCATGACCTTCTGCCCTGTGGGGGAGACCGTCGGCGTCGTACCACATCAACGACCGTCGTGCAGTGGACGGGGTAGCGCCCGCGCGAGGCGCCCCCAAGAGCCCGGCTCCTTCCACCACCGCCTCCGGCTCCACCACCACCGCCTCCACCGGCGGGTCGCCGCCACCCCACTGCACGCCGAGGCGCACCCCGGCGAACAGGCTGCCCGGCAGGTACCGGGCGGTGTAGCTCAGCGTGGGGTCCACGAGGGTCACCGAGTATTCGTCGGTGCGGGTGGCCATGGCGGTGTGCAGCGACACCAGGGGGCGCACGGGTCCCTTCGGGATCAATGGCACTGACAGGTCGAGCTGGAACAGCGGCGCGAGCGTGGTCACCCCGTCCAGGCCGCGCGCATCATACCGGGCGATCTGGGCACCGAATCCACCACCGAACTGCACAACGCCCGGGGTGCGCAGGTTCACCATGAGGTCGCCCTGGGTCACGTGGGACTGCATCGGCAGCTCGGTGTCCCACGCCCGCTGCATGGTGCGCACCGCCGCCCCGAGCACCACCGCGCCATACAGCCGCACGTGCGCCGAACCGCCCAGACCGAGCTTCCGCGGCTCCACGGGCTGCTCGATCCACGAGCCCCAGTCGAGCTGCACGGTCCGGCCCAGCGGCAGCTCCACCGACAGGTCCATCTCCGGGGACGCCAGGGCCAGCCCGGCGAGCGCCACGATCACGCCCGCCTCCGCGCGACCGCGACCAGCAGCAGGCCAGCGCCGAGCAGCCCGAGCGGCATCCACGCCCGGGAGGACCGGCCTCGGGTGGGGCAGGAGCCTGGGTCATCCACCATTCCCTCCCCGCACACCGGGTACAGCCAGTCCAGGTTCTTGTTGTGCTCGATGAACCGGAGCTGCTTGAGTATCTGGGTGTCACCGGTGCTCTGCAACACCAGGTCGACCTCCGCAGCCTCCGGCGCATACCGTACGTGCAGCCTCGTGAAGTAGAATGGGGACCACGCGTCCTCCTGCTCGAAGCCCATCTCGCGCATCACGTCGCGGCCCAGGCCATCGGGCACCGTGCAGGGGTCGCACTTGCCCCCGCCCCACGCATACTCGACCATCCATGCCGCCGGCTCGCCACCGAACGCGGCGTCCGTGGCCTGTTCCAGGTGGTCGGGCAGGTCGATCCCCTTCGGCAGCATGCAGTCCGTCTCGAGCTCCACCTCTGGGTAGGTGGTGATTCCCCAGTAGGCATCGGAGGTGAGCGTGTACACCACCACGTCCTGCGGGCCGCTGGCCGACAGGGTGCCGATGCGGATCGGGATCACCGTGGAGCTGCCGGGGTAGCGCAGCTGGATCGGCTGGAGCCACTCGCCATCCACCGCCGCGTCGAGCCGCACCCGGGCCGCGAGGAACTGCTGGCCGCCTTCGATGTATTCGTCCAGGATGCCGCGCTCGTCCCGCGGGAGTTCGAAGCCCTGCTCGGCGAGCCAGGTCCGCAGCGCCACTCCATCGGTGGCGTCGAGCACCACGAAGTCGTACGCGCCCTCGGAGAACGCCGCCTCGACCGTCACAGCACCGTCCGCCTCGGGCCCGCCGCCCCACGCGCCACCGCTGTCCAGGCTCTGACTGGAATCGGCGGTGGCGTACTCCATTGCACAGCCGATCCCGTTGCTGTAGTGCGACCGCACCACCGCGTCGTCGCAGGTGTACCGGACCAGGCGCCCTCCCGAATAGGCGTCGAGGGTCGCGAACAGTCCGGCGTCCACCAGCCGCACGTCCGCATCGTCGAGGCCCGGCGGCACCGGCACCAGCAGCCCGAAGTCCGCCACGTCGCCTTCCTGATCCACGGCGAAGGTGAGCACGGAGCGCTCCCCATCGGTGGTGAACGCCACCTGGCTCGACCGGTTCGTCGGCACCTGGCCGGGAGAACCTACATAGGCACCACAGAACGCCCACCCGATGCTCGGCCACAGCACGCCGAACGACACCCACCACCGCATGTTCACCTCGCCTCGAGACTGGGTACTGCAGCTCTCATGCCAGGACGATAATCCAGTTTTAACCGTTATGGTCTTCGGCATCCGTCACAGAACCGTGATCGGGATGTCAGACACGGTGCGGGCATCGGCGGGATACATCGTACGCGTCCCGGGAGACCCCGATGCTCGTACTGCTCGCCCTCACCGCCCAGGGCGCCACGCCCGCCGACCAAGCCTTGGCTCATGTCGGCGCGCTGGCCGACACGAGCGCACCGTTCCATGTGGTGCGTTCCACGCCCTTCGCGGGCGGCGAGCGCGTGCGGCTGGCCCAGTCCGTGGACGGCCTGCCCGTGTGGGGCAGCTCGATGGTGGTGGTGTTCGACCCCGCGGGCGGCGTGCGTCGCACCGTGGGGGCGCCGGTTCTGCCCCCGACCGACCTCGAGCCCACGTTCCCGGTCCAAGCCGCCATCGACCGGGTGGATGGCGTGCTCCCCGGTGCTGGTGAGATGTGGGCCCCGTACGCCGAGCTCGGACTGTACGCGCCCACCCTGTCGGGCGAGAGCCTGGATGCGGGCGCCGAGGCCCGCCTGGTGCACAAGGTGCACGTGAGCCGGGCCGAGCCCCTCGCCGCGTGGGCCGTGTACGTCGATGCCCACACCGGCGTGATCCTGTCCATGCAGCCCAGCCTGTTCACCGCCCGCGCCAACGTATACGAGACCAACCCGGAGCAGGGCGATCCCGTCGAAATCGACATCGGGCCTGTGGGCGACACCCTGGCCAATGAATACGCGATGGCCCTGTCGTGCGTGGACTGGGACGACGGCGCCGGCGCCTGCCGCGAGCTCACCACCTACGCCGAGCCGGACGCCTCCGGCGACTACCTCTTCCCGCCCGACGACACCTCCTCGACCGACCCGTTCGCCGAGGTGATGATGTTCCACCACATCGACCTCGTGGGCCGGTGGTTCGAAGACCTCGGGTTCCGCCACGACCCGCTCAGCGGCCAGCGACAGATGCAGGCCCTGGCGAACATCCCGTACAACAACGCGTTCTTCGGCGACGCAGACGCGGACGGCATCCTGGAGGTGGCGTTCGGCGAGAACTTTGCCGGCGACTTCGCCTACGACGCCGACGTGATCTACCACGAGTACACCCACTCCGTGTACGGCGCGCTGGTGCAGCCGAACTTCGGCCGGGCCGACGCCTACGGCACCGACGGCGCGCCTGGCGGCCTGAACGAGGGCAGCGCCGACTGGTTCGCCATGGCCCTCACCGGCGACCCCAAGGTCGGCGAATATGGCGGCCTACTGTTCCTGCTCGACGGCCCCGTGCGCAATCTCAAGCCCGACAGCACCTGCCCGAACGACATCTACAATCAGACCCATGAAGACGGCAGGATCTGGGGATCCCTCGGGTGGAACCTGATCGGCGACCCGCTGATCGGCGGCCAGGTCGCGGCCGAGGTGGGGCTGGGCGCGCTGGCCGAGTTCCCGTCCGACGTGAGCTGGAAGCAGGCCGGCAAGGCCCTGGTGAACTCCGCCGACGACCTGCTGGATGCGGGCAGCATCAACGCCGAGCAGCACACCGCGATCGTCGCCCACGCAGAGGCGTCCGGAATCGTGGGCTGCGAGCGCGTGATCCGACTGGAGGATGTGGAGTCGTCGCGCCAGATGGTCACGGTGTTCGGTCTCGACGCCGGCACCACCATGGCCACCCAGTTCAGCCTCGACGCCCCGGCCGGCACCACCGACATCACGTTCCGGATCGACGAGAAGATCGAGTGGCAAGGCGACATCGAGGCCAATGTGTACGTGCGGCGCGCCGAGTTCGTGAAGCACGAGCTGGTGGACCTCGGCTACTTCCAGCTCGCCACGCCCAAGCAGTTCGACTTCGAAGACACCGGCATCAAGAAGAAGTCCTACGAGTGGCGGTTCGACGCCCAGACCGACCCGCCGCTGGAGCCGGGCGCCACCTACTACTTCTCGGTCTCGCTGTCGGCGCCGGGCGGCTTCGGCACCGGCGAGATGGTGGTGAGCGGCGAGAGCACGGTGATCCCGCCCGAGCCCGAGCCCGTGGCCGCCGTGCCTGGCGATGAGTCGCCGGGCGGCTGCGGTTGCTCGACCCCGGCTGGCCCTGCAGGCGCCTGGCTGGGGCTGCTCGCTGTGCTGGGGCTCAGCCGACGCCGCTGAGCGGCGCGATGCGCATGCTCACGCCCCCGCCGACCGGCGCGCCGCCCAGCCGCCCTGCTCGGAGAAGCCGCGGCGGAACCATTGGTCTCCGAGTGCGGGGAGGCGGAACGCGAGGGTGCAGAGCACGGGCACGACGACCCGCCACTTGAGCCAGGCGAGCGACCCGGGCGCTCCCAGCTCGACGCCGAGCAGCTCGTACCGGGCCGGGCCCACGAGGTCATAGGTGAACGACTCGGAGGACAGTCGGGCAAAGCCGACGTTGGCGTAGTACCGGCCGAGGTTGCCGACCTTGCCCGCGCAGATCACCCGATGTACGCCGATGGTTCGCAGGTGGCGGTAGGCGGCCAAGATGAGGAGCCGCGCCCCCGGGCCCCGCCGGGATGCCCGGGAGACCATGAACCGGGTGCCCTCCGCGACCTGACGATCCGAGCCGATGGGGGCGTCGGTGTAGGCCTCCAGCTCCAACGGACCGTACGCGGCGACTGTGAGCCGCAGCGTGCCGATCGGCCGACCGTCCTCCCGGAGGAGGAGCTGGTGGCTGTACGCATCGTAGGGGTCGCGCAGCGCATCGCCATCGACGAAGGGGTGGTCTGGACCGAGGACGCCCAGCTCGTCCACGTAGATGCGCCGCCGGAGCCGGTACACCTCGGCCAGGGCGGCCGGCGACGCGACGAGCTCGACGGTGAGCGCGCCATGGCGGGTGGATGCGGGAAGGTGTGCGAGCGGACGGGACATGGGTGCCTCCAACACCCCGAACGTGTGCGAACCGAAGCGGAGTCTCCATTTCGGGCCAT
This sequence comes from Myxococcota bacterium, assembly GCA_047609825.1. GTDB lineage: Bacteria > Myxococcota_A > UBA796 > UBA796. The sequence goes on from JBLFXJ010000195.1 coordinate 13,403, forward strand.
TTCGATGCGTTGCGGAGCCGCCGCTCACCGACGTGGGCAGTGCGACGACCTCGGCTGGTCGAGCAGCGAGGCCTACGCCGCCGACGCCTGCCAGTGCAGCGACGGCTGAGCGCCGGCCGCGAAGAGGGCGCATCGCCGCTCTCGGGCTAGACCGGTGTCCTGGAGGTCGCATGCGCACGATGGCACTGGTACTGGCACTCGGAACGGTGGGCACCGCCCACGCCCAGACCCTCGACATCTCGGGCCCGTGCCCAGGCGTGGTCAACGTGGAGGTGACCGGCCTCACGCCCGGCGCCGAGGCCGCCATCCTGCTCGGTCGCGCCGGTGAGGGGTCCGACCTCGTGCCAGCCGGCCCGTGCGTCGGCGTCGAGACCGGCCTGGCGGGCATCGGGCTCGCCACCCGCGTGCGTGACGCCGACCGCGACGGCGTGCTCCGCCTCTCCCCCACGCTCAGCGCGCCCAACTGCACCACGCCGATCCAGGTGCTCGACCTGTCGAGCTGCGCGCTCACCAACGTGGACCAGGCCAGCGACCCCGACGGCATCCCGTGCTCCGAGCAGGCCCAGATCTGGTGCTTCTCCCGCGGCTACACCGACATCGACTACATCGGCTTCGGCAACCTCCTCTGCACGAATCCCGCGACCGGCCCCGGCTCGGACTGCAACGCGTGTGATGCCGGCTGGGCCACCGTGGTGTGGGAGACTGCCGACATCTCGCCATACGGCTGCGGCACCTTCCCCATGACCGCCGGGCGCTACTATGGCGGCCACAGCCCCTGCCTGTGTGATGGCGCGCTGCTCGACTGCGGCGACTGGGACATGGCAGGCTGCATCCCGGACTGACCGCCGCGACACCCCCACGGGCCCAGGGAGATTTTCGATGCGACAGCTCATCTGGCCCGGCCTGATGGCGGCGATGACCGCCTACGTGTGGAACCACAACGCCACGAGCCCCGACTCCAAGCTGTTGTTCCCGTTCATCGACTCGCTGGTGCCGTCCACCACCGGCGACCCCACCGCCATGGGCGAGGCCAGCGTGTGGGCGTTCGCCGCGTGCACCGTGCTGTTCGGGCTCGAGGCGATCTGGCGCATCGTGCGCAACCGCAGGGCACAGCCGCCGGAGTGAGCCTCGGCTGGGCTCACCCCTTCGCCGCGGCGTCCTCCCACAGCCGCCGGAGTGCGGTGGGCCAGTAGTGCAGCGGCAGGATGACCGCGTCGGGGGGGCTGGCGTCGCGGCACGCCAGCACGGGCACCCGATGATGGCGCAGAATGCCAGTAGGCAGGTCGATCCGGCGGATCATCACCCAGCAGTCGTACACCGCCCGTCCCTCAGACAGCCCGACAGGCAGCCGCCAACGAGGCTCCCGTGCCACGTCGTCGACCATCCGGGCCACGTGGGACTGCAGCCCGGGGGGCGCCGGCTCCTCGCCCCGAAGCCGCCAGCAACGCGTGGCCGCGAGGTCCCCGTACCACCGCGGATTTCTCTGGACATACCTGTCGAATGACAGGAGGATCGACCCGGGGGCGATGCCCGCTCCGGGCTGCCACAGGGCCTCGTTCGCCATCAGGA
>JBLFXJ010000196.1:0-14959 GCA_047609825.1 Myxococcota bacterium
GTCGGTGTCGTCATCGAGCGGGTCGGTGCCGTGCAGGAGCACCTCGTCGCCGTCCGTGAGGCCATCACCGTCGGTGTCGGGCGCCACCGGCGAGGTGCCCCGGCCGACCTCGTCCGCGTCGTCCAGGCCGTCGCCGTCGGTGTCCGCCGCCAGCGGCGATGTGCCGTGCACGAGCACTTCGTCGCCGTCGGTGAGGCCGTCGCCGTCCGTGTCGGGCAACGCCGGGTCGGCGCCGTACCAGGCCTCGTGCACGTCCGAGAGCCCGTCGCCGTCGCTGTCGGGCGAGGGCGCCACCACGGTCACGGTGGCGGTGTGGCCGGTCGCGGTGCCGTCGCCGAGGTCCTCCCCGTGCGCCGGGCAGAAGTAGGTGAACGTGCCCAGGCCTTCGAACCCGTGTGCCCAATAGACCCCGGCGGGAAGCACCCCGCTGTCCCACCACTCCTCCGCGCCGGCCACCGCGGTGGTCCCGTGGGCGTCGGGCCCGGTGAAGAACCAGCGGACCTCATCGCCCTGCTCGATCGTGACCGCCGACGGTGCGTAGCCGTCGTCGGTGCTGTCCACGTCGAGGGTCGCACCCCATGCCAGACCGATCCACAGTGCGATGATGCCCATCGTTGACCCCGCGGGGACGGACTGGAGCCCGTCTCCTGGGTGATCGGTAGCACGCGATCTCCGCCCGTGTACCCTCTTTCATCCGTTGAGTAGAGCAATATGCGCACGCGTTTCGGGGGCGGCCCGAGGACGCTGCGAAGGTCGTGGTCAAAACGGCGGCCGCGGAGCGGGTCGAGGGCAACCCGGGCGGTGCGGGGGGTGAGCAAGGTGCGCTTGGCGCACGCCCGAATCTTCTCGCCCGAGCCCAGCGAGCGGGTTGGGGTCGAGCGCGACGTCGGCAGCTACTCCACATACCCCAGCTCCCGGAGCCACTCCGACTGCTCCCGCCCCGGCTCCACCGCCGCGAGCTGCAGGAGCAGCGCCCGCGCCTGGTCGTCGGCCTCGACCCGCGCCGGCACGCGCTCCTCCGGGTCCGCCCGCAGATCGAACGACCACGCGCGCCGCTCCGACACCACCTCCTTCGACCCGCCGCGCCGCAGGGCCAGCTCGGCGCGCTTCGGCCCGAGACCCAGTGTCGGACGCGCCTCTTGGCCGGTGGTGAAGCTCACGATGGGGTCGTCGTCCAGCGCGGCGTCGAGGAGTGAGGGCTCGGCGGAAAGCCCCGCGAGCGCCAGCAGGGTCTGGCCCACCCGCCACGACGCGGTCGGTGTGTCGATCTGCGCCGGCGCCACCCCGGGCGCGACCACCCACAGCGGCACCCGCAGGGTGGCCTGGAACACATGCCGACCGTGGTTCAGCACGTAGCCGTGCTCCCCGAGGGACTCGCCGTGGTCGGACGCGACGACGTACCGGGTGTCTGCCGGGAGCGACCGCACCAGCTGGCCGACCAGCGCGTCGACGCGAGCGATCTCCGCCGCGTATCCGGCAGCCCCCTGGCGGGGCGCGAAGCCGGCCGGCATCGACGGGTGACGGCTCGGGAGGTTCTCGTCACGCCAGCCGGTCCAGTCCGCCGACACGTACTGCGGCGCGCCGGGGTCGCGGACCGACGTGCGCGGGCTGTGCGCATCGTACAGGTGCACCCACAGGAACGCCGGGGCGTCGTCGACGGTGTCGAGCCAGTCGAGCGCGCGGCTGATCGTGGCGAAGCCCTCCCGCTGCCCACACGTGGGCTCCGGCCAGCCGAGCGCGGCCAGGGTGGTCCATGGCGCGCGGCGGGCCACGTGCTGGTAGCCGCACAGGCGGTCGTCGTAGTGGGCGAACCCCCTGGACAGCTCCACCCGACGGTCGAGCACGCCGGAGCTCACGAACGCGCCGGTCCGGTACCCGGCGTCCGCGAGCCTCGACGCCACGGTCACCACGTCGTCGGGGAGCACGTTGCCGTTCTGGAGCATCGGCAGGGTGTGCGGTGGGCGGCCGGTGAGCAGGCCCGCGTGGGCCGGACCGGTGACCGGCGCCGGCGCGACCCCCTCGGTGAAGAACCGGCCCCGTGCGGCGAGCGCGTCGAGGTTCGGCGTCGGGACTGGGCCGCCGAGCGCGCCCACGTGGTCTGCCCGGAAGGTGTCGAGGGTGAGCAGCACGAGGGGAGCCTCCGCGCTCCGGGCCCCGCCGGGGTGCGCCGGCGTGGGCACATCCGGCGCGGGACCGAGCCCGACCGCGAGGGCGACCGCCGCCGTCGCCGGCCACACCGCGTGGTGCCGAAGCACCCCCACCAGCCCCGCGGCCGCCAACACGATCCACGCCCCGGTGGTGGAGTCATCCACCCAGCCGCCTGCACCCGGCCCGGCCACGGGGACCAGCGCCACGCCCACCGGTATGGCCCACGCGAGGCCGATCACCCACGGCCCGGCACGCCCTGCCCGCGCGCTGAGCGCCAGCAGCGCGACGACCACCGCCCCCACCAGGGGCCAGCCGACGAGCCACGGGCCCACGTGCCACACGTCGCCGGCGAGCCACGCCACGTCGTCGCGGCGCATCACCGTCGCCGCCTCCACAGCGACGGCCGCGGCCACGAGCACCGCACACGCCGCGACGTGCGCTCCGGGTCGGGTGCAGGCGGCCATCAGTAGGACCAGCCGCTGTCGCGACCGCCGCGGTCACACGACCACACCCGGTTGCAGGCCGACGACCCATACAAGTCCCGGGTGTTGCAGCTCTTCTCGTACGCCTTCACCTCCGCAAGGCACGCCTTCGCCTCGTCGCGCTGGAACTCACAGCCCGCGAAGTCCATGGCCGGGTCCCAGTAGTCGGTGAACGAATCCACGCAGTCGGCTTGGCTCGAATAATACTCCTTGAAATAGCTCTTTTCGCACGAGGCATACGCCCGGCAGGCGGCCTTGCCATACTTCGCTCCGAAGTTCTTCTCGGTCGGACCGCAGGCCGCGGCGAGCAGCAGCAGCGGCAGCCAGCGGAGCGCGCGCGACGGAATCGGGTGGGGGGACATGGACAATGGGACACCTCCGGCGACGAACGCCGGCCGGGATGGCCAGGCGCCGTCTCACGCAGGGTGCCCCCGCTGGGCGGCCGCTCCCATTTCACGGCATTGCAGGGTCTGACGAAGCCGCCGCGACGACAGGCTTCATCGGGCTGTCGTAGGTCGAGAACCAGAGGTCGACGTCGGTCATGTGCGGGCCTCGTGGTGGGGGGGGGGCGGAGCGTATCGCCTGCACCGGCCCCCCCCCGGATCCAGCGCGTCTCGATCGCCTCAAGCCGCGCCAGGAGGTTCGGGCCGCCCCGCAGCGACGATCAGAACCAGGCCGACGGGTAGCAGTTGATGTACAGCATCGACTCGTCGTTGCCCGGCACGGTGTCGCAGTCGGCCGAGCTGCACGACCCCGCACCGAGCGGACACGCGAAGTTCTGCGCCTTCAGGCACGGCTCGATCGGCGACTCCTCCACGGTCTGGATCGCCCACCCGTGCACGATCTCGCTGCCGCCAGGACAGAACACGGTGTACGCGGCTGCGTTGCCGGTCACCTGGGCATTCGACAGCCCGAAGAATGGACTGTCGGGCGGCGCGCAGCCCACGAGCACGAGTTGCTCGTCGTCGCCGTCGGTGTTGCACTCCACGGTGGCGCAGGACGCAGCACCCTGTTCGCACGCCTTCTGGTTAGCCTTGAAGCAGTCTTCCCCGCTGTGCTCGTCGCTGAACTGAAGCGTCCACCCCAGCACCACCTGGTCGCCACCCGGGCAGGTGGCCGTGGTGGGTCCATCGTTGCCGCGCACGCCAACCCACGCGATGTCGTGCCAGCTGTCTGGGTCGGCGTGGCACAGCGCATAGGCGAACGCCTCGTCGTTGCCGTCGGTGTTGCACGCGCCGGGCGTGCCGCAGCCCGCGCCCCCCGCATCGCACGCGCCGATCTGATCCCGGTGCGAGCACGACCCGTCGTCCACGCTGTAGTCGTTGGACATCTGGTAGTAGAATCCCGTGATCACCTCGGTGCCAGGCGGACACGCGGCGTACGCCTCGGTGTTGCCGTTGTCGTGCACCGCCACCAGGCCGGACATCTCTTCGCACAGGTCGCCCGAATCGGCCGGGCACGGATCGATCACGTCGCAGGCACCGTCGAAGTCGCTGTCGGGACCCGGGGAGCCCACGCAGCTCTCGCCCGCGCAGGCGTCGCCCTCGGTGCACGGGTCGCCGTCATCGCACCCCGCACCGCCCGGGCACACGTCGAACGCGTCGCACACGCCGTCGCCGTCGCTGTCCTCCACGACGTTGTCGCAGGTCAGGTCCGGCAGGGTGATGTCTACGGTGCACGGGTCGCCGTCGTCGCAGTCGCACACGCCGTCGCAGGCACCGTCGAACTCCCCGCCCAGCGGGCACGGATCGTCGGAATCGCACACGCCGTCCCCGTCCGAGTCGTCGGGATAGTCGAGCGGACATGGATCGAACGTGATCGCCGGGGTGAGCGTGCACGTGGTGGCGTCGAGCACCTGGAACCAGGCTCCACACGCCGGCGCCGGTACATCGGGGGTGAAGGTGAACCCGCCCGCCGGGTCCGCCCGCCCACCGAAGCTGAGGGCTTCCGCCCGCCTGATCTCCAGGCCCTCACTCCGGCCGCACGCCCCGCCCCGTCGCCAGCGCCGGACCGGCCGCGACCTCCGTGGCGAGGGTGTCCATCGCGGCGACCCACTCCTCGTGGTAGGCACCCACGTGCCCTCGATGGAACAGGTGGTTCTGGGCCCACCCCGGCACCCAACCGCCCAGCGAGTACGTCATGCAGTGCTCGAGCCGAACCCTGCCGTCCCCGAGTGCTGTGACCCGCTGCCCCGACGCCGCCATCGGGCACCGGCGGTAGCCCTCCCACGGTGGCGCGAGCCCCGCCTCCGACACTGAGGCATACACGATCAGCGCGCGGTCCCTCCCCTCGGGGTCGGTGTCCCGGCGGGTGGCCACGCTGTGGAGGAACTCCCGGTCCTGCAGCGGCCACGGCAGCGCGAAGCCGGTGCGCACGATGGCGTGGTAGTCGGCGATCCGGGCATCATCCACCCGCAGGATTCCGCTGGCCGTGGTCATCCGGTTCGCGGTGTCGGCGAAGTGGCAGGCGTCATGGAAGTAGGCGAGCCCATGGTCCACGGTCACGTCGCCCCGCTCCGCCGTGATGTAGAAGCCCTCCACCCGGCTCGGCGGTTCATCTGGTCTGAACGACGGATAGCCGCTGTGTACTTCAACCCCGTCAGCCACCCGGCGGGAGGTCCACGCGGTGTTGTCCATGGCAAAGACCAGGCGGTCGAGCTGCGGCGAATCAGGCATGGCCCCATCTACCGCGCGGCCGGCAAATGCGTCGCCCGGTGGGCGCGACCGCACAGCAAACCCGATAGTCGGGTTCCGCAGGAGGTCGTATGCTGCGAAACGTCGGCGCCGTGATCGCCGGGATGTTGGTCGGATCCGTCATAAACATGGCGTTGATCCTGGTCAACTTCAAATTATTCGCAGCGCCGGACAGCATGAGCTTCTCGGACGAAGCGGCGATGGTGGAGTTCATCGGCACCCTGCCACCCCACGCGTTCATCCTTCCGATGGTGGCCCATCTCGCCCAGGCCTTCGTCGGCGGTTGGGTCGCGGCCCGCCTGGGCACCGACCAGCCCATGCGACTGGCCCTGTTCGTCGGCGCCCTGTCCCTGATCGGCGGCTTGATGAACATGGCCCAGATCCCCCACCCGATCTGGATGTGGATTGAGGTGCCGCTGTACATCGTCGTGGCGTGGGCAGCGGGCACCCTCGAGGTCCGCCGACGAGCCGCAGCAGCCTGACCCGGGGTTCGCATGCATCCCCGATTCCACCTTGCGATCCCGGTGAACGACCTCGCCGCGGCGAGAGCGTTCTACGGCACCGTGCTCGGGTGCCCGGCTGGGCGCAGCGCCGAGCGGTGGGCCGACTTCGACCTGTATGGGCACCAGCTGGTGGTGCACGTCGCTCCCGGAGCGGGTGACGCCGGCGGCACGCCTGTCGACGGTGAACACGTGCCTGTGCCCCACTTCGGGGTGATCCTCTCGATCCCGGTGTTCGAGGGGCTGGCCGAGCGCATCCGCGCCGCTGGCGTGCGGTTCATCATCCCCCCCACCGTGCGGTTCGCCGGGCTGCCGGGCGAGCAGCACACGATGTTCTTCCGCGACCCCTCGGGCAACGCGCTGGAGTTCAAGGCGTTCGCCGACGACGCCCAGGTGTTCGCCACCTGAGCGCACCCAGCGTGGGCCCCCGGGCCCGGGGACGGGCTAGATTCCGCCCACCCTGGAGGCCCGATGCGGCTGCACACCCTCCCGTTCCTGGTCCTGCTCGCCTGCAGCGGCGGCGACAAAGACAGCGCCGACACAGCGCTCTCGACCGCCGGCACCGCGACGGAAGCGACCGCGACGGGCGGGACCGCCACCGGTGGAACCGCGACCGCCACCGGAGGCACCGCCACCGGCGGGTCGGCTCCTGACGGCAAGGAGCTGTACCTGCTGAAGTGCTCGGCCTGCCACGGCGAGACCGGCGAAGGTGTCGCCGCGCCATCCATCGTCGCGGAGCTCGCCCGATCCGACGCCGACCTGATCGACGTGATCCTCAACGGTGACGGCAGCATGCCGCCGATCTTCGTCAGCCCGGAGGAGGCGCAGGCCATCGTGGACCACATGCGGGCCACGTTCTAGCCATTCGGGGTATGGGCCGGAACTGCATGGGGGGCGCGTGGGCCGCCGCACTTGGCCAGCCATCCGCCTCTCGCACCGCGACCTGCTGTGGGAGTGCGCCGACGCCATCGCGGTGAACAAGCGCCGCGGCTGGCCCACCCACGCCACGCGGGATCCCCGCCGGCCCCACCTCCACGCCGCCCTCCAGGCCTTCCTCCGCAACCGGGACGGCGCGGGAGCCCCCACCGTCCGGCTCCACCACCGACTCGACCTGCACACCTCGGGCGTCGTGCTCTGCTCCACCTCGGACCGCGGCGCGAAGGCGCTGGCCGACCTGTTCGAGAATCGGCGCATCACCAAGCTGTACCGGGCCGTAGTCCTCGGAGATCCGCCCGACGAGGGTGAGCTGCGGGACTGGGTGACGGTGGCCCGGGTGGACGGCCTCGACCGCCTCGTGCGCACCCGCCGCGGCAAGCTCGCCCACACCCGGTTCCGGGTGGTGGAGCGGCGGGACGGCCTCACCGAGCTGGAGCTCGAGCTGGTCACGGGTCGAATGCACCAGATCCGCGCCCAGTGCGCCCTCGCCGGGTTCCCGCTGCTCGGCGACCCCCAGTACGGAGACGCTGTGGCGAACGCCCGCCACGGCGTGGAGGGGCAGCGGCTGCACGCGGCCGTCCTCGCGTTCGACCATCCCATCGCCGACGGCCCGGTGCGCATCGAGGCGCCGGGAGAGGTGTGGCCCGAGGTACAGTCCAGCCACGGCCCTCGCTATGTGCTGTTCCACAAGCCGTATGGCGTGCTGTGCCAGTTCACGACGCCCCGCCCAACAGAGCGCTCCCTCGCCGACTTCGGGCTCCCGCCAGATGTGTACCCGGCGGGCCGGCTCGACAAAGACAGCGAGGGTCTGCTGCTGCTCACCGACGACGGCGCTGCCCAGGACCGGCTGGCGAGCCCCCGCGCGGGCAAGCGCAAGGTGTACTGGGTGCAGGTGGAGCGCGTGCCGGATGACGCGGCCCTCGATGCCCTGCGACGCGGCGTGGTGCTCAAGGGCCGGCGCACCCGACCGGCGGAGGCCCGTCGACTGGAGGGCGATGTGCTCCCGCCGCGAGACCCACCCATCCGCCACCGCCTGTCGGTGCCCACCTGCTGGATCGAGATCGTGCTCACCGAGGGCCAGAACCGCCAGGTGCGCCGGATGACGGCCGCCGTGGGCCACCCGACCCTCCGGCTGGTGCGGGTCGCCGTGGCCGGTCACCGCCTCGACGGGCTCGCCGCTGGGGAACACCGGGTGGTGAATCGCCTCTGACGCTGGTGCATCTCGCACTACACCCGCGCCACACCCTGTGGTGAATCGCGGCACATGGCTTGCACAAGCCCCGAGTGGAGGTCGCATGACCGAGACTCAGGGGCGTCGCTACCGCATCCTCGGCACCATCGGAACGGGCGGCTTCGGCACCGTGTACAAGGCGGAGCTGCTCGGAGAGGGCGGGTTCGCCAAGGTCGTGGCGCTCAAGGTCCTCAACGCCGACGTGGCCGGGGTCGGGGAGGTGGCCCAGCGCCTGCGCGACGAGGCCCGCGTGCTCGGCTTGGTGCGGCACCGGGCCATCGTCGGGGTGGACGCCTTGTGCATGCTCGACGGCCGGTGGACCGTCGTGATGGAGTTCGCCGAAGGGGTCTCCGTGGGCGACCTGGTGTCCCGCGGGCCCACGCCGCCCAGCGTTGCGCTCGAGATCGTCGGCGAGGTGGCCAGCGCCCTGCACGCGGCACGGGAGCAGGCGGGCCCCGACGGCCAACCCCTCGCCCTGCTCCACCGCGACATCAAGCCGTCGAACCTGCTCGTCACCCGGGCCGGCGAGGTGAAGGTGCTCGACTTCGGCACGGCACGCGCGCGATTCGACGCCCGCGAGGCCAAGACCCACAACCTGGCGTTCGGCACTCTGGCGTACATGTCGCCCGAGCGCATGGAGTTCGTCGACACCCCGGCCGGCGACATCTATGCGCTGGGCGTCGTGCTGTGGGAGGTGCTCACCGGTGAGACCCTGGGCCGCACCCATCCCAACCCCAAGCGACACACCAAGCGGCTCGGCCGGGCGTCGGAGCACCTGCAGAAGCTGGGTCTCGGCGCGGAGACCGTGGCTCTGGTCCTGTCGTGCCTGCAGTACGACGCCGACCAGCGACCGTCAGCGGAGGCCGTGGCCCGGGTGTGCCGCGAGCTTCGCACCATCCACCCCACCCCGTGGCTCGCCGACTGGGCGGCTGATGTGGTGGGCGGCCTGCTCGACGCCCGAGGACCGCTACCGGCTGGCGCGCTCGGCAGCCGGGTGCTGGTCGAGGTCTCGGGCCGCCTGCACCGTCCCGAGCCCGAGCGCGTACCGGAGCGGTCGGCTCCAGCGTCCCCGGCGGAACCGTCCGCAGGCCACGCCGTCGGCGCATCGGCCCCCACCGCAGCACCGCCAGCCGGAGTGCAGGCCCCGTCCGCAGACCCTTGGGTCGCGGCGCTCACGTCCCGCACCACCGTGCTCGCGTTGATCGGCCTGGTGCTCGTGCTGGGGCTCGCCCTCGCCACCTGCGCCGGCATCGTGCTCGGGTGGGGGGTGTCCGACCTGCTCGGGTCCCTTCCGGCGGCCCCAGCTGCCCAGACGAACTGAGACCCTCCTTGTATGGTGCTCGCTCACAGGTGGAGGAATGATGCCGAGCGAACACGACGACGACATACTCGACACAAAGCAGGTTGGTCAGTGGGAGGTGTTGCGGATCCGGGCCGACGCCGTGGAGCGGTTCATGCCGCTGACCCGCGATGGCCTGCCGGAACAGCTGCAGGGGCTGTTCTGGATGGATCAATGGGGGATGTTGGCGGACAGCACGCTCGGCACGCCCGAGTGCCTGGACAAGGTGGCTCCGCGGTACTTCGCGAACACCGAGTGCCGGGCGATGCCCGAGATCGTGATGACCTTCGCGGCCAGCCCCTACGAGAAAGTGGGCGACCGCTACGTCACCTACGCCTCGCTGATGCCGACGAATGTGCCTTCGTGGGCCTGGTTCGGTGCGGTGCATGACGACCTCGCGGGCAGCCTGGCGCGCAACCCCGAGCCCACGATGATGAAGATGATCTTCGACGCCGAGCGGAAAGATGCCTTCCTCGCCGGCCGCACGATGCCGCCCGGCTACCGGTTCCGCATCACCCAGCAGGAGCCCGACCGGTGGCTCCGCCGCACCTACGACAACGGCGAGCTCTCCGGCACGCCGCTGCACTACTCGGTGCACCGGATCGTGGACGGCGAGGGCAACCGCCGACCCGCCTACGAGGATTACCTGAAGCTCGCGACCCAGCCCCGCGTGAGCGGCGAGGCCTTCCCCAACTCCGTGGTGGTGTTCCGCACACCCGGCCAGACCGACAACCTCGGCCTGCTCGACCGGCTGCCCGAGGAGAACCGCTGGCCGGCGTGGTCGGACGCACTCCTCGAGAGCTGATCCCGATGGGAACCGCTCAGCCCCGGTCGGGGTCTGCACCCACATCGGGGGTGTGATGTCGACCGGGGTCTGGACGCACGATGCAACCTCAACTCACGGTCGACCGCCTACCCTCCCGACTCCGTTCGATTCAGCCTGACGTTCTTGTCCGCGGCGGCGAGCACGGCCTGCACCGCCTTGTTCTCCATCCTGGACGGCATCACCACCGCATACACCCGCTCCCAGGCGTCCTCCAACTCGCCCACCGTCAGCACATTGTACTGCGCCTCCACAGCCCCACGGATGGCCGTGGGCACAGCGAATACCCCAGCTCCTTCCTGCCCGAACGCCTTCAACAGCGCGCTGTCTCCGAACTCGGCCACCACATGGGGACGGATCGACACGCGGTCGAACCACTGCTCGAGCAGCGTGCGCATCGCGGAGCCCACCTCGGGCAGCAGCAGCGGAGCTCCCTCGAGGCTCCGCGGAAAGTCGCGCAACACCTGCGCCGCCACCTTCGGCGCCGCCATCAACGACACGGTCGACTCTCCCAGCAGCACGCTGTTCGCCCGCACATCCGACGACAAGCCAACTGGACTGTCCACGATCACCATGTCGAGGTGGTGCACCGCGAGATCGGCAACCAGCCGGTCGGGACGGTCTTCATGGACCACCAGGTGCACCGGAAAGTCGTCCATCCGCAGGGCCGGCGAGAGCAGCTCCCACGCGATGAGCTTGGGCAGGTCATTCCCCACCCCCACCCGGAACCTGTACGCATAGCGCGTGCCGGTGGCGCGACGGACCGAGTCCACCATCTCCTGCCCGAGAGCGAAAATATCGTCGGCGTAGGCCTTCACGAGCTCGCCGCGCTCGGTGAGCACCAAGCCACGCCCACGACGCTCGAACAGCGGGTAGCCGAGGCTCTCCTCGAGGGTCTTGATCTGGGCGCTCACCGTGGAGGGGGACAGCCGCAGCAGCGCGCTGGCCCGCGTGAGATGGCCTTCGCGGGCCGTCATCCAGAAGTAGCGCAGGTGCTGGAAGTTCAGATGGTCCATGTGTTCGGAATAACCAAACCATACGAACGATTCATCCGAACATCCGCCATTCTTCGGGCTCGCAGGCGGGTGCGACCGGCACCAGGAGCACCGAGCAGTGAGCCGCTCGGGTGATCGACTCGCTCACGGTTCCGAACAGGCGCGCGAGCCCTCGGCGCGGAGCGGCGGGGATCACGACCAGGTCGGCGTCCGCGCGCTCTGCCTCCGACACCACCACCTCGGCGATCGACGCCCCCCCCGGCACCCGCACAACGCCCGACTCGAGCAGACACTCACCGAGGCCCAGCGCCTCACGCGGAGGCGTCGTCACGCGCGGTGGCGGCGACGCTCCGGCGATGGGGTACAGCACGGAGACGTCCGCATCCCGCAGATTCCGACCGAGCCACCCGGCCGCATCGAACCGCGACAGACGGTGATCCAGCGGCAAGTGAACCCGCGGTCGGGCGCGTGGCCGTCGCCCGTGCGCCACCAGGACGGGCTGGCCGCAGCTCAGGATCGAGACTCCGTGGCCCCTGGGCATGCTCCGGCCGACGATCACCAGACGCATGCCCCGAGCGCGCTCGGCCAGGATGGGACCGGGCTCCCCCTCGACAATCTCACACGACCCGAGCGCCGAGGCGGGCACGCACGCGGCGAGCCGCTGGAGCCAGACCTCCATGTCCCGTCGCATCAGCTCTGTCCGCTGCGCATGGGTCGAAGCCTCGAGCACATCCCACGGGTTGGACCGAACAGGCTCGACAGCCGCGCACACGTGCAGCGACGCCCCGAGCCTCTCCGCCCAGTCCACCGCGTGTTCGAGCAGGTACCACGCATCCGACCCCGCTGTGAGCCACAGCAGTACGGCCGGAGCCTGCGCAGCCTCCGGAGCCTCGCCGCGCCCGCTCCACGCGTCCACATCCCGGTCTGAGGGCGTGTCGACGAGCTGGAGGACAGGTCTGCCCGATGTGCGCTCGTCGTCCATCACCTCTCCGCGCTCACACCCCATGACGGTGGGGCCTGAACTCAGGCTAGGTGACTTCGTTCGTTCGCACAATCAGAAAATATAACACCTATCATTCGATTTTAGCGAACGTAAGGCACCCGAGGGACTACATACGGGCCATGACGAAGGTGAGCTGCGCGTCCACCGGGCACGGGTCTGCGGGCGGGCCGATCGAGGTCTTGTCGAACGTGAGCGTGTCGCCGTCGAGCACATAGTCAAAGGTGACGGGCGGCGGGAGCATGCTGCAGTCCAGCCCGATGGCCGCGCACCCAGCGCTCGGGTCGCAGCTCACATCGGTGGGGATGATTTCGACGGTGCTAGGCGTGTAGCCGTACATCTCGTCGAGCACCATCACGCAGTCGGGCGCGAAGGTGAGCGTGAAGGTGCCCACGCCGCCGGTCACGTCGAGCACGAACGGCGGTGAGCCGGCCAAGCCGCCATCGCACAACGTCTCGGTGAGGCCCCAGGTGCCGTCGAAGGCCGCGGAGATCGTGCTGCCCGTTCCGGTACCGGTGCCAGTGCCCGTGCCCGTGCCCGTGCCCGTCGCCGTGCCTCCAGTTGCCGTGCCGCCGGTCGCGGTGCCGGTCGCCGTGCCTCCAGTTGCAGTCCCGCCGGTCGCGGTACCTCCAGTCGCGGTGCCGGTTGCCGCGGCGGTGTCCCCGGAGTCGGACTTGTCCCCGCCACAGGCCGAGACGGTGAGGGCGAACGAGATCAGGATGGCGCGGTGCATGGACTCTCCAGGAGGTGCGGCTCGGTGTGAGCCTGTTGACCCCTCCGTTGTAGGCCGGGAGACGCGGACGGTGAATGCCTATGGATCCCGAATACATGACTGAACGTCCACACTGGCAGGACCATCTGCTAAACATCCGCATCTTCCAGCTCCGATCCGGGCCGGCCATCGGCCAAACGGGAGCATGACCGACTCCGATTCCGACGATGGGCTCGCCGGCCCATTCGCCCCGACAGCGCTCGCCTTGTTCTCACTCTTGGTGCCCGGCGGCGGTCTGCTCGTCGCCTCGGTCAGAGCGGCGCGGCTCCCAGCCTTGCAGGTCGACGCCCTCCCCGAGCCCGCCCGCACCCAGCTCGGCGGCGCGGGGCTGCTCCAGCTGCTCTTCGACCATGAGGGCGACTGGCCCGAAAGCCACCTCCCACGCCTCGTGCCGCTCGGTCCCGGCGGGTTCGACACTCCACCCGAGGACTTCGAGGTGACCAACGCGCCGAAACGGGTCGTGGGCTGGGGGCGCCTATGTGCTCACCTGTCCGGACCATCCGGGGGAGCTCACGCTGATCACCCAGTCGCACTGACCGACGCACCGCGCACCACGACCCCGAGGGGCAAGGGAGCGCGGTGCCGCGAAGATCAGTTCCAGTAGCCGTAGGTGTCGTACGAGGAGCCGTACTCCCACACGCGACCGGCCTCACCGGAGCAGCCGTCCTCGTAGCCCCAGCAGGGCTCGTAGCCGGCATCGCCGGTGTAGCACCAGCCGGGACCGGCGCAGTCGCCGTCGCGGAACTCGCACTCGCCCGGGTAGGTGGCCTCGCAGGAGGCCTGCGCCTGGGCGTCGTTGATCGTGCCGGTGGGCACAGCGTTGTACCACACGAGGCCGAGGCCGTTGTCGTGGGCGTAGCCCTCGGGGAGGCAGATGTGGAGCTGCGCGTAGTCACCGCACATGCGGCCATCGAAGGTCTCGATGGACGGCTGGCCACACCAGTCGGCGTTCCACTTGCAGTTGCAGCCACCGACCTCGACACCGACGTTCTGATAGTAGTCGATCATCCCCATGTCTTCGTCGGTCATGCAGGCCGAGACCGCGTCCCACTGGTCGAGGGTGGGCAGGGCCATGCCGGGCGGACACGACCAGTCGCCGTCGCCCGACTTCCAGCCGAGGTTCTCGCACTCGCCCACATCACCACCGCCGAGGATGGCGGTGTTGGTGAGCATGCAGCTGGTGGCATCCACGAACTGCACGTAGTTGCCGCACAGCGGGGCGGCGATGGTGGGCATCGCGTTGACGTTGCCGGCACCGTCGATCGGCACCATGGTGACATAGGCCAAGCCGGACAGGCCGGAGGCGTCACCGGCGCACGGGCCAGCCGGCATCACATCGGAGCCGGGGCCGCTGCCCTTGAGCACCGCAGCCATGCCACCCGGCGTGAGGCCGGACGCGGACACCGCGATGGGACCGGGGCAGTCGCCGGCGGTGGAGAGGGACGGACCACCCGCAAAAGCGGCGATCGGGGCGAGAAGGAACGGGATGATGAGTGCACGCATGTAGAAGACACCTCCGCCAAATTGGTAGCACATCGGGCCGCCCTTCGCATGAGATTCAAGCTCATATGCCCGAGACGACTGCCTGTGTGATCATGATGGCACAGGTCGGGTCTTCGGGCGCCCCACCACCCGGAGCGCCACCACCAACCGCTCCGCATCCGGGCCGGGCCCGCCCGCGGCCTCGGCTTCCATACACTCCGTGAACCGGTCCTCGCCGTCACGCCACGCCCAGGCCCACCCGCCATCCCAGGTCAGGGTGGCGTCGCCCGTCCGGGCGCGGAACTCCCGATCACAGGCATATGCCGCGATCTCCAGCGCCTGACGCCAAGTGGCCGCCTCGGCTGCGCTCCGGTCGCCCAGCAGTCCCACTACCTCGTCCCGATTCGACAGGTGGGTCGCACAGACCGGCCCCGGCGCCTCCAGGTCACACCCCGCGTGCAGCGCATCGTCGAGCCGGTCCGTCCACCGGGCAGCCCGCTCAACGTCGTTGGACCGCAGCGCCTGGTCCAGCGCGAACGCCGCCACGTCGATGCCCGC
>JBLFXJ010000197.1:0-14946 GCA_047609825.1 Myxococcota bacterium
TCCACCCGGTCGGGCGAGGCATCGTTGCGGCGGGACAGTGGCGAGATCTCCGTGGGGAACCCAGTCACGAAGGTGGGATTCCACAGGTGCTGCTCCACGTGGGCGTCGAACAGCCGCTCCCACCACTTCCCGCGCACGGTCGGCAGGGCCTCTCCTTCCCCCACCCGGTGATTGGCCCGCCACCAAGTCGCCATCGCCTCCGGATCCTGGAGCTGCTCGAGCGTGAGGTCGGTGTGCTCCGCGATGAGCTCGTCCATGTCGGCCCGGCGGAACGGACTGCCGAAGTCGATGGTGCGGCCGGCGAACTCGACCTGCAGCCCGCCGGTGACGGCCTCGGCCAGCCCCCGCAGGAGCATCTCCGTGAGATCCATCAGGTCGGCGTGGGTGGCCCACGCCATGTAGAACTCCAGCATCGTGAACTCGGGGTTGTGGCGTGTGCTCACCCCCTCGTTCCTGAAGTTCCGGTTGATCTCGAACACGCGTTCGAACCCGCCCACCACGAGCCGCTTGAGGTAGAGCTCTGGCGCGATGCGTAGGTAGAGGTCCATGCCGAGCGCGTTGTGGTGCGTGACGAACGGCCGCGCTGCCGCACCGCCTGGGATGGGCTGCATCATCGGTGTCTCGACCTCGAGGAACTCCCGGTCCTCGAAGAAGCGACGCACGTGCCGGATGACCTTCGACCGCTTGCGGAAGGTGTCTCGCGACTCCGCGTTGATGAACAGATCCACATACCGCTGGCGCGACCGCGTCTGGATGTCTGCGACCCCGTGCCACCGGTCTGGAAAGGGGGTGAGAATCTTCGCCGCCAGCTTGGCCTCGGTCGCTTGCAGGGTGAGCTCGCGTGTGCGCGTGCGCATCAGGCCGCCACGGGCCCACAGGAAGTCACCGATGTCGATCTTCCGGAGCATGGCGAAGGTCTCGTCCCCCACCTCTTCCCGCCGCACGTAGACCTGGATCACGCCTCCCCGTTCCACGGGGTTGCCGTCCTTGTCCGTGGTCTGAACGCCGGGTTCGCCTCGGTCCTGCAGGCGGAGGAACATCGCCTTGCCGAACCGGTTCCGGAACATCACCCGGCCGCCAACGGCGACCTCCTCCCACTCCGTTCCCGTGGGGTCGACGTTCGCATCCGGCCAGGCGGTGTGCAGCTCGGTGCTGATGTGCGTGACCACCAGGCCGTTCGGATACGGCTCGATGCCCGCATCTCGGAGAGTGGTGAGCTTCTGAAGCCACTCTGGATCGAAGCTGTACATCCGGTCTCCATCCCTCACGGTTCCGCGCTCGCCACTACCACTCCGCCAGGAGCTCCGCGAGATCGTCGTCTCCAATGTAGAGATCCGCGACGGCGGGCTGGTCGAGCAGCCACTCGGACAGCGCGACTGCTTTGCGCTCCGGCCCGGTCGGCAGCTCGAGGATTGTGCGTGTTCCGGCGATCAGGCTCTCGAGGCCGAAGTCTTCCTCCAGCTCGAGCGCCTCTCTGGCGATCATCACGCCGAGAAGGCCCGCAGCCTCCTCATCGGGGTCCATCAGCTGATCGTCGGCCTCGTCGGACTCATCCGCGACGGGAGGCGCCGGCGCCGGCGCCGGCACTGGCGTTGGCGAGTTGGGAAGAGCGGCGACCTCCGAGTCTCCCTCCTCCTCGTCTTCCGGATTCGCGAGGATGGCCTCGAGCAGCCTCTCGAACCCCTTCTGGGACACGCTGGCGCCGTCGTCGGCGACCTGCTCCGCCGGCGGCTCGGGAGGGGCCGGCGCCGCCATCACGATCGATTCCAGGGTGTGCTCGTCTTCCCAGTCCAGGCTGTCTTCATCAGTGGGGGGTGGGCGTGGGCCGCCAGCCTCTGGCACGCCATCAGGGAGCACGACGGGGATTGGCGCGGTGACATCCACCAGCTGGCCGGTCTCCACGTCCTCGACGACCGCCGTGAGCTCGAGATTTTGCCCTACGAGCTGAACCGCTGCCTCTTGGAGTTGCCCCATGGCGCCATCAACGGTGGCGTGGGCCTTGAACAGGATCGCGAGCCGATCCAATGTGACCGGACTCGCGGACAGCTCGGTCGTGCCATCCGCCGGGACTGGCACCGCTGCCATCCGGATCGTGACGTCGCTCGTCGCGACCTCGAGCTCGAGCTCGAAGCCGCGGTCGGAGAACCAGCTCAGTGTGCAGGTGGACATCGACCGCCCGGGCTCATGGGGTGGGTTCAGCTCTCGAGACGACCCTCGGCCCGCGCAGCGAGCCAGGATTCCATGAAGTTGGAGATTCGGCCGTCGAGCACGGAAGACACGTCACCGGATGTCTCACCCGTGCGGAGGTCCTTCACCTGCTGGTACGGCTGCATGACATACGACCGGATCTGACTGCCGAAGTCGATCCTCTTCTTCTTGGCGTTGACCTCGGCTTGGGCCTCGAGCCGCTTGTCGAGCTCGCGTTGATACAGCTTTGCCCGAAGCATCTTCATGGCCTTGTCACGGTTCTTGTGCTGCGAGCGCTCGGCCCGGCAGAGCACGACGAGGCCGGTTGGGACGTGCCGGAGCCGCACCGCTGAGTCGGTGGTGTTCACGTGCTGGCCGCCTGCCCCGGACGCCCGCATGGTCTCCATCTCGATGTCGGCGGGGTTGAGGTCGACCTCGATGGTGTCGTCGACCTCGGGGTAGGCGGCGACCGCCGCGAACGCCGTGTGGCGGCGGGCGTTCTGGTCGAATGGGGAGATGCGCACCAGGCGGTGCACACCGCTCTCGGCCTGGAGGTAGCCGAACGCATAGTCACCACGGATCGCGAGCGTGGCGCCTCGGATCCCGGCCTCCTCTGCTGGAGCATGGTCGAGGATTTCCGTAGTGAATCCACGATGCTCCGCCCAGCGGGTGTACATCCGAACGAGCATCTCGGCCCAGTCCGCGGCGTCTGTGCCACCCGCACCGGCGTTGACTTCGATGATGGCGTCCATCGCGTCTTCTTCGGCGGACAGGAGGCGGCGCGTCTCAAGTGCCTTGACCTGCTCGGCGAGCGACTCCAAGGTCGACACCGCCTCTTGTGCGGTCTCTTCGTCCTCGCCCTCTTCGGCCATCTCGAGCAGCGTGAGCACATCATCCCGCTGACCGACGAGTGCGTCGTAGTCGCGGATCACCCGGTCGAGGCCGCCCTTCTCTTTGAGCACCTTCTGGGCGCGCACGTTGTCCTCCCAGAATCCGGGCATCGCGGATTGGTTCTCGAGATCTAAGATCCGCTCCCGCTTCGGGGCGATGTCAAAGATGCCCCCAAAGCTCGTCGACCCGCTCACTCAGCGGCCGTAGCCGCGCCTTGATGTCATCGTACATCGAACCCATCCTCGCGAAGCGGCGCCCTATCGGGCTGAACGGAGGGGGTCCACCCGACGGGCGCGAGCGGTTCAGCCTGACGTGGCCCGCCCGACCAGGCTCGGTGTGGACAACGAGCACGCGCGCAGCGCACGCCGCTCGTCAGTGGCCATCGCTCGTGACTCCACCGCATCGGAGTGGTCGTGACCGAGCAAGTGGCAGAGGCCGTGGGCGACGAGCACGCGAAGCTCGTCAGTGAGCGTGTTTCCGACAGCCTCGGCCTGGCGTCGAGCGGTTTCCACGGAGACTACGATATCGCCTAGAATAAGGGGAATACCTGGCGGACTGGGGGTGTCGACCTGCATGGGGGCGCTGAACAGGTGCTGGGGAAACGACAGCACGTCCGTCGGCACGTCCTTGCCCCGCCACGCGGCGTTGAGGGGCCGGATGCCGGCATCATCCACGAGCACGAGGCTCACCTCGGCGTGCGACCACCCGAGGGCCACGAGCATGCGCTCCGCGTCCTCGACCAGGTCAGCGTGATCCTCGCGGTTCACGAGCACTGGCACTGTCACCGCTCTCCGGCAGGGAGGTGCTTGACGGCCTCGTAGTCCGTCACCTCGTCCTCGACCGGCTCGTCGGGCTTGGGCTCTGGCGCATCGATCATCTCGAGATGGGGGCGCTGGTGGACCTGCTTGCGTTCCTGCTCGATCTCGAGGGTGATCGTGGCATGTGGCGGGGGCTCAGGGCGCCGCCGCTTCTTCGGTTCGGCGTCAGCATCCGCGTCGGTGGTTGGCGCCGTGATGTCGGTGGTGGACGGATACTCGATGCGCTGGTGGTAGATCCCGATCAACACGCGCACGAAGGTCTCGTGGATGGTGTGGATCTCCTCGAACGTCAACGGGCACTCGCTGAACTGCCCATCTGCCATGACAGAGTTCACGATTCGGCTGATCATGAGCCGGATGTTTCGCTCGGTCGGCTGCGCGATGGTCCGTGTCGCGGCCTCCACCTTGTCGGCCAGCATCACCACGCCGGCCTCGCGGGTGTCGGGCTTGGGGCCCTGGTACCGGTAGTCGCGCTCGTCTACGAGGTCGGGCTCCGCCGCCTGGCGCAACGCGAGATCGTAGAAGTACTGCAGGATGCCGGTGCCGTGGTGCATGTAGATGATGTCGAGGATCGGCTTCGGGAGCTTGTGCTCCCGGGCCATGCGGCCGCCGTCGAGCACATGGGCGATGATGATCTGCGCCGACGCCCTCGGGTCGAGTCCGTCGTGGCGGTTGCGCCCGCCCTGTTGATTCTCGACGAAGTACTCCGGGTTCAGAGTCTTCCCGATATCGTGGAAGTACGCGGACACCTTGGCGCGGAGCGCGTTGGCCCCGATCGCCTCGCACGCAGCTTCGGCCAGGGTTCCGACCACCACCGAGTGGTGGTAGGTGCCGGGCGCGCGAAGCATCAGCTGACGCAGCAGCGGGTGGTTCAGGTTCGCGAGCTCCATCAATCGGTAGTCGGTGACGAAACCAGCGGACTCGAAGATGGGCATGGCGCCCAGCACGAAGAACGACGACAGCATGCCGCCAGCGAACGCGAACGACATGGACCACACAGGCCGCATGGTCGTGGCGAGCGAGACCTCGGTGTCCACCACGAACAGCTGCAGGAAGTGGAACACGAGGACGCAGGCCGCGTTGAACAGCCCGACCTGTAGACCCGCGCGCAGGACCGCGATGCGCTCGCGCGTGTGATCCACCGCACTGGCGGCGACGATGCAGGAGAGCAGCGCGAACGTCATCGGGAGGGCGTCGAGGTCCATCACCAAGCCGGTGAGGACGGCAGCTGCTACGGCGAACATCGCCGTCCACGGCACGCCGAGCAGGAGCCGCAGCAGCATCGACGGACCCGCCAAGGGCACGAGGAACCAGACCGAGCGGGCTTCCGCCTCGTACCCGATCAGGGCTGCGATCCCATCGGAGCTGGCAACGACCATGCGCGCGAGCACCACGACGAGCACGAGCAGGATGCCCACGGTGCCCACGTCTCGCGGCGCCGTGGAGAAGCTGCCCAGGTACAAAGAGCCGAACTGGTACAGGACGACGAACAGCAACGCGAGGAACAGTGCGACCGCCATGATCTCGAACACGAGATCGTCGGTGCCCTGACTCGCCTGCAGGGTGCGGTATGCGGCCTCCTGCCGTTGGCTCAACGAGTCGCCCTCGCGGAACAGGATCTCGCCCCGCTTCACCGTCACCAGGGTGACGGGCACGGCCGCAGCCGCTTCGGCCCGCTGCTCCTCCGTCTTCAGAGGGTCGAACTGGAGGTTCGGTCGAACGAGCGATCGGGCGACGGTGGATGCGGCGTCGATCTGGGCCGGGGTCAGCGCCTGGGCCGCGCGGTCGCTGCGCTCGAGCACGCCGAGGCTGACTTTCTCCCGGGCCTCCGACGGGGTGAGGATCGAGCGCGTCTCCTCGGCCGCATGCTCGATGATGTCGGAGCCCCGGATCTCGATGATGTGTACCGGCCGCTGGTCTTGTGGGAGCAGGCTCCGGTTCGTGACGATCCGGTTCTGCATCGCATGTCGGAGCAGATCGCTTGCCAGCGAGCGGGCTGTAGCCGGGAGATCTGCCCGGACCAGAGCGGCCACATCGGCCTTCGGGACGGCAACCTCCAGGGCGTCCTCGAACGCGCGGTGGATTCGCTCGACGGTCGCTTCGGTGAGCGGAGGTTTGGCCGGGGGCTCCTCCGGGTCGACCGGTGGTGCGGCTCCATCGGCGGCCTCGGGCTCGGGTTCCGGCTCCACGGGTTCGTCCAGGATCACCCGGCCCGCCTCGAATGCCGCGGAGATTCTGGCGACCAGATCGTCAGCGAGATCTGCCCGATGCTGGTACACCTCAGGAACAGCGGCAGCCGCCAGGGCGCGCGCCTCCTCCTGGCTGGCATGGTCGGCGAACTGGAACTTGTGCGGCGCCTTCACGGTTCTTGGCGCCACATCGCCGACGGACAGGGCGTCGCTCGGGGCGCGCTCCCAGTCCACTACAAGCACGGCGCACGCCAGGCACGTGGCGACCAGCAGGAACAGGCGCCTCAGATCATCGGTGGTGAGCCTTACCTCGTCGAGTCCCAGGCGACCGAGCAGGCGTACGAGGCCGTCGAGCCAGCGTGCGAGCCGGCTCACCGGCGTTGCTCCACACCCGGAGAGGCGTGCGCGTAGGCCTCGATGATCTCAGCGACGAGCGGATGTCGGACCACGTCGCGCGACGACAGGTGCACCACCCCGATTCGTTCGATGTCGGAGAGGACGCGGAGCGCTTCGATCATGCCGCTGTTGCTCCTGCGCGGCAGGTCGATCTGGGTGACATCCCCAGTGATGACCATTCGGGAGCCGTTCCCCATCCGCGTGAGGAACATCTTCATCTGTTCCCGCGTGGTGTTCTGTGCCTCGTCCAGCACGACGTAGGCCCGATCGAGTGTGCGCCCGCGCATGAACGCGAGCGGAGCGACCTCGATGACCCGCTTCTCGAACAGGCGGACCATCCGATCCTGCGGGATCATGTCCGCCAGAGCGTCGTACAGGGGGCGCAGGTAGGGGTCGACCTTCTCGGTGAGGTCACCTGGGAGAAACCCGAGTTTTTCCCCAGCCTCGACCGCTGGACGGGTGAGGATGATGCGCTTCACGTCGCTGCGCTTCAGGGCAGCGACGGCCATGGCCATCGCGAGGTAGGTTTTTCCCGTGCCGGCAGGGCCCACGCCGAACACGATGTCGTGGGCGCGCAGTGCGTGTACATACGCCCGCTGCCCGGCCGACCTGGGCGCGATGGGCCTGTTCTCCAGATTGGTGAGGATGGTGTCGGCGAAGAATGCGCGCAGGTCTGCGTCTGGAGCATCCTGGAGGATGCCCACTGCGTGGCGCACGTCCATCGGGTGCAGCACGTGGCCGTCGGCGACGAGCGCGTACAGCTGGTTCATCACCCGACTGGCCACGTCGACGGAGCGCGCATCGCCGGCGAGCCTCAGCTCGCTGCCACGGTGTGCCACCTCGATATCGAGCGCGCGGCCAACCATCTTCAGGTGGCTGTCCAGTTCGCCGACCAGCTCTCGAAGGACCCGGTCGTCGTCGAACCTTAGCGTGCGCTCGACTGCGGGCGCTGTGCTCCCGATGGTTCACCTCTGGCGCCGACTCCGGCGAGCTCTACCTAACATGTACGCTGGACGGGGCTCGACGAGCGGTCTTGTGGGTCACCGGGCTGCGAGGCGACCCGCCGATGGTCGAGGGGTGGACGACCGCCGATTCGCGCTGTGCACGACGATGTTTGACAACAGGAGGCGTCGCGTGAGTTCGCCCCAGGACGCGGCTGGGATCTCCGAGATGACCGCAACGTGGGCGTCCCGGGTCTCGACGCCGGTGAGCTGGCCACGCAGGGCGGACAGCGCGCTGATCAGCTCGGACACCGATTCGGCGTCGACGCTCAACGACACCCGGTACCAGGGCTCGAGGAGGCGGGTGCCTGCCCGCGACAGCGCCTTGCACACGGCGTCTTTGCCGGCCAACTCGAAGTGCTCTTCGGTGGATTGGAGCATGTCGTAGCGACCATCTTGGATGGTCACGCGCACGCCCAGCACCGGGTGACCGGCGAGCCCCCGCGACAACCCTGCCCGCACCCCTTCTTCGATCGGTCGGAGGAAGCGCGGCGGGAGATCTTCGGGGTCGATGCCCGGAGCCACCGCCACCTCCACCACGGCACCGGCTGCGGGCTGCAGGTCGATGATGCACTGGCCAAAGGCGACTGGGAGTCCGACATCGTCCGCTTCGCGGTGCTCTCCGCAGACCTGGAGTGCGGGGCCCGCCGGAGCGTCCGCCCACGCGAGTGGTGGCTCAGTGGTGCGAAGGCCGGAGGCAACGAGTTCCACGGTCCGCTCGACCTGCGCGACCGTCAGCCCACGGATCAGCAGCGCACCGGTGGTGGAGTGCTCCAGAAGTGTCACGCCCGGGGCCTGCTCCGCTTCGTGGCGCAGGCGTTGCTGCAGGTACGGCTCCGGTGGGCGCCCGTCGTCGCCGACAACGGCGCGCTCGACGAGGGCCGGCGGCAGCCCGCCCTCGACGATCCGTACGGTCGGACCTGTGGTGAAGGTGTCGCCAGGCTCGCCTGGCAGTGGATCCCAGGTGCCCAGCAGGCGCCCTGTCCCGTTCGACCGGCGCTTGCCGCGGAGGTCGTACAACCGTGGTGCGCGCGTCGGTCCCTGCTCGGCATGCCGCCATGTGGCCTCACCCCGTCCCTCGGTCCACATCCGCACGATTCGGACCTCGGCTCCGTCCGCGTCGTGCAGCGTGCACACCCACTGCGCCACTGTGCCCGACGGGGGCGCATGGATCGGTGCCCCGTCGAGATCGATCGACTGTGGCCAGCTGGATGCGGGCGGCAACAGCTCCACCACGAGGTCGAGCAGCGACTCGACCCCGATGCCGCGCGGCGCGGCCGCGTGCACGATGGGTACCAGCTGGCCGGAGCGGACCGCGGCCACCAGTCCGTGCCGCAGGTCGCCATCCCCGAGGGTGAGGTCTTCGAGGTACCGCTCGAGCAGCGCGTCGTCCGTCAACGCAACCGCCTCTTCCAGCACGCCCCTCGCGCGCGCCGCCGCGCCGGCATCGCCCAGCGACAACGGCTCGACCGAGTGCGCACCAGATTCGTCGTCGGCGTACCGGATCGCTTGCTTCCCGAGCACGTCGAGCACCCCGACCAAGGCCCCGGTCTCATCCTCCATCGGGAGGGTGAGCACCGGTGTTGGCCGCCCGCAGGCGGCCGCGACGCGATCGGACAGTTCGGGATCCGCAGGTCGGTCGAGGTGGGACAGCACCACCATTGCCGGTCGGCGAGACGCGAGCGCCCGGGCGACTGCCGCCGGCAGCGCCCTCGACCGGTCGATCACCACAACACGCCCATCCGTGGCGTGAAGCAGTGCGGCGCTCCGCCCGGGCGTTGCATCGCTCCCTGGCAGGTCGACGAGCTCGATGCGCGCGCCGTCCCACAGAAGCCATGCCAGGGACGGCTCGACACTGGCTCTTCGGGCGCGCTCGTCCGGGCGGAAGTCGAGGAGCGATGTGCGGTCGTCCACCGAACCTGGGCTGCGGGTCACGCCCGCGACGTGCAGCATCCGGTCGCCGAGTGTGGTCTTTCCGGAGGCGCGGTGCCCCAGCAGGGAGATGACGCGAGTGTCAGCCGGGCGGAGCGTTCGTTTTCGCTGCATGGCCAGACGCTACCACCGTCACGCGAGGTACCACCAGGCGCCGAAACCGGCAGCGGCCAGGAACGCCAGTACCGCCGCCACGATGCCGAACGCGCCTACCGCTGCGATTCCGACAACCATGCTCGTGCCGCCAGGCTCTGCCTGCGCGTCGAACGGGGCTGACCCCAGCGGCTCCACCTCCGTGTCCTCCCGCTCCTCGAGATCGCTCGGGAGGTCCTCGTAGGTCTCTTCCGCTGCGTTGCCTGGCTCTTCCCACGATTCTTCCTGCCACTCGGGCTCGAAGTCGGGGTCGTAGTCCTGGCCGCGGCTGCCCGCGACGATCACGGCGACGGTCACGTTGTCGTGCCCACCGCGGTCGCAGGCGGCCTGGACCAGCTCGGTGGCCGCCTCGGCGGCGGTGCGGCCGGCCACCATCTGCGCGATCTCCCAGTCCTCGAGCAGATCGTGCAGCCCGTCCGAACTCAGGACGACGGTGTCGTCTTCGCTGATCTCAATGGGATCTTCCAGCACATCCGGCACGAGGGGGCGGCCGTCTGCCATGCGCGAGTGCCCGAGTGCCCGAGTGAGCATGCCGGACTCGGGGTGGGAACGTGCCTCCTCTACGGAGATCTCACCCGTGTCGAGCAGCATTTGCACGCGGGTGTGATCGAACGTGCGCCACACCAGCTGGCCCTTCCGGATGTGGAAGAGGCGTGAGTCGCCGACCTGACCGATGAAGATCTGTCGGCCACGGAGGATGCCGGTGATCGCCGTGGTCCCCATGCCGGAGGTGTTGCTTGCGCGACCCTCGTTCAGGATCTCTTCGTTCGCCTCGATGAGGCCATTGTACAGGCGCTCTCGTGGGTCGGAGTCGACCTCGCGGCTGACCACCTCTTCCACGACGCGAACGGCGAGGCCGCTAGCGACCTCGCCTGCTTCGTGCCCACCCATCCCGTCTGCCACGATGACGAACAAGCTGCCGTCATCGAGCCATGCATGACCATGTGAGTCTTCGTTGTTCGTGCGCACTCGCCCAACGTCGGTCATTACTGCGACCGAGAGGGGGAAACCGAAGCTGAGACGTGCGCTCATCGAGGAAGCTCGATCATGCCCGGGGGCTGGAGGTCAGTCAGTCCTTGAAGATGGCGTCGAGGAAGCTCAGGCCGTTCTGGTTCGGCGTGATCGACTCACCGGCCTGAAGCTTCTGTCCGAGCAGGTATGCATCGTAGGCCGCAACCCACGGGAGCAGCGCTCCGATACCGACACAGCTCAGCAGAATCGTGCCGATGAAGAAGCCGATCGCCTTCTTGGTCTGGCCGATCATGAAATATCCGATCGGAAGACCGAAGATGATGAGGTTCAGGACCGCAAGCAGAATCGGGTTGGCATCCGGCTTGGTGATCATCTCGCCCATGGGGATCTACTCCTGGAGTATTGGAGAGCAGGGGATGGGATCTCCGAGGCGCAGGACCGCCTTGGCCCGCCCACGGAATCGCTCCGGAGACTAGGTCATGCCCCCTTCCGTGGCAAGCTGACCGTCGAAAAAGCTGCGGGGATTCTGCAGTGAAGACCGCATGCGGCACGTCGACTGGTGCGCCAGCCGCCGGTGAACCTGGGCTTATTGCCCTACCTGTTCCCTGCTCCGCGGTCGAGCCCAAGTCGGAGTCCTGGGTCCCCTGGCCCAGGCTTCCGCCTAGAACGGCAGCGATGCCCAGGCTGGAAACCAAGGAGAAATGCCAGCCTTGGGCACATATACGATGGTCTCTTCGACCACGCTGGTCTCTGGCGTGTACGCGTAGGTGACCGTCATCAGGCCGAAGCCAGCTGGCAGCCCGAACAGGCCGAACCGCCCTGAGGCGCCGGTCTGCTCCCGGTCCGGATCGTACAAGGCCCCGTCGTCGTCGAGGTAGCAAGCCTTCACGAGGCCCCCGTTCTCCATCTCCACGGTCACCGAGCCCGTCTTGACCAGCGGGTGGATGTCGGTGCCCGGCTCGGTGAGCTCGCGCACGCGGAGCTCGCCGAACACCGCTCCGCCGGCATCTGCGGCGCCAGGGCATCCGGCGAACAGGTCGCGCCACGCCTGGTGCTCGTCCGACGTGACCCCATACAACGACCCCGGGCCGACACGGAACACGTCGTCGGTGCCGGTGACGCCAGGGAACGCCACGGGTTCGAACCCCTCGGCTCGGATCTCGGCCACGATGTCCGACGCATAGGGGGCATCCACGACGAAGGTGCCGTCCTGCTTCGCCTGCGCCTTGGAGTACTTGTCGCCAGCGGCGTCCAGCACCACCACCTCAGCGCGGGCCAGCCCGTCCGTCGCCTCAGACGAGCTGTACACCGTTCCCCGCATTGTGACAGGGCCCTCCACGCACGCGCCCAGTGCCAACAGGATGGGGATCGAGTTGTTCATTCCGCCTCCTCGGTAGATCGTATCGCCATGGCCGGACCGTGCGAGGTCAGCTCGCTCAGTAGCCGGCGAGACCGGAGCTGCCTTCCGAGCTGGTACTCGGCGAAGTCCGCGAGGATCCAGTGTGCGTTGGGCGACGGTGGTTCACATCCGGGGGTCTCGCTCAGCGGGGTGCGCCTGAGCGCTTCGAGGATGGACAGGTCACTGCCGCTGATCGGGCGCCCCACGGCGCCGGAGTGTGCGCCACCGATCTCTGCATCCCAGCGGGCCTTGCCGACCAAGGGCGCGCCGGTTCGAGCGCAGCGGATGAGGGCCGGGCTCAACCCTGCGAATGTGAGCGCCTTCGCCTCCAACGCCAGGCGGCTCGGCACGCCAGGGATGGCCTCAGCGTCGAGCAGGTCCAGCCACACCTCGAGCAGTCGGTGCAGCTTGGGGCTGGCCTGGCCCTCGCCTGCGAGACCGGAGCAGAGCTCGCAGCCCCAGGCCAGCAAGGCGATCCGGTCGAGATCGGTCCGCGCTCGCGATGGCGCCCGGACTTCGTCGACGCCGTCGAGTCGGTCGAGGCTCCCCCTGCCCTTCCGGCGCAAGACCGTCACCCGGTTGCCGAGCTCCAGCTGCCCGGCGAAGCGCTTTCGGGATGCCCGCGCACCCCGTGCGACCAGCGCAACGCGTCCCTCCTCTGGGCAGAGGAAGCGCACCAGCCGATCCGACTCCCCGAGGTTGGTGCTGCCGACGATGATCCACTTGCTCAAAGGTCGAGCATCAGGCGCGCGACGTTGAAGTAGACCAGGATGCCGATCACATCGACGATGGTGGTGACGAACGGTCCGGTGGCGATGGCGGGGTCCACACCCGCCCTGGACAGCCCGATCGGGATGCAGGCGCCGATGACCGCCGCGAGGGCGATGGCGAGGCCGATACTCGCCGCGACAGAGACCCCGATCAACGGCTGGCCTGGATAGCGCAGCACGCCGTATGTGCCGAGCAGCGCCGCATACAGGAGCCCGAGCACCACTCCTACCCTGGCTTCTCTGACCACGAAGCCGGCGGCCCCGCCGATCTGGATTGCGCCTGTGGCCAGGCCTCGGACCGCCAACGTCGCGGACTGGATGCCCACGTTGCCACCCATCCCCATGATCACGGGGATGAACCCCGCCAGGACCGCGACCCGGGCAAGGGTGTTCTCGTACAATCCGATGATCTCGGCAGCGAGGATGCCGCCTCCGATGGTCGCCAGCAGCCAGCCTGCCCGTTGCCAGCTCTGGCGAAACACGGAGCCCTGCCGCTCGTCCTCCACCATGCCGACCATGCGGAGCATGTCTTCCGCTGCCTCCTCGCGGATCACATCCACCACGTCGTCCACCGTGACGATGCCGAGGATGCGCGCATGGTCATCGACCACGGGGATTGCCAGGAGATCGTACCGGGCGACGAACCTGGCGACTTCCTCCTGGTCCTCCGACGGAGACACCCGGATCACGTCGCGGGCCATGATCGTGACCAGGGGCGTACGCGGCGGAGAGGTGAGGAGTGACCGGAGGGAGGTGACGCCCACGAGCCCCTGGGTTCGGTCAACGATGTACACGTAGTACACGCTCGCCAGGTCATCGCTGTTGGACTGCAGCGCGGCGATGGCCTGCCCGCACGTGGCGGTGTCGGGCATGCAGAACGCATTGGGGCTCATCAGCCCGCCCGCGGTGTCCGGTGGCCACGCCAACAGGTCGCGGACCTCGGAGTGCTCGTCGTCCATCTCAGCGAGCACCCGGGCGCGTAGCTCCTCAGGAAGCACAGCCACCAGGTCGGTGGCGTCGTCTGGCGCCATGCGGTCGATGAGGTCGACGACCTGCTCCTCGGTCATCTCCCGGGAGATCTCCCGCGAGCTCTCGTCAGACAGGTAGGACAGCACCTCGGCCGCGTAGTCCCCATCGGGGATCAGCCGGTACAGGCGACGTTGCTCGGCCCACGTGAGGTGCTCCATCGCAGCGGCGATATCGGACGGCCGTGAGCGCGCCAGGAGCTTGCGCAACGCGCCCGCCGCATCTCGCCGGACGAGGCGTCGCAACAGCGCTTCTGTGCGCGCATTGAGTGGCCGCGCTGACATCACGTACCCGGCTCGCCGTCGTCGACGAATCGCAGCACCCGGGGCGTGGTTCGGCGTCCGAGGGGGATGATGCCCTCCCCGTTGTACCGCAGCTGAACGGCTTCGGTCGCGGGCACGGTGACCACGATCTCATTCAACGCGTCGAATTCGTGCACGCTGCCGCCCGGACACTCCCGGTCGAGGGCCACCTCGCCGTCGACCGTCACCGTGAGCCTGAGGTTGCGCCGTGTAGTGATGCGCAGATGCTGATCCGGCAGCTCTGCAGCCGGTGTGAGCACGCCCTCGAGCCCGGGCACGAGCGATGGCTCGGTCCACAGCTGGAGGGCCAGGGCCCCGAGCAGGGCCAGCACGGTGACCGCCGCCAGCAGCCGCACGGTGCGCAGGGGCAAGCCGGCACGCCGTACGGGGTGGGTGACCTCCACCAGGTCCGGCGCGGGCGTATGAGGCAGCCCGTACAGCCTCTCGAGCGTGGCCCTGTAGCGGTCCGCCCACGGACCCGCGGGGATGTCTCCCCTGCGGTCCTCCTCAATCGCTTCGAGGTGCGCCAGCGGGATCCGCGTGCGCTGAGCGACATCGGCGATCGCCCACCCGAGCTCCTCCCGACGCCCGCGGAGCCTCACGCCTTCCGTCATGAGAGGTACTTCCCGATGATCGGCCTCAGTCGCTCCCGCGCAGGCTCGGGGATGGCTCCCACCGGGGTGATGATCGCGGTGGAGAGGGCATCGTGCTGCGGTGCCGGGCCGGGATGGCCGGCGACCCTCCGCGCGACGGCGGCCACGATCTGTCGAGCTCGGGCGGCATTCTCCCGAAGCACGCCGAGCACCTGCGCGACGGTCACATCATCGTGCCCTTCGCGCCAGCAGTCCCAGTCCGTGGCCATCGCGAGGGTGGCGTACGAGATCTCCGCTTCGCGAGCCAGCTTCGCTTC
>JBLFXJ010000198.1:0-14917 GCA_047609825.1 Myxococcota bacterium
TGCTCGGCGCGATCTGGGTGACCGCCGTGTTCCCGAGCCACGCGCGCCCGGGCGTATCGATCATCCGGGTGATGCTCGGCGGCACGCGCGCGCCCGAGCTGGTCGGTGTGGCGGACGACGCCCTCGTGGACCATTGCTGCAGCGTGCTGCGCACCGTCCAGGGCATCCAGGCCCGTCCCCTGTGGAGCCACGTGGCGCGACACAGCACCGGAATTCCGCAGTACACCCGCGGCCACAGCGCCCGCCTCGCCCGGCTCCGCACCGAGCTCCCGCCGAGCCTGCACCTCGCGGGCTGGGGCTATGGCGGCATCGGCGTGGCCGACGGGATCGCCCGAGCCACCGAGCTGGGAACGGAGCTGTCGCAGTAGCGGCGTCGGGATTCTGTGACAACTCCGCCGGAAACCCCAAGGCGCCCGTGCTGTCTGGCCCAGCGAACCGCCACCCGTGAAGCGCTGATGCGTCGCGACGAGCTGCCCGACCGCCCCCCCTGCACCGAGGACTGGTCTGCCATGACCGGCGACGCCCGCACACGGAGGTGCGCCACCTGCGCCACAGACGTGCACGACCTGTCGGCGATGACCGAGGCGGAGGCGAAGGCCCACCGGATGCGCGAGCCCCGCGGCTGCATCCGGTTCACCACCCGCCGCGACGGCAGCCTCGTTCACCTGGCCCGCTCCGCCGCCATCGGCGCGAGCCTCATCACCGCGCCGGCGATGGCCGCCACCGCACCTGCGTCCAGCCCTGACACCGTGCTCGACCGCCTGGGCGAGCTGGTGGAGCTCGCGATCCAGCTCGTGACCGACGCCCCCCCGCCGCCCGTGGAGCCGGCCGAGCCCGAGCCGCCTGCAGTCGCACCCGCTACACCCGTCGATCCGCCGCCCGCCGAGCTCGCTGAGGACGAACTGGAGCTCCTCACCCTCACGTGGATGGGCTACATCGACGACATCGACGACTGACGGCCGGGCCCTCCCCACGCAGGCCTGCCGAGCGGGCTCGGAGCAGGCGCTGAGGCACCACCCGTTCGCGATGGCCGCGTCCAGGCGGGGGCACCTCGTCCGGCCGCTTCGCCGGCTGGTGACCGACCTCGGGTGAGCCGGGCGCGCGTTTGGGCCACATCTCCACCCACGGGCGCCCCCCACACGCCCCGTCTCCTCGACGACGACCGCCGGGCAGGCGCGTGGCCGTGCTCGCGGGCCCGGGTCTCGGTGAATCCCCGCTTCCGAGAGGTCCCTGCGCCGGCACGTCGAGCGCCTGCACGCCCGAGGTCGCGCTGGTTCTGGCCTACCGGGATGCTCGTCCTGCCGTGAGGTCGACCGGGACCGGGCGCCCCCGGCGTCATGGCGTGCGCGACGCCAAGGCGTCGAAGCCTTCCGGGAGCACCACACCGGTCTCCTCGGCCGTGAGCGCGTCCACGTCGATTCGGTAGAGGGGGCTGCTGCTGCCGCCGACCAGCAGCGCGCCGTCGTGGAAGGCGCAGCCCTTGCCGCTCGCGCCGTAGGGCAACCCGAGGGGGATTCCCACCAGGGACACCGTGCCGGAGAGCGGATCGACCTCCAGCAGCTCGATGTCGCGGAGCTGGAACAGGCGCCCGTCGGCGTCAGCGGCGAGGCAGTGGTTGTACGACAGACCGCTCAGCAGCGGTAGCTCCTCGGGCCCGGTGACCGGATCGAGCACGTGCAGCGAGTCAGTGGTCTCGGTCCAGCCATACAGAACGCCGCCGGCCCAGGCGAGCCCCGACCACCCACCCCAGCGCTCGTCGGTCCAGCGGACCCCCTGTGCACCGGTACCCGGATCGACGGTCACGGCACTCGTGAGGAAGCCGTCCTCGCGGGTGGACAGGCCCCACAGGGCGCCTTCTGACGCGTAGCTCAGGCCGGTGAGGGGGCGGTCCATCTCGGCGATCGGGGTCACCGTACCGGCGACGAGGTCGATCGCATACAGCCCGGCGCCGGCCACGCCGTCGCGTCCGTCTGCCGCGATCAGCACGGGCAGCCCATCCAGCGGTGCGGGGGCCGAGGTGGCGCAGGTAGCGAGGTCGATGGCCTGGACGACGGCGCCGCAGGCTGGCGCGCGGATGCCCGGGGTGAGCATGGCGGTGCCGACGCCGTCGGCCCGAACCACGCCGCGCAGTGCGATCCCGGCGGGCCCGATGCCGAGCGGGGTGCCGGCGCACACGCCCCCCGGAAGGGAGCTGGCTCCGAAGCCGGCAGCGCTCACCAACGCGATATCGGCGTCAGGCGTAGCGTCCGAGACGGTGAGGGTCATCCGTCCCGGGCAGGCCCCACCGACCGTGAGGTCGACGGCGTAGGCAACGCTGGGGGCGGCGATGGCGACGGCCACGACTGTGCGGAGGACAGGGAGCATGGGACTGTCCGTGGCTGAGTCGCCACCACCCTGCCATCGCGACGACCGCGCCGCAAGGTATGCAGGTCAAAGCCGCGGCACGAACTACTCCGAGCGCCCCGCCGGCGGACGGTAGCGCAGCACCGGGAACAGGCGCCCCAGCGGCGCGAACAGACCGTGGTCGTTCATCCACAGCGCATACTGCACATAAGCCGGGTCCTCCGACAGGTGCTCCTCCTCCGTGCGCGCGCGCAGCCAATACACCGCACAGATCCCCACCATCCAGGTGCAGTCCCGCAGGGCCTCGAAGCCCGACTCCTGCACCACGAACGGCACGAACAGCATCCAGAACGAGGTGCACTTCGCGATGTAGGCCGGGTGCTTGGTGAACCGGTACAGCCCACCCGTGATCACGCCGCGGTTGGTGAGGTTCGAGAACCGCACGCCGAAGGTGATGGTGGAGCCCGAGAAGCCCGCGAGCAGCACCAGGAGCACCACCGCCCACACGGCCTTCAGCGCCGGCGTGTTCGCGAGCCACTCGCCCCACATGTAGCCGTTGTCATAGGCGATGTATTGGCGGCTGATCAGGCTCCAGAACGGCTGGTAGCAGACCAGCGCCGCCACCCAGCCGGTCATCGATGGCTGGCTGCTGCGCAGGTGGGTGTCGACCACGCGCAGGGTGAGCAGGTAGCCGGTGGTGGTGAACACGATGTCGACGAGGAACCCGAAGCTCCACAGCGCATCGAACAGCTGGAGCCAGGTGTCGGGGGAGGCCTCGGTGAGCCTGCGCAGCGCGCCGATGTTGTCGCAGAAGTAGATGTACATGAGGGGGACGAAGAACCCCTTCACCACCCACCCGCGCAGCAGGTCGCCCACCTTGTACAGGTCGACCTCGGACCACTGCCCCAGCACCCCGCGCCCCAGGTGCCAGTAGCCATCCTGGGGCTCTACCAGCTTGCCGTCGGCCCACACCATGTACGGCACAGCGAGCACCGCGACGGGCGGCCCGAGCCACCACAGGAATGTGTAGAACCGGGCGTAGAAGCTGCCTTGATACTCGGGAGCCAGGGCATACACCGCACCGACCATGCCGAGGCAGGCGAGCACGCCCACGGCCTTGGTGGCGAGGCGGCCGGCGTCGGGCTGCAGCGGCGCGTCCCAGTCCAGGCCGGTGCTGGGCCGACGGTGCACCCGGTGCAGCAGCAGGTCGAGCCCGACGATGGGCAGCGCCAGCGAGAGCATCAGCACCACCGTGGTGGACACCACGTCGAGCTCGCGGCCGGCCCCAACCGCCCACCAGGTGGCGCCGAGCAGGCCGAGGAAGCCGATCAGGTTCACCCGCATGTCGGTGACGGACGCCGGGAGTGCCCGTCCGGTGAACCGCTCGTTGGTCTGCATGGCGCCTCGCTCCCGCGGGGTACCGGGGCCTGCGTCCCGCGTCAACCGCCGCCAGCCGCCTCGGCCGCCCGCAGGTCATCCTCTCCGCCGAGACCGATGCGCACATCGTCGGTCAGGCCGAGGCGCTCATCCCGCGCGGCCTCGGCCCACCGCCTCACCCAGGACCGCCACGGCTGGAACCGGAGCACCGCCGCATAGGCCGCATAGGCCCCCTCCCAGTCCGACCGTGCCCAGGCCGAATCACCCTCCGCGATCAGCTGCGCCGCCACCCCATCCCCCACCTCGGCCAGCGCCGCCCCGCGATGGTCCCAGGCGTGGGCGCGAGCGAGCCTGTCTGCCGCGTCCGCCGGACGGTTCCCCGCTGAACGCGCCCAGCAGTCCGACATCGCCTCGGCCACCTCCGCACGCTCCCGCGCGATCCACCGCGGACGCTCGGCGCGGTGCCGGGCGATGCGCTCCCAGTGGGCCTCGGCCTCCGCACACCGGTCGGCCGACGCCAGGGCCTGGAGCTCCCGCCGCAACGCCGCCACACTCTCGACCAGCTCGCCCGGCGACACCATCCGGATCACGCCCGGGAACCGCACCTCGCCCCGCTCGAACACGGCGCGGACCCCGTCCTGGCCCCCCACCACGGCCTCGGCCGGCCGCTCCACCGGCGCCCACAGCTTCCCGCCCGGACCCCGCACCACGAGCGACAGGTCATACAGCCCCGCAGGCCAGTCCGCCGGCACCCGCACCGTGTGGCGGCCACGAAACACCTGATCGGGTCGCCACCCGTCCATCGGGTACAGGCCGTAGCCCATGGGCAGGTCGAAGCTGGCGATCCGCCCGTGCCCGCTCACAACGGCCACCACCTGGATCCCGCTGGCCACCGCCCGCACCCGCCCCGTGGAGAACGGCGCCTCGAGGTAGCCCGGTTGCCCCGCCACCCACGGCGTAGGCACCACGAGGTCCTCCAGCACCAGCTGCTGCTCGAACACCACCCGGCGAGGCCCGGCGAGCTCACCCCGCTCGGCCAGCACCAGGTCGCGCCGCGCGTGGATGCCCGGGAATCGATGGCCCCGGCCGTTGATATAGCCTCGGAGCACGAAGTAGTCCTCGAGGAACCAGTCATACCGACGCATTCCGGTGTGCTTCGTCCACCAGTTCCCCACGCCCACATTCGCAAAGGTCGGCGGGCGCTCGTCGCGGAGGTAGTCCTCGATGAAGGCGCGCTGCTGGTACCAGTGGTGAGCCATGGGCACGTCCACCAGGCCGCCCATGTCCACCATGCGGTACTCCGGCGCCCACCACAGGAACGCGCCCATGTCGATGTCGAACGGCACCACCGGGCCGAGGTGGTGGGTACGCTGGACCACCTGCCCCAGGTAGTCCACCCGAAGGCGCACCTCGTGGGGCGTCACATCGCGGTTGTCGGCGCGATGGGCCCAGGTCTGCGACACGTTCGGCGGCGCCACCAGGCCCACGGCGAGCGCCCCCGCCACCCAGGTGCGCGGCCCCCACTCCGGCGATGCCCGGTCCAGCAGCTCGGTCAGGCCGACGGCGAGCAGCACTACAAACGGCACTATCACCAGGGACATCCAGCGGAATCCGCCCATCCAGTCGCCATCTACAGCGACCGCGAACGCGAGCCCGACCCACAGCAGGTGGCCGCAGAGGCCGCGAACGAGGGAGGACACGGGCGCATCGGACGACGGCCTGGCGAGCAACGGCAGCACTGCACCGGCGACCAGGAGCAGCACGCACCGGACCACCAGCATCGCGGCGGGCGGCGCGGGCAAGGCCGGCCACAGCCCAGATTCCCGGAGCGCCGCCGGACCCGGCCAGAGCAGCGTGAGCCCGACGCCGACCCCGATGGCCAGCGCGGCGCGGGGCCGCCAGCCCCGCAGGCCTGTGAGCGCCACACCGAGCACGGGCACCCAGAGCACCATCCATTGCTGCTCGGCCCACCCCCGCAGCTGCCCCCACCCCCGGTGATTCCACTCGAGCAAGGCGATGCCTCGCTCGCCCACCTTGGCGTAGAAGGTGTTCGGCAGGGGCCACGCGAAGTAGGCGACCCGCGCGCCCTCGAGGAGCAGCGACGGCCCGAGCACCAGCGCCGCCCACCGCGCCACCGGTCGCACCCCATGCCCCGCCTGCGCACACCCCACCGCGAACCACGCCCCCGCCACGCCGGCGTAGGCGAACCCCTCGGGGCGGGTCCACACCAGGGCCAGGGCCAGCCAGGGCGACCAGCGGGCCACGCCCGACACCGCCTCGGTGGCCGTACGCAGCACCAACGCCGCCACCAACGCCGCGAAAAGCGCGTTCTCGAGCCCCGACGTAGCCCACAAGGCGTGCTGCGCGCTGAATGCCAGGGCGATGGGCGCGATGCGGGCGCCCGAGCCCGCGTGATCCGGCAGCGCCGCATCCGCCAGCCGCCACACCCCCACGAGGGTGGCCAGCGTGAGCAGCACACCGAGCGGCTTGGCGACGATGAACCCGTCCAGCCCCAGCAGTTGGAACGCGGCCAGCAGCGCCACCCAGGTGGGGTTGCTCACCGCCTCGATCCGCTCGCCGCCCGGGAACGGCACCAGGCCCTCGCCCGCAACCAGGTTGCGGGCGTAGGCGAAGCTGATCGCCGCATCCTCGATGAACCAGTCCCAGTGGACGGCCTGGTGGGCGACGGCGACCACCGCGCACGCGGCGAGCACCGCGACCGGAGTGCGCCCGCGGGCGGGGCGGAACGGCAGCATGCGCACAACTAGCCACGTGGAGGCATGCCGCCCAGGCATGCAGGGCCTACGGACCCCCGGCCGGGTTACGCCGGGCCGATGGAGCGGCTCCACCGGTGGCTGGACGGCCTCGCGGTCGCGGTGAGCGCGGTGCTCGTCGGGGCGCTGGTCCGCGTGTGGGCCGTGCGGCTCACCTACCCGTTCGATCTCGAGTGGATGGAGGGCGGCATCCTCGCCCACGCCTGGCGGATCCTCCACCTCCAGCCGGTGTATGCGCCGCCGTCGCCCGAGTTCGTCGCCTTCGTCTACCCCCCCGCATACCCTGCCCTGCTCGCCGCCCTCGGCAGCGTGTTCGGGCTCTCCCTGCCGCTGGGTCGCGCGGTGTCGTTGCTCGCCCTGGCCGCCGCCACCGCCGCCCTGGTCGTTGGTGTACGCCGCACCGGCGCCCGCTGGCCCGTGGCGCTCGGCAGCGCCGCGGCCTTCCTCGGCACCTACCCCCAGAGCGGCGCGTTCTACGACCTCACCCGGGGCGACACCCTGGCCATCGCCCTCGCCGGCTGGTCGGTGGTGCTGGCGCTGGGTGACGGCCGACGCGCACCCGAGCTGGCC
Organism: Myxococcota bacterium; assembly: GCA_047609825.1. Taxonomy (GTDB): domain Bacteria; phylum Myxococcota_A; class UBA796; order UBA796. The sequence goes on from JBLFXJ010000198.1 coordinate 7,065, forward strand.
GGACTCCTCCTGGCGGCCGCCATCGCCTGCAAGCACAACCTGGCGATCTTCGGACTGCCCGTCGTGCTCGGACTCCTGATCCGAGACCCATCCTCAGCCCTTCGCTATTCGTTGACCGCCGCACTGCCGGTGCTCGCCGGCACCGCCGCCCTGCAGTGGGCCTCGGGCGGCGCCTTCCTCACCTACCTGTTCGAGGTCCCCCTCTCCCACCCCGTGCACTGGGAGCAGGGGCTGCTCGACACCGTGCGGGAGTGGGGCGTCGCCCTGCCCGTGCTCCTCCCGCTCGGCGCCCTCGCGCTGGTGGTCGCAGCGGCCCGTCAGCTCCCGCCACAGCGGGCCTGGCTCGTGGTGATCCCGGTGTGGGCCGGCATCGCCCTCGGGTGGTGGTGCACATCAGGCCCCGCGCCGGGCTGGACCCGCTTGACCTTCGCCGCGGCGTGGGCCCTCGCGGCCGGCCCCATCGCAGTCGCCGTGCTCGCCGGGGTGAGCCTCCGCGCCGCGGTCTGGGGCGGCACGGCCATCTCCTGGCGTGACCTGGTGGTCGCCAGCCTGTGCGCCGCCTCAGGCTTGGCAGCGCTGTACATGCGGGCCCACCACGGCGGCTACGTGAACGTGCACGCGCCGCTGTTCTGGGCCGCCGCCCTCGGTGGCGGCGTGCTCCTCGGGCGACTCACCACGCCCTGGCTCCGCCTCACCGCCACTACAGCGCTCATCGCCCAGCTCGCCTGGTCCGGATCCCGGCTGCACCCCGCCCAGCTGATGCCCACCCAGGCCGATCACGACGCCGGATGGCGCCTGGTGGACCAGATCCGGGCGGTGGACGGGCCGGTGCTGTCCCCGTTCGCCGCCTGGCTCCCGGTGCTCGCGGGCCAGGACCCGTCGGTGCACGCCATGGCCGTGTGGGACTGCAACTACCGAGGCGGGCCCTACCACCACGACCTCGCGGCCATCGAGCAAGCCCTCCGGGAACACCGCTGGTCGGTGGTGCTGGCCGGCACCCAGGGCTTCATCCCCGCCCTGTCCAAGCACTACCGCCGCGACTCCGCCCTGTTCGCCCCAACCGACCGCAGCCTGATGCCGATGACCGGCTGGAAGGCGCGTCCCGAGTGGGTGCTCGTGCCCCGCGACCCCGAGTGGTGAGACCCCTGCGCTGACCCCCATGGGCACGGGTTAATCGCCGCCGACCCAGCCAGAGGACCCCCTCATGTCCCACACGTGGCGCTTCCAGCGCGCCGGTGGCTTCGACCAGGTGGTCGTGGACTCCGCCGCCGACCTGTCCAACCTGCGCCACCTCGACCAGAAGCTGTGGGTCGCGCTGGCCTGCCCCGTGGTCGGCACCCACCTCGACGCCGCCACCCTCGCCTTGATCGACGGCGACGACGACGGCCAGATCCGAGCGCCTGAGCTGCTCGCCGCCATCGCCTGGTCCGAGGGCGCGTTCACCGACATCGGCGCGCTCATCGACCCCTCCGCCGGCCTGCCCCTGTCGATCATCGCCAAAGCCGACGTGCTCGGCAGCGCCAAGCGCGTACTCGCCGGCCTCAGCCGGAAAGACGCCCCCGAGATCACCGTCGCCGACACCGCCGGCGCCAACGCCATGCTCAGTGCCATGCCGTTCAACGGCGACGGCGTGGTGCCGGCCGCCTCCGCCGAAGACCCCGAGGTGCGCGCCGTCATCGAGAACATCCTGAACACCCTGGGGGGCACGCCCGATCGCAGCGGCGCGCCCGGGGTGGGGATGGACCAGGTGGCCGCGTTCTGGACCGCCCTGGCCGAGTACGACGCGTGGGTCACCCGGGCGGATCTGGCGGAAGACGAGGTGGTGCCGCTGGGCGCCGACACCGCCGCCGCGGTCAAGGTGTTCGCCGACGTGAAGGCCAAGGTGGAGGACTTCTTCACCCGGTGCGATCTCGCCGCCTTCGACCGCCGCGCAGCAGCACAGCTCGGTGGCGACGCCGGGAACTGGAGCGCCATCGGCGAGCGCACCCTGTCCCCGACCGACGCCGAGATCGCCAAGTACCCGCTGGCACCCATCGGGCCGGGCCAGTCCCTGCCCCTGGCCGACGGCCTCAACCCGGCCTGGGCCGCAGCCATGGCCGCGTTCAGCCTCCGCGTCGTCACGCCCCTCATCGGCGCGCGCGACGCCCTTGATCGCGCGGGGTGGGACGACCTGAAGCGGCGGTTCTCGGCCTACGAGAAGTGGCTCGCCTCCAAGGCCGGCGGCGTGGTCGAGCCCCTCGGCATCGACCGCGTGCGCGCCCTCGTCGCCAGTGACACCCGCGCCGCGATCGAGGCCTTGATCGCCGAAGATCTGGCCGTGAAGCCCCAGGCCGACGCCCTGCTCGCCGTGGAGCGGGCCGCCCGCTACCACCGCGACCTGCACGCATTGGTCCGGAACTTCGTCAACTTCCGCGACTTCTACGACCCGGGGTCGCACGCCTCGTTCCAGGCCGGCGTGCTGTACCTCGACGGCCGAAGCTGCGATCTCGTGATGCAGGTGGCGGACGTGGGCAAGCACAGCGCCACCGCCACCCAGAGCTACGCCTACCTCGCCTACTGCACCTGCGAGCGGAAGGTCAGCGGCCAGACCATGTCCATCGTGGCCGCGTTCACCGACGGCGACTCCGACTTCCTCGCTGTGGGCCGCAACGGCCTGTTCTACGACCGCGCCGGCAACGACTGGAGTGCGAGCATCGTGAAGGTGGTGGAGCAGCCGATCAGCATCCGCCAGGCCTTCTGGGCGCCGTACAAGCGGCTGGTGCGGTTCATCAGCGACCAGGCCGAGAGCTTCGCCGCCAGCCAGGACAAGGCCGCGAGCGCGAACCTCACCGCCAAGGCCACCGGCACCCTCGACGCCGCGAAGACCGCATCCGCCCCGGGCGCCACCCCGACCGCCCCGACGACCGCCAGCACCGCCTTCGACATCGGCAAGTTCGCCGGCATCTTCGCCGCACTCGGTCTCGCGCTCGGGTTCATGGTCAGCGCCCTCACCATGGTGGTCACGGGCTTCCTCGGACTCCGCCTCTGGCAGATGCCGCTGGCCCTGCTCGGCGTGATGCTGCTGATCTCGGGGCCATCGATGCTGCTCGCCGCGTTCAAGCTCCGGCTGCGCAACCTCGCACCGCTGCTCGACGCGAACGGATGGGCGATCAACGCCCGCGCGCGCATCAACATCCCGTTCGGCCGCAGCCTCACCCAGGTGGCCACGCTGCCCGAGGGCGCCAAGCGCGACCTGAAGGACCCCTACCGCGACAGCCGCTCCCGCCTGTGGCTGTGGATCCTGCTGGTGATCCTGATCAGCGGTGTGGCCCTCGGGTGGGACCTGGGCCTGAAGGAGCTCCTCATGGAGCAGCTGACCCCGCCGGAGGCGCCCGCCGCACCCGCGCCGGCACCCGCTCCACCGGCACCCGCGCCAGCGCCATAGTCGTCCGGCCGCGGCACTCTCCGGCACCCAAACCTCTGGGCCCAGCCGGTCCGGCCGGCACGGGATAGGATGGGCGTCCCTCTCCTCAGGGGTCCCCCATGTCAGCGAAGTCCAAGCGCGGCGCCTCCGATGGCGCCGGAAAGGCCGTGGCCCAACAGCAGGCGGTGGAGCACGAGGCCGCGCCCGAGCAGGCGAACAGCTTCCTCGTCGAGCTCATGCGGAGCGCCGCCTCCGCACTGGGGGTCGACGACGACACCCTGCTCTCCCTCGCCGGCGAAGAGGTCGAAGCACCCGCCGGCAAGTACGACTTCGCGGAAGACGGCGACGAGGAGCAGGCCATCCCGCTCCCCGAGCTGCGCGAGAAGCACGCCGGCTCCGAGTACAAGGCCCCCGAGGGCGGCACCGCCTTCGTCCAGGGCGCCGATGACGACCACGCGGTCGACCCCAACGACGCGAAGCAGGGCGCGCTGGGCGACTGCTACCTCATCGCCGGCATGATCGCGGTGGCCCGGGCGAACCCCGAGTCCATCGCCGACCTCATCGTCGACAACGGCGACGGCACCTTCGATGTCACCCTGCACATCCGCGAGTCCCGCTACGGCAAGCCCAAGGCCGTGGTCACCACCATCGATGGCCGCATCCCGGCCAAGGCCAGCGGCTCGCCGCTGTACGCGAAGACCGGCGATTCCGCCGAGGGCCAGACCGAGCTGTGGCCCGCCCTGCTCGAGAAGGCCGTCGCCCAGCAGAAGGGCAGCTACGACCTCATCTCCGGCGGGAACATCGCTACGGACTTCCAGTTCCACGGCGCCAGCGAGCTGCTCACCGGGAAAGACGAGGGCTACATGTCCACCTCGGGCATGGACGAAGACGACGCCCTGCTCCACATGGCCATCGCGCTCGAAGACAACAAGCCCGTCACCTGCGACTCGAAGAACATGTCGGAAGACGAGGCCCTCACCCGCGAAGCCACCGCGTTGAATGTGTACGGCAACCACGCCTACTGCCCCGAGGTGGTGGACCTGGACGCCCGCACCATCGACCTCACCAACCCGTGGGGCTCGAGCCACGTGAGCGCGCTGCCCGTGGCCGACTTCATGCGGTACTACCGCTCGATCCGCGTCGGTGCCTAGTCCGCTCCTGCCAGCCCTCGTGGTGGCCTGTGCCGCCGCACCCCTCCCGGAGGCCGCCGTGCGCGAGACCATCGACGAGACCACCGTGGGCGACCTCGACGGCACCCCCACGCCCATGGGCAGCATGGTGCAGGGCAACTACCCCCTGCCCGATGGCTCCACCGGCACCGGATGGACCGCCACCCTCGCGCTGCAGGCCGGCCCCACCGTGGTCGGGCTCGGCAGCGAGGTCTCCATCGACGGCGCCACCTGGCGGGTGGTGGCCATCGACAAGGCCCCACCGGAGCCCGGCTCGGTCACCCTCGAGCCGGTCGCGCCCAGCCCCGAGTGAAGTTCTGCGCTCCTCGCACGTCTGTCCAGGCCGCAGGATAGGCGTGATGGACGGAGGACGGGATGCGTGCACGGTGGTGGCTCGGGGCGACGATGCTGGCGTTCGGACTGGCCTGCATGGGCGGCGACGACGGCGGCGACGACGCCCCGTCCGAGGTTGTCTCCCCCGATGACGACGATGGCGCTCGACAGGGGCGCGACGGGCGAGGTGCCCGCGGCCGGAACGGGCGTGGCGGCGGCGGGAGTGGCGGCGACACCCCCGCCGCAGAGCCCGACCCCGAGCCCGCACCCGTGGGCGGCGGCAGCGGCAACGGCAGCCCCACCGCGCCGTCTGGCATCACAGACCTCGGCAACCGCACCTGGCAGGTGGAGCGCCGGCTGATCAGCCGGTGGGAGAAAGACCCCTCCTCCCTCGCCGATGCCTCCCAGAAGGGCCAGGGCTGGGAGCTGAAGCGGGTGAAGAAGGGCGACGCGCAGTTCCTCGGTATGCTCAACGGCGACGTGCTGATGTCTGCGAACGGCTACGAGCTCGGCTCCACCACCCAGCTGGCCATCGCCTACGCCGCCCTGGGCGACGCGAAGAAGCTCACGGTGAAGTTCAAGCGCGAAGGCGCAATGAAGACCCACACCTACAAGATTGTCGACTGAAGGTCAGCGCCGGCGGAGCGCGTTGAGCCCGAGGGACCACAACCCCTCGCCACCGGCGCCCGCGTCGCAGCCACAGCCACCCTTCGCGTCTGCACCGACCCCGCCCAGGCCCGTGTCCACCGGCGCCAGGTCGTCGCACACCCCGTCGCCGTCGGCGTCCACCACCCGGCCCGGGCCGTCGCAGTCGTCCGACTTGTCGCACACCCCGTCGGCATCTGCGTCGGGACCGTCATCGGCGGGTGCTGGCGGCCCCTCGGACCGGCGGCAGTCGTCGCAGTCGTCCGCGTCCTCGTCGCCGCACACGCTGGCGTCCAGCGGATCGGGGTCGTCGCCGTCCGCCACGGTGTCGCCGTCGTCGTCGTCGTCCCCTACGTCGCACACCCCGTCGCCATCGGTGTCGACGCCGTCGTCTGCTGGGTCCACCGTGCCGAGCGCGCAGTCGTCGCACCCGTCGCCGTCGCTGTCGCCGCAGGCCACGCCATCGTCCGGGTCGGGGTCGGCGGAGTTGTCCACGCCGTCGCCGTCCCGGTCATCGTCGATGCAGTCCGGCACGCCGTCGTCATCCAGGTCCATGGCGTCTTCGGGCGTGAGGGTGCCGTCGCAGTCGTCGTCCAGGCCGTTGCACACCTCGACCCCGCCCGGGAAGATGTCGGCCCGGGTGTCGTCGCAGTCGCCGTCCCGCACCTCGAACCCGTCGCCGTCGTAGTCGATGGCGGTGGCGAGCAGCAGGCGCACGTTGGCGTCGCCGCTGAGCGCCCGGTAGTCCACATCATCGGCGCTGTAGTAGGACCGACGGTCATTCTCGCTGGTGCCGTCGTACACGATGGGGAAGCCATCGCTGTCGAGCCGGAGCTTGATGTACAGGTCAGTGTCGGCGGCGTGCATCACCGGTGGGTCGACCGGCACATCCACCCAGCCCTCCCCGAGAATCCCGGCGCTCTCGTGCAGCGCCACCCCGGGCTCGCCGTCGTCAGACCCGTGCACCCACAGCGTGTACGGCATGTTCCGCTCATTGGACCACACCCGCACCGCCTGCACCAGCCCGTGCTCCGTCGCCGTGAACCGCACCCGCAGGTAGTTGTCGCCCCAGTACGCCGACCACTCGCTCACGAAGGCGTCATAGGCGAGGGTGTGGCCGAGGAGGTCCGGCGCCGACACATCCACCGACATGATCGGCTGCGAAGCCGCGATGTTGGTGAGGCTCACCCCGGTCTCCCGCCCGGAGGCGGAGGCGGTGTTCGGGTAGCCGGAGGGGGTGAGCGACCGGAGTCCGTCGCTGCCCGGGAACGGGTCGCCGCCGTCGCCGCGGTTGCGGTCGCGCTCGAGGTCGTCGTCACCATCGGCCTGCACCACGCCCACCGCGTAGTGGTCGTCGTCGGTGTTCACCGTGTTGAACCGCGGGTAGTCGTCGCCCCGGGCGTCATCGATGCGCCACACGATCAGGCCGCCACCTCCCGATGCCAGCTCCGCGTCGATGCCCGCGCGCTGCCGGTTCTCGACGAGGAAGTACTCCCGCGACCGGTACGGATCGGTCCAGATCCGGAGCGACCCACCGCCATCCGACACGCTCACCAGGTCGGCCACCGACGCGCCCGCCGGGGCCTCCTCCGGCTCCTCCCACCCAAGGCGCACGCGGCTCCACGCGCCCAGCGCCGGCGGACGCACCACCGAGTAGTACGAGCCGGCGCCCATCAGGTCCCACTGCCCCACGCCGGCCGAGCTGTAGTCGGTGTCGTACAGGTCGGGCAGGCCGAGGATGTGACCGAGCTCGTGGGCGAAGGTCGACACCGGGTGGGGGTCGCCGGCGTCCACCCCGGCGTCGTCATCCCACGCCGCCTGCTCATTGACCACCAGGTAGGTGCTGAACTCCACGCCATCGAGCTCGAGGCCCGATTCGGAGCCCTGGTGCGGCCAGAACTGATCGTTCGCGCCGTCGCCCCAGCCCTCCACGATCAGGATCACGTGGTCCACCCGGCCGTCACCGTCGCCGTCGTACTGGGAGTAGTCGATGGTGTCGTCGAGCTCGGTGACGATGTCGTGCATCAACCCACCGGAATCACGCGGGAACGCCCCCAGGCCCTTCTGGTCGTCGACGTAGTAGTCATAGGTCTGCGGCGCCTCGACCCAGCCGTACACGTCGGCGCCCGAAGCCTCCAGCAGGAACTGGCCGTGGGAGATCTCGTCGAAGTAGTCGCGCATGCTGGTGCGGTACACGCCGGGCAAGCCGGAGACCGCCGGATTCAGGCCATCCTCGAACAGAATCGCGGCGAACTGCTCGGGGCCGTAGCGGCGGTCGGGCACCCCGCGCGGGGTGCCGCCGG
>JBLFXJ010000199.1:0-14889 GCA_047609825.1 Myxococcota bacterium
CGGAGATCGGCGCGTTCGCGGGTCTCGCCGACCGTGTCCTGACGGACTCCTGCTGTGCGACGCCGGACACGCCGCGGTGCGTGGTGGCGGGCGTGCGGCGCCTCGGGCGGGTGGAGGTGTGTGCGCCTTGGCTCCGTCGCGCCACCCACGTGGTGCTCGTGCTGCTCCGCGACTCGGCTCCGGTGGGGGAGGAGGCCGAACTGGAGGCCCTCGAGATCGCGCACCTGACGGGTGTGCTCGGCAACGTGCGCGCGGTGGAGGGTGCGTGTCGGTCGTCGGCGTTCTCCGACGCGATCCGCATAGCCCTGGCCTGTCCGCCAGGGAGCCCGCAGACGGGCCGGTCGACCACGCCCACCCGGCGGGGGCAGGACCTGGGCGCCGACCCCGGCCAGCGGTATGCGTGGCGGGGGGGCCGGTGTACCTTCGACTGGTACGCGGCCGATCCCGCGGGCCCGTGTTCCTAACCTCATGCGACCACGTGTGGCCGGTCGGGCACGCGAAGAAGCTGTTCGGCTACCTCGACAACGACCCGTGTTGGGTGCATGTGTCGCCGGCGGGCGATGCGGCGCTGTCGGTGTACGAGCGGGATGCGCTGCTCACCGACCGGGTGCCACTGCGCTGGCGCCAGGCCCGCGGCGACGGGTCGGTGTGGCTCGCCGACACCCGGCCGGAGCCGTCGGGGCGCTGCGTGCTGTGGACCCTCGCTGACCCGATCAGCCGGCTGATGCTGGAGGCAGGAAACGCGGACGACGAGGACCGTCGAGGCGGTGCGCCGGCCATTGTGCTCGGCCCGTCGGAAGCGAGGCGCTGCGCCGTGGGCCTGCACGACGGGCTGGTTCGCCTCGATGCGCGGGGTGTGGTGGAGGAGACTGCGCCCGCGGAGGCGTGGGAGCTGCGGAGTGCGGCGCATGCGGTGGTACACCGGGCGCCGGGGCGACTGCTCGGCGGCTGGGGCCGGTGGGCGACGGTGTGGCGTGACGGGCGGTTGTTCCGGGTGGACCTGGAGGGCCTGATCTGGGAGCCGCTCGGGGAGTGTGCGGTGCCCGAGGAGGGGCGGCCGGTGGCCGGAACGGCGGAGGTGATGCTCACCATCGGCGGCCTGGAGCGCCGGGTGTGAGGCCCGATAAATCGTGATTATGACTCTTATTCCGTGTGTGTAGCGGGCACGGACACCCGCATCCCCCGGTAGCCCCCCGGCGGCGGTGGCGGGACGAATGTGCGGGTGCCGGCCGCGGCGACCACCCGCTCCATGGCCTCGCGGTACAGCCGCTGCTCCACCACCTCCGGCGCCTCTCGCCACGCCTCATCCAGCGCCGTGAATGCGGACGCCGCACCTCGCGCGTCGGCGGTGACGGCGGCAGCCCGCGAGGTGGCCCGATCCACCGCCACCTGACCGGCGGTTCGCGCGGCCGGCAGCGTGATCTCCCGGTACCGCTGGGCCTCCTTCATCCGCGTCTCTGCGGCGATGTATGCGCTCTGCACCTTCTCGAACGACCGCACCACTTGCAGCGCCGGTGCCAGCTCCACCAGCTCCACCGCGACCAGCCCCACGCCCACCCCAGCGGCGTCGAGGCGCTCCTGGGTGCCCACGAGGAGGCGGTTCATCAGCAGAGTGCGTCCTTCGCCGAGCACGTCGTCCACGCCGAGCTCACCCACGGTCACCACCGCCGTCTGCTGCACCGCGACCCGCACCTGGTCGGCAGGGAAGGCATGGTCCAGCGCCCAGGCGACCGGGTCGTCGATGCGGAACCGCGCCACCAGCACCACCTGCACGATGTTGTGGTCGCCGGTGAGCAAGTAGCCAGCGCGCTCGGGGTCCAGCGGGGCGGAGGCGGGGTCGGCACCTGACGGCAGGCCGTGGTGGAAGGCGTCGACCTCCACCTCCCACACCCGCTTCACCTTCACCCGGACCACCTCGTCGATGGGGCGGGGCAGCGCGAACATCAGCCCGGGAGGGTGCACCGCTGCCGCGCCTTCGCCCACCAGTCGACCGGCCCGGAGCACCAGGCCCACCTCGTCGGGCTCCACCATGGTGAGGCCGGAGCCGAGCCAGGCGAGGGTGAGCAGCGCCAGCGCTCCGCCGAGGAGAGGGCCCCGATGGGTGGACAGCGCCTGGAGCGGTGCGAGCAGCCGGTCTTCTTCACCGGTCATGGGCGCGACTCGAGCACGTCGAATGGTGCGGCGTCGGTGCGCAGCAGCAGCGTGGTGTCGTCGCCGATCATCGTGTCGAGGCTCTCGAGGGACCGGAGGAACCGGAACAGCTCGGGGTTGCGTCCGTGCGCCTCGGCATACACCCGGGCGGCCTCTGCCTCCGCATTCCCCCGGATCCGAGCGGCCGCCTCGCTGGCCTCGGCCCGCAGCCGGGCCGCCTCCACGTCGGTCTCGGAGCGGATGCGGGCGGCCTCGCGCTCGCCCTCGGCACGGTACCGGGCGGCGAACTGCTGCCGCTCGGCGCGCATCTGGTCGAACACGTGGCCCACGTTGTTCTCCGGGAGCGACAGCCGCACGAACGACACGTCCTCCACCGTGATGCCGTACCCCTCCGCCGCCGGCCCGGAGACCGCGGCCAGGATCTCGGCCTCGATGGCCTCCGCCGCGAGGGTTGCGGGGTCGGTGGACACCAGGGCCGACAGGGGGTGCCGCCCGAGCACGCCGATCACCGCATTGGTCACCAGCCCGTCGAGCTTGCGCTCCGCGTCGTCCACGCTGCCCAAGGAGCGGTAGAAGGCCAGCGGATCGGCCACCCGCCACCGGCTGGCCGTGACGAGCACCAGGTTCTTCTTGTCTTGGGTGAGCAGCTCGGTGGACCGGCTCTCCAGGATCTGAGCGCGGGTGTCCAGCGCCACGACGCGGTCGATGGGCCAGGGCGCCTTGAAGTACAGCCCTGCGTCGTCCTGGACCGCCACCGCGCGGCCGAACCGGGTGTGCAGGCCAGCCTCGCCCTCGCGCACGGTGAATGTGGTGGCCGACAGCAGGATCGCGGCCACGGCCACGGCCCCTACAAGCCAGCGCAGGGCATCGGTCACTCGGTCACCCACAGCACGCCGCCATCCCGTTCGAAGCGCGAGTCCACCACGGTGAATGGCCGGTCGGACAGCGCGGCCTCCATGGCCTCTAGCCGGCGTCGGGTCTCGAACAGCGCCGGTGCCAGGGCGTGTGCGGCGGCGACAGCAGTGAACCCCGCCGCTTCACCGGCGGCCTGTCCGCGCAGGCTGTGGGCCGCGGCCTCTGCCTGGCCGATGGCACGGGCGGCCTCGGCTTCGGCCTCGGGGAGCCGCGCGGCGCGGTAGCCTTGGGCCTCGGTGATCGAGGTCTGCTGGTCGATCTGGGCGGCGACCACCGCCTGGTACCGGTCGGCCACGGCCACCGGCGGGTGCAGCCCGTCGAGGGTGAATGCCACCACCTCGATGCCCAGCGGGGTGGCCTCGTCCCGCAGGCGGGCCTCTACGTCATGGGCCAGCGCGGACAGGTTCTCGGACAGCACGCCCTCCAGGGAGGCCCCGCGGGTGTGGTCGGTCAGGGCCCGGTACGCCAGCGCCTCCACCCCCGCCTCGGGGTTGCGCACAGAGTACAGCCAGGCGCGCGCGCTGGCGGGCCGGTACTGCAGCCGCGCGTTCACCGCGACCAGGTCGCGCCCGTCGCCGAGCAGCAGCGCATACTCCTCGGCGGCGTGGGTCTTCGTCCACAGCAGGCTCGCGCCCTCCGCGGCCCCGGCGTAGCCGATGGTGCGCTCCCGCACGCGGTGCACGTCCACCCGTCGCACCACATCCACCGGCCAGGGGAGGTGCACGTGCAAGCCGGGCGCGAGGTCGGCCACGGGTCGGCCGAGCCGCTCCAGCACTCCCTCCTCGTGCACCTCGATCACAGTGAGTGCGGTGACCAGCCACGCCACCGCGGCGAGCGCCACCGACATGGGAAACACCGCTTGGCGAGCCCAGGTGAGGGCCCAGGTGTGACGCAGATCGATGCCGAGCCCACGGTCGAGGCCCCGAAACACGCTGGACACGGGGTCGGCCGCAGAGAACGGCACGGCGAGCAACCACGAGCCCGGGCCGGGAGGGGAGGTACGCCGAAACACCGCCCACAGGCCACGAGACAGGCCCTCGATGGCGAGTGCTGCGAGACCCCACTGCAGCACCGGGAGGATGGCTGCATCGACAGGCCAGGTGCCGCGGCTGGCGATACCGAGCCCGGCGGCGGCGAGGGACCAGGCACCGGCGCGGGCCCAGGGTGCCAGTGGCCAGGGCACCCCCTCCCAGTAGCGGGCGATCCCGGCGCACACTGCGGCGCCAGCGAGGGCTGCGAGCGCGGCGAACGGCGCGTCCGACCCCGCCGCCGGGAGGTCGGACGCTACCAGTGCGGCGCCGATGGCGGCCGCAGAGCCCCACGCCAGCGGCCACAGGCGGGCCCGGCTGGGGGTGGTGCCGGCGAGCGTGGCCTGCAGCTGAGACCGCACCTGAGCGGCGGCGATGGCTGCGGCGAGGAGCAGGCCAGCGCTGGCGAGAAGGGCTGTTGAACCCGAGGAAGAACCTGCCATCACCGTGAGTCCAGCGAGCACGAGCAGCGCCGCGGGCAGCCATCCACCGGTGACCCGGAGGTGGTCGCGGAGCGTCGCTTCCGGCAGGTCAGGGGTCGTCATGGCCTGCTCGCCGTATCGTGCGCCCAAGGGGGGCGCACGATCCGCCCTGACCTGCTCGCGGTCGCCATGTGGTGTACGCTTGCGGACTGTGCGGGGAGGACAGCATGCGGATGTTGGTCTGTACGGTGCTGTTGGTCGGGGGCGTCGCCAACGCGAAGAAGCCGAAGAAGGGAGCGCGGGCGCCAGCCCCGGTGGCAGAGGCGCCGGCCGAGCCCGAGGAGGCCGTCGACATCCCGTGTGCCTCGCATGGCCAGGTGGTGCGGTACAGCGTGCACAGCACCAAGATCGACCCCCGCACGCCCGCGCCTCAGGTGATGGAGAGCACTGGGGCGGTGCATGTCACCGGTGCGGGCGACGACACCGTGGACCTGCGCATTGTCACGGAGTCGGCCAGCATGACCGGCTTGGGCGAGGGCCCCGTCGAGACGTTGTTGCTGGCGATGATGGAGCGGGTGGACGAGTTCCCGCCGGCCGAGGCCCGAGTCACCTTCGGTGAGCTCAGCAATGACATCCAGATCACCAACATCGAAGTGCAGCGGGCGGCGATCGAGCCAATGCTCACCGAGCTCCGGGCGAGCATGGAGGCGAACGCTGAGCCCGAGATGGTCGAGATGATGCAGGGGATGTGGCCGACGCTGATGGAGGGCATGATGTCGGATGCCGCCATCGCGCAGGAGTCCCTCGAGTTCATCGCCCCGATGATGGCCTACCGGTGCGGCACCTACCCCCTCAGGGCGGTGACCTCGGACATCATCGTGCCCAATCCCTTCGGGCAGGCGTCGGTCATCCCGGGGAAGATGACGACCACCCTCGCCATGGCGGGCAATGACCTGTCGGTCACCTCCGTCGAGACGCTGGCCGACGTGGACCTGTGGGCGATCATGGCCCCCGTGCTGGAAGCGGCCGGCATCGAGCGGAGCGCGCTCCCGCCAGACCTGCCGCCGCTGCAGGTCGACACCACCACGGTGATCACCATCGATCTCGCCGACGGCTGGCCCCGCACCTGGACCCGGGACAAGGTCGCGGGTGTGCTCGGTCAGGTGAGCCACGAGTCGCGGGTGCTCACCCGGCTCCCGTAGACCCGGAGGGCCCTCTCTAGAGAAACCCGGTATCGAGGGCGATCCAGGTGATGGGCAAGGCGGCGAGCCAGGTGAGCAGCACCACCAGGCTCATCCCCTTGGGGCGCTTGCGGTACTGCACTTCGAACCGCACCACCTCGAGCGATGCGAGCACCATCCCGAGCAGCACCACGATGTACACCGGGTGCTGCGTGCGGATGACGCCCAGCAGCACCGGCACGATCAGGATCGTGATGTGGCCGGCGATGGCGAAGACGACCGGCCAAAGTGCGGGATCGGTGATGTAGGCCTCGATCCAGGTGACATACCACCAGGGTGCTTCATCAGGCGTCGGCTCGGTCGGGGAGTCCATGCCGGCTTGTACTCCGGCGGTGCGCGGGCTGCTCGCGTTTCGGTTGTTCGGCGTGGGACGAGAACTAATGCGCTAATGCACATAATATGCGTCAATGCGCATGGAGAATACGCGTTCTAAGGTTTGACTGGCCGATTGCGTGCGCATACTGTCGCCGGGCAATGGACTGGACCCAGACACTGCGCGACCTGATCGCGACCGGCGACTACTCCACCCAGACCGCCCTCGTCGAGGCGCTGTCTGCGAAGGGCTACGCCGTGAATCAGGCCACTGTATCGCGCGCTCTGCGGCGCATCGGCGCACACAAAGTGAGCGGGGCGTACCGCCTGGGCCGCCGCGCCGTGGCGGCCGTGCGGGGCTTCCGGGTCACCGCGGGTGGCTGCCTCGTGGTGCTCACCACCGACCCTGCGTTCGCGTCGATCCTGGCCCAGCGCATCGATCTGACCGAGCACGACGGCGTGCTCGGTACCATCGCCGGCGACGACACCGTGTTCGTCGCCACCACCGGTCCCGAGGCACTGCCCCGGCTCCGCACAGTTCTCGGGCTTCCCCCGGAGGATGAAGAATGAACAGCGTCGCCGTCGCCTTCTCGGGCGGGCTCGACACGTCGTACCTGGTGGCCAAGCTCGCCGAGGCCGGGCATCCGGTCCTCGCGATCACCGTCGACACCGGCGGATGGACCGAAGAGGGTCGGGTGGCGCTCGGCGCCCACGCTCTGGCCCTGGGTGCCGAGGCCCACGTGGTGCTCGACGGCCGGCAGGCGTTGTTCGACGAGCACATCGCCTGGCTCATCCGCGGCAACGTGCTCCGCGGCGACGTGTACCCGCTGTGCGTCGGCGTGGAGCGGGTGGTGCAGGCGAAGATGTTCGCCGAGGCCGCGTCCGAGCGTGGCATCCGCATCCTCGTGCATGGCTCCACCGGGGCGGGCAATGACCAGGTGCGATTCGACGTCACCTTGAGGACCGTGGCACCCGATGCGGAGGTCTGGGCGCCGATCCGGGCGGAGTCGCTGTCCCGCGCCACGACCGCCGTGTGGCTCGCTGCGCGCAGCCTCGGGCCGATGCAGGACGACTCCCGCTATTCCGTGAACACGGGCCTGTGGGGTACCACCTCGGGCGGCGCCGAGACCCACGATGCCTGGCTCGCGCCCTCCGAGGCGTCCTACCCCACCACGGTATCGCCCATGCAGGCCCCGTCTGACGGCGCGGAGGTGGTCATCTCGTTCCACCAGGGCGTGCCGGTGGCCATCGACGGTCGTGCCGTGTCGGGCTGGCACGCGGTCGCTGCCCTGGGCGAGCTCGGCGCTGCGCACGGCGTGGGCCGCTCGGTCCACCTCGGCGACACAATCCTCGGCATCAAGGGGCGCATCGCCTTCGAGGCCCCCGCGGCGGCGATCCTGCTGCCCGCCCACCGTGAGCTCGAGAAGCTGGTGCTCACGGGACCCCAGCGGTTCTGGAAGGACCACCTGGGCGAGGTCTACGGCCAGCTCCTGCACGAGGCCCGGGCACTCGACCCGCTCGCGCGGGACATCGAGGCCTTCCTCGCCAGCTCCCAGCAGCGTGTGGCGGGTGATGTGCGCATCCGCCTGCGCCAGGGTCTTGTCGCAGTCACCGGTGTGCGAAGCCCATTTTCGCTGATGGATGTGCAATCCGCGGCCTATGGCGAGTCCTCCGAGCTGTGGACCGGGATCGAGGCTGCAGGCTTCTCGAAGATTCATGGCACCGCCCAGGTGCTCGCAGCGAGGGCAGCATGCGACTGATGCTCGATAAGGTCGCGTCGTCCACTCGGAACGCGGCGATCGGACGACACGTGGTGGTGGGCCTGCACGTGCCCGCACGGGTGGGGCAGGTCATCGCCGTACGGGTCCTGGACAGCAAGGACAAGTACAACCAGCTCGAGACACCCGAAGGCCGGATGTGCACCGTGCATCGAGGCGATCGAATCGCTGGCGTGCTCGGATCACGCCGGGCCCTGCGCGGCTACACCGGCGACGTGCCCGAGACCGTGGCGCCGGGGGATGTGCTCCACTTGCTCAACCTCGGGGGCGTGATCGGTCAGTGCACCTCCTGGGCGCCGGAGGTGGGGCCTCCTGCACGGGTGGAGGTGCTGGGCGCGGTGTTGGCGTTCCCGAATCCCGACACCCGCTACGGGGTGCCGGCCACCATCGCGGATGCGCCGGTGCGGCCGCTCGACGTGCTGCCCGCGCTACCTCCGGTGGTGCTCGTCGTGGGCACGTGCATGCACGCCGGAAAGACCGCTGCGGCGTGCAAGCTGGTGCGCGCGGCGACCGATCGCGGCCATCGGGTGGCGGTCGCGAAGGTCACGGGGGTCGCCCTCAGGCGCGACAGCCTGGAGATGACCGACCACGGCGCGGTGGCGGCTGTCACCTTCGCCGACGCTGGCCTGCCGAGCACCTGTGCTGGGGATGTCGTGGCGGTGGCGCGTGGCTGCCTGGCCGAGGCGGCGTCGAGCAAGCCTGATCTGCTCATCGTGGAGCTCGGGGATGGCCTGCTCGGCGACTACGGCGTGGGAGACATCCTCGCGGATATCGGTATTCGCGCTGCAACACGCGCGGTCGTTCTCGCCGCGAACGATCCCGTTGCGGCATGGGGTGGTATTCAGTGGCTCGACCGGTGGGGCCACACCACCACCGTGGTGACCGGGCCGGCCACGGACAATCTCGCCGGCAGTGCGCAGGTGGCTGCCCTCACCGGCGTGGCCGCGCATAACGCGCGCACCGACACCGACCGGTTCATCGACGTGGTGCTCGACTCGCTGGAGCTCACGGATCGTCGGCCCCACGTCCTCCGCCTCGCTCCGCGGCAGGCGGTCACCTGATGCGCCTCGCTGTGGTGGGCGCGACTGGGTACGTCGGCGCCGAAGTGGTGCGTTGGGCACTCGGCTGGCCCGCGGTGGAGCTGGTCGCGGTCACCTCGCGACGTCAAGCAGGGAAGCTCCTGTCTGATGCGGTTCCTGCCCTCTTGGGGTTCACCGGGCTCCGGCTGCAGACGGTCGACGCGCTGCCATCGGAGTTGGACGCGGTGGTGCTCGCCGTGCCCCACGGGGCCGCGGCTCCGCTCGTGCCGGACCTCGCCCATGTGCCGGTGATCGTCGACTGCTCGCGGGACCATCGCCATGTGCCGGGCTGGGTCTATGGGCAGCCCGAGTGGAACGGAGAGGCCCTGCCCGGTGCAGCGCGCATCGCCGCTCCAGGCTGCTTTGCCACCGCGATCAGCCTGGGCCTGGCCCCGCTGGTGGCCGCGGGAGTGGTCGTGGGGCCCGCGCGGGTGGTCGCGGCCACGGGCTCCACGGGCAGCGGCGTGGCGCCGAGTCGCGCTGCACACCATCCCGAGCGACACGTGAACCTGCGGCCCTACAAGGTGCTGCAGCACCAGCATGTTCCCGAGATCCGCGGCCTCCTCGCCCAGCTCGGGTCCGCGCCGCGCATCGACTTCGTGCCGTGGTCTGCACCCATCGATCGCGGAATCCTAGCGACTATCCTGGTAGATGTGCCAGAAGACGTCGATGCTGTTGCCGTGGTGGCGGACGCCTACGCCCACTCACCCTGGGTGCGCCTGCGGTCGCCCGAGCTCCGCCTGGTGCGCGGCACCGCGTTCGCCGACATCGATGTCCACCAGCGCGGGCCCTGTGTCGCGGTGAACGTGGCCATCGACAACCTCGGTCGTGGGGCTGCGGCCCAGGCGCTTCAGGCCCTCGCCATCGCGGCCGGTCTCCCGCCGCTCCCTCACCCCATCCCCCTCTGCCCGTGAGTCGCACGTGCTCCTCGATGTGATCGGAGCGGCGAAGTGGCCGCTCACCCTCGTACGCGGCCGCGGCGCGCAGGTGTGGGATGACACCGGCCGGCCCTACTGGGACCTGTACGGTGGCCACGCCGTCACCCTGATCGGCCACGCCGACCCGCGCTGGACGTCGGCCCTGGTAGAACAGGCGGAGCAGCTGCCGTTCTGGACCACGATGTGCGACGTGCCCGTGCGCCAGCGGGCTGCGGAGCGGCTGTGCAGCTTCTCCGGCATGCACACCGTGTTCCTCGTGAACTCGGGTGCCGAGGCCAACGAGGCGGCGCTTAAGATCGCGCGAAAGGCCACCGGAAAGTCCGTGATCATCGCCATGAAGCATGGGTTCCACGGTCGAACCATGGGTGCGCTGGGCGCGACCTGGGGCTACCGCGACCAGCACGCCCTGGCTCATGGGCCCACCCGATTCGTGCCATTCGGCGATCTGGAGGCGCTCCGCGACGCCCTCGCGCCTGGCGACGTGGCCGGCGTTCTCGTTGAGCCGATCCAGGGAATCGCCGGTGTGGTGACCCCGCCGGACGGGTACCTCGCCGGACTCACCGCGCTGACCCATGTTGCGGGGGCCCTGGTCCTCGCCGATGAGATCCAGTGCGGCAGCGGGCGCACCGGTGATCGGGTGACGACCCGCGCGCTCGGGGGGGAGCCCGACCTGCTCACGCTCGCGAAGGGCCTCGGCGGTGGGTTCCCCGTGTCCGCTTGCCTGATGACCGAGGCGGTCGCGGCCACGGTCGGTCGGGGCGAGCACGGCACTACCTTCGGTGGTGGACCACTTGCTTCGGCGGCGATTGAGGCCACCCTCGACATCATCGAATCCGACGGGCTGCTCGAGACGGCGTCCGCGCTGCAGCCCCGCCTCCGTGACGCGGTGGATGTGCCAGGCGTCGTGTCGATCCGCGGCCGTGGCGCTTGGCTCGGCGTGGTGCTCGACCGGCCCGCCGGCCCGGTGGCCGCGTCCCTGCGCTCCCATGGCGTGCTCGTCGGCACCTCCGGTGATCCCCACACCCTCCGCCTGGCTCCGCCGGCGGTGTTTCCTTCCGACGGACTGCGCGCGTTGACCGCCGCACTTCGTGACACCCTGACCGGCCGCGCATGAGGCCCGTCCCAACCCCTGGAGGCCAGATGCATGGCCCACCGGCGTCCGTGACGGCGCCCACTTCCGCTCGCCACTGGCTGGATGGCACCGAGCTCGGCCGAGATGGTGTCCTCGGGCTCGCCCACCGCGCCCTCGCGCTCCGCTCGGGCGCGTCCCCCCGCCGGGTGCGCGGCCGCCTCGCGACGGTGTTCTTCAACCCGTCGCTGCGCACGCGCACGTCGGTTCAGCTGGCCGCACAGGCGGTGGGACTGCACTGCGTGGAGCTGGTGCCCGGCCAGGGCGTGTGGGGGTTCGAGACCGCCCCGGGAGCGGTGATGGACGGCGGAGCTGCCGAACACTTGCAGGATGCGGTGCGGGTGCTCGCAGAGATGTGCGATGTGCTCGCCGTGCGGTCGTTCGCCGGGCTGGTCGATCCCGTGGAGGACAGGGCAGACGGTGTTCTTCAGACGTTCGTGGACCACGCCTCTCGCCCGGTGATCAGCCTGGAATCGGCGCGCTGGCATCCGCTCCAGGGCTTGGCCGATACCACCACCTGGGCGGCCCACCTCGGGCCAGAGCTCCGAGGCCGCCGCCTCACGCTGACCTGGGCTCCCCATCCGAAGGCCCTGCCTACGGCGGTGCCGAATCAGGTGCTGCTCTCGGCCGCGCTGCAGGGGATGCACGTCACGGTGGCCCATCCCGAGGGATTCGATCTGGACCCGCAGGTCGTGGCTCGCGCGTCGGACCTGGCGGTCAGCCAGGGAGGCACCGTGCAGCACAGCGCCGACCCCGATTCGGCGGTGGAGGGGGCCCATGTGGTGGTGGCCAAGAGCTGGTCGGGGTGGTCCGGATACGGCCGCCGGGAAGACGAGGCCGAGAAGCGGGCGCAGCTCGGCGACTGGTGCATGACGGCAGACCGCATGGCGCGCACCGATGGCGCCGGCTTCATGCACTGCCTGCCGATCCGCCGGAACGTCGTGGCCACGGACGCGGTGCTCGATGGGCCCCACTCCTGGGTGCACGAGACCGGAGGCCTGCGCATGTGGACCACGATGGCGCTGCTCGAGCGCCTGATGGAGGGATGGTGAACATTCAGCTGCTCGACGCCGTTCCCTGGCTCCGCCGCTACGCCGGTGCCACGTTCGTGGTGAAGGCGGGCGGCGATCTCGTAGACCGCCCCGAGTGGCGGGATGGCATCGCCCGCGATGTGGCGGCACTCCACCGGCTGGGGGTCCGTGTTGTGCTCGTGCACGGTGGCGGGCCGCAGCTGGATCGCGCGGCCGCCGAGCGCGGGCTGGCCGAGACCAAGGTGGCGGGCCGGCGGGTCACCTCGCCCGAGCTGATCGTGGTCGCAGCCGAGGTGTGGCGCGGGCGGGTGGCGCTGCAGGTGGTGCAGGCGCTGGCCCGGCAGGGTGAACGGGCCGCGTCCCTCTGTGGCGCCGAAGCGGGCATGATCCGTGCGGTTCCGCGGCCTCCGATGGTGGTCGTCGACGATGATGGCGAGCGCCGGACAGTGGACTTTGGCCGGGTGGGGGATGTGGAGCGGGTCGACCCCACAGCACTGGAGGCCCTGCTCGGCGCTGGCTGCATCCCGGTGGTCACGCCACTCGCCCACGCCGCGGACGGCTCGGTGCTCAACGTCAACGCCGACACCGTGGCCGCCGCCATCGCGGTCGCCATCGGCGCCCAGAAGCTGGTGCTGCTCACGCAAGCCCCCGGCATCCTCGGCGACCCCGACGACCCCACCAGCGTGCTCCATGTCACCGATCCCGCCGCGCTCACCGCCCTCGAGGGGCAGGGCGTGTTCTCTGGCGGCATGCGCCCTAAGGTGGCGGCGATCCGGTCGGCGCTGGCGGGCGGCGTGCCCCGAGCGCACGTTGTGGATGGGCGACGAAGCGGCGCTCTGCTCGAGGAGGTGTTCACCAACGCGGGCAGCGGAACCCTGGTGATTCCATGACGAAGAAGATGTCTCGGGTCCGCAGCTTGCTCCGCGACCTGGTCGCGACGCCGTCGGTCAGCGGAGACGAGCACGCGGTGGTGGAGGTGCTCGCAGACTGGCTGCGCGGGCACGGTCTGTCGGTTCGGGTGGACGACCGGAACCTCGAGTGCCGGGTGGGTGAGGGCGGACCGGTGGTGCTGTTGAACAGCCACACCGATGTCGTCCCGCCCGGGGAGGGCTGGCACACCGACCCATTCGTGCCCACGATCTCCGACGTTCGAATGGTGGGCCGCGGGTGCAATGACGCGAAGGCGAGCGTGGCGGCGATGGCGTGCGCCATGGTGGAGCTCGCTGCGCTGGAGCTGCCGGGGAGCGTCGTGTTCGCGGCCACCTGCGAGGAGGAGCGTGGGCGGGAGGGACTCGAGCGATTCCTCCCCTCGCTCGGGCGTCTCGACGCGGCGATCGTCGGAGAGCCCACCGGGCTCCACCCGGCCGTGTCCCAGAATGGGCTGCTGCTGCTCGAGCTGTACCCGGAGGGGCGCGCGGGGCATGCCGCCCGGCCCACGCTGGCCGTGAACGCGCTCGACATCGCCTGTCGGGACGTGGTGGCGCTGCACGATCTGGAGTGGGAGCCGGCCGACCCCCACGTCGGGCCGATGACGCTGGTGTGCACGCAGCTCGAGGCCGGGCGTGCGCACAACGTGATCCCCGAGTCGGCGCGGGTGGTGGTGGATATCCGGACCATCCCGCAGATCCCGCCGGACGTGGTGATCGCCCGGGTGCGCGAGGTGGTGCGTAGTCGGGTGCACGTGCGCAGCAACCGGCTCCCCCCGGTTCGCACGCCCGCGGGGGCCGCCATCCTCGATGCCGTGCGGGCGGCACTGCCCGACGCAGTGCCGTTCGGCAGCCCCACGCTGTCCGACTGGGCTCATCTGGTGGGCGTGCCGGCGGTGAAGCTCGGGCCTGGGCTCTCGGAGGTAAGCCACACGGCGAACGAGTGGGTGGAGCTGGCGATGGTGGACTGCGCGGTCGGTGCCTACGTCGACATCGTCCGGGGCGCGCTGGCGCGGCTCTGATCCGGGGCTGCGGGACCGGCGTCAGCACCGAGCTTCATGCTTCTTCACATCCGACGTCACGAACCCGTCATGCGCCGAGCCGAGGTTGTCCTCACAAGGGAGGACACCGAATGTTCGGGTTCATGGTCGGCACGTTGTGCCTGTTCGGTCTGGTCGGTGTGGTGCGCGGCAGGCGCTGCCACGACCGAGGAATGTATCGGGGTTACGGAGGATATTCGCCTGGAGGGGGCTCGTCTCGTGGCCGGTCTCGGCGACGGCGTCGCGGCAACGCAGCTCGGGTGGCGGGTGAGGTGCTGAAGCGGAAGCTCGACATCGACGAAGACCAGGAGGGCATCGTCGACCACGCCGTCCGAGACGTGCAGGAGGCCCTCACCGAGCTGGGCGCCACCCTGCGGGACAGCCGCGGGGAGCTGGCGGACGCATTCCGGGGGGACACTGTGGACGAGGCCCGACTCGCGGCGACCTTCGAGCGGCACGACGAGGAGCTCGCGCGGGCCCGGCGCCAGGTGGTGTCGGCGTTCAAGCAGATCCATGCGGTGCTCGACGACGACCAGCGCGCGGCCGCGGCCGACTGGCTCGGCACCGCTGACGGGTGGGTCTGAGATGCGCAGGTTCCTGCTCGCCGCGTTCCTCGGTGCCGGAGTGATCTGGGGCTTTGGTCACGGGCTCCGGTCGCTGTCCGGGCACCATTGCCCACATGCCGAGTCAGCCCCGCCCGCCGCTCCGTAGTACGAGGAGGGGCATGTCCATCCGCGCCCTGCTCGTCGATGATGACCCGAGGCTGTCCGCGTTGCTCGCGACCTACCTCGAGCCGCACGGTGTGCACGTCACCCGGGCGGCGGATGGTCGCGCCGGCCTCGCGGCGGTCGACGGCGGCGGGTTCGACATCGTGTTGCTCGACATCATGATGCCGGGCC
>JBLFXJ010000200.1:0-14834 GCA_047609825.1 Myxococcota bacterium
TTCGAGTGCCCCAGGAAGCCCGGTTCTGCGTCATCTTCCCTCGGGATAGCACGCTATCCCGTCCGTCATCCTCCTTGCCCTGGACTCCCTGGAGCCCTCTTGGTGCTGCACAACTTATTTTGGGCCAGTCCCTAAGAGGAGCTTCTCAGCCGACAGCCATCGCTGTCGGCTGACCCGCATCCGTCAGGTGCCCGTCTCGGTGGGCGGAAGCGACTGCAGATACATGAACAACGCCTCCAGCTCCACATCCGTCATGCGCTTGGCGTAGGGCATCATGAGGTCCATGGGCGCGAGCAACGCAGAGCCATCCGGGCGCTTGCCTTCGGTCATCGCAGTGCGGAACTGGTCTAGGGTCCAGCCCTTCATGCCGCTCTCGTGCGGCGTGAGGTTGCGGGAAGGCGGCCAGTCTGGAGGACCGATCGGAATGGGGCCACCGTTGAGGTCTGCGCGATGACAGCCCGTACACACCTGAGACAGGTGCTTGCCAAACTCCACGGTGACCGCCGTTTCAGGCGGCTCATCGGCATGCTCAGTGTGCCCAGCCGCGGACTCTGCGGACAGGGGCAGCGCACCTGTGGCGAGCAGCACGCTGCCAATGGGGCCGAAGGTAGGTGAAGGAACCGTGTTGTTCACCGGAGCGACCGACCGGATGTAGCTCACGATATCGGAGAGCTCGCGGTTGCTCATGTTCACGAAGTCTTCCGACGGCATGATTGCCGCGGTGCCGTCCTTCTTCACGCCGTGACGCACAATCGCATCCCAGTCCTTCATGGCGTAGTCCTTGGTGACGCTGCCCTCCCCCTCCGTGAGGTTGGGACCGAGCCACGTGCCCATCGCGCCATCATCGACCATCGTGCCGCCGGAGAAGTCGGCCCCGTGGCACTCGATGCAGGCGAAGCGCGACTCCACGAGGTGCTTGCCACGCTCTTGGGCCCTCGCCTGGGCGATTGCGGGGAGGTCGACGGACGCGAGCACATCCATCGGCTCCGTAGCCTCGATGGCCGCAATAGCGTCGGCTGCGCTTGCGCCTTCCGCCAGCTCCGCAGCCCCATCTTGCGCCGCTGCAATCGCCGTTCCGTTGGCCTGCGCAGCCTTCTCTCGCTCGGCTCGCAGCGCCCCAATCTCCGCCTCTGACAGCGGGATGGGAACCGCCAAGTCGAAGTCATGGGTGGAGTACGTCGCCGAGAGGCGCGCGTTCTTCTGGATCTGTACGTAGCCGAAGGACACCAGAGCCGTCATGCCCACCACGCCCATCACACCAAGACCAACTTTTGAAGCTGTATGCATCTGAAATCCTTCAACCGTTTGATTCGATGTCTGCGCGATCACGCCCGAGCGGAACCGTAGTGTTCCGGTGGACTATGAGGAAGTCGCGCCGGCCTGTCCAGAGGGAGCCAGACCTCTGAGGGCAGGCAACACAAGGCCACTCTCCGGTGCATCCGGGACATCCTACCCTCTCGTCGCGCAGCGCGCGCCGGTCCGATCGACGGGTCCGGGTCGTGCTGGGGCGGTGGCTGGATGTGGTTGTGGTGCGACGGCGCCTCCCCACCTGGTTCGCCGCGCATCGTGCGGCGTTGCTCCCGGCGGACGACACGTCCTGGCGATGGACCTTCGGCGCCCTGCTACGGGGTGGCACTGCGCTGGATCCGGCGTGGGAGCCCGAGGTCGCACGGGCCGTCGCGATGCTGCGCCCCGACGACGCGTGGCTAAGCCGCGGCGCCGTGCGGCATGCGGTGAGGCGCGTGCTGGTACTCGGCCGCTCCCCGCGCCCTGGAGGGCTGGCGGACAGCGTCTTCGACCGCGCCGAGCGGGGGAGCGCAGCCGAGGTCCTGTGGAACGCCGCATCGGAGCTACCCAAGCAAGAACCTACGCCGGACCAGCTGCGCGCTTGGCGCCGCCTGTGGGATCGCCTCCTGGCGCCGGAGCATGCGCGGCTCTCGGTGTCGGCGCTCGCGCTCGTCTTGCTGGATAATCGCCTCCCCATGGACTGGAGGGCAGGCGCGCTGGGCCGCGAGACGACCATGATGCCTCTGTGTGTTGTCCGTCATTGCACGCCATGTTCCGCCGAATCCCCGGCGTTTGACCATCAGACGGGGCCGGCGGCGCGACGACCTGTCCCCCCGGAGACACCCCGCGACACACCGCACACCCTCGCGTCATCACGCCCCCACTCGGATAGCCTGTGCCCGGAGGTCCCCCTGCGCCTGGCCTGGCCACTGCTGCTGCTCGCCTGCGCCGACCCGCCTCCGCCCGGGTCTGGGCGCGCGCCATCGGCCGCCGTCGAGCCCACGGCTGAGGCCCCCGAGTGGCCCCTGGCGGCAGCACCCTCTGACCCGCCCAACGCCGTGCTGCACCAGCTCGACCCCGACGCATGGGACCGCTCCCTCGACGACCTGCTCGTGCCGGGAGACTGGGCGGCGGGCCTGTCCACGTCCACCCGCGGGGATGGGTTCAGCAACGCCGCGGCGGTGCAGCAGCTGTCGTCGGGGCAGCTCGAGGCGATGCTCGACGCGGCGACAGAGGCCGCGACCCAGGCGCTGGCCGACCCCGTCGCGTGGAGAGTAGATCCCGCGGAGGCCCGCTGGCGGGACGCACCGGACGGCGTACTCGGGGCCGATTCCGTCGCGTCCACGACGCTGTGGGCGCCGGCGCCGGGTCGGTACCGAGTGGAGCTCGACGCGGTACCGTCGGCCGCCGCCGAGCTGTCATTCAGCACGGCGGAGGCCGACGTGCGCCTCATCCTGGGAGACGACCGCGGCCCGCCCGATGTGAAGCCGGCCGACAGCGAATCCCACGTGTTCTCCCACGAGGCCATCCTCGAACGCGGACGGGTGCAGCTCCGGGTGGAACACAGGACTCCGGTGGGCGATCTGGCCCAACAGACGCTCACTCTGGACGAGGTTCGCCTACGCGGTCCGCTGGACCCCGAGCCTGAGTGGAGCGACGCGCGGCGGTGCTCGGGAGCCGATGGTGCCGAGGGGCGGGCGTGCGCTCGGGAGACCCTGTCCCACCTGGCACAGCGCGCGTGGCGCCGGCCGGTGACCGATGCCGAGCTGGACGCGCTGCTCGGGGTATACAGCGAGGGCCGCAGCGCGGGCGACAGCTGGCTCGACGCCACGGCAGCCGCGGTGTCTGCGGTGCTCGGCGCGCCGGACTTCCTGTACCGGCTCGAGCCGAGGGTGCCCCTGGAGGATGCGCGGCGGGTGCCCCTCGGTCCCCACGCAGTGGCCGCTCGCCTCGCCCACGCTTTGTGGGCCTCGGTGCCCGATGAGCCGCTGTGGGAATCCGCCGCGAGCGGGGCGCTGCTCACGCCGGAGGGGTTGTCCGCCCAGGTGGACCGGATGCTGGATGACAGCCGGTCTGAGGTGCTCGTCGAGCGGCTGTGGCTCGAGTGGCTCGCAGCCGACCGGGTGGACTCGGTGGAGCGCCTGCCGCCCTACGCGGACGCGCTCGACACCCCGCTGAAGGAGGCCGCGGCCGCCGAGCTGCGCCGGTTCGGCCAGGAGATGCTGTTCGGCGATCGGCCCGTCTCTGCCTTGATGACCCTCGACACTCTGTGGGTGAATGACCGGTTGGCCGATCACTATGGCGTAGAGCTTCCGGGGGTCGACGGCCTCGTGCCGGTGTCTGCAGATTCGGCCTCCGGCCCGTCCCGCGCCGGTCTGCTCGGTCGGGCCGGGCTGTACCTGGCGCTGTCGGGCCCCGACGACACCCGCCCCACCCACCGCGGCCTCACCCTGATGACGCGCCTGCTGTGCATCGAGGCACCCCCGCCGCCGGACGCCGACGTGGTGCAGGCCGGACTGGAGGCGGAGGAGGGCCTCACGCCGCAGGAGGTGATGGCCCGCCATGCCGCCGACCCCGTGTGCGCCGCCTGCCACACCCTGATGGACCCGCTCGGCTACGCGCTCGAGGGCTACGACCCCAACGGCGCCTACCGCACGCACTACGCCAACGGGCTGGAGGTCCCCTCGGGAGGCACGCTCCACACCGGCGCCCGGTTCGCCGATGTTCCCGAGCTGTCCCGATTGTTGGCCGACGATCCAGCGCTCCACCGGTGTGCCACCCAGCACATCGCCACCTGGCTCCTCGGCCGTGCGCCCAGCCTGGGCGACCTGGCGGTGCTCGACGACATGGAGGCCCAGACCGCCGGCGGCACCCTCCGCGACACCATCCATGCGGTGGTCGCGAGCGAGGCCTTCCTCACCCAGCGCACCCTCGACCCGGAGGAGCGATGAGCCCCCGCGACCGCGTGCACACCGACCGCCTCTCCCGCCGGCAGGTGCTGCTCTCCGCTGGCGGCGCCTTCGCCCTGCCCCTGCTCGCCTCGGCGCTGCCACGGGACGCCCGGGCCGACGACGCCGGGCCGAGCCGCTCGCTGGTCGTGATGGCCATCCCCAACGGCTACCCCATCGACCATGTGGACTATGACCCGGGCTTCCCCGACACCCTGACCCCGCCCGTGGGGCGCATCGACGCCCCCACCCAGGTGCTCGAGCCGTTGCACGATGCCGGACTCGACTACCAGCTCGTCTCGCAGCTCACCTGGATGAGCGGCGCGCGGAGCGCCTTCGGCGCCGACGAGGGGTTCGCCGACGACGGGCACGCCGGCGAGTTCCACGCGCTGACCGGTGACTCGATCAACAAGACCGGCATTGTCTCCGACGATCCGCAGTTCGGCTGGTCGGTGGACCAGCGCGTGCGCGACCACCTGGAGGCCATCGCCGGACCCACCGCGTGGCCATCCCTGCACCTGGGCTGCCCCGAGGGCGCCTATGACCACCCAATCGCGTTCCGCGGGCGCGACAACCCGATGGTCGCCGAGTCCGACCCCGAGACCGTGTTCGCCCACATGTTCGGGAGCGACGCCGCCCAGAAGCGGCGTCGGGGCAGCGTGCTCGACTTCCTCGTCCAGCGGGACAACGGCTGGATGTCGGAGCTCTCCCGCGCCGATCGGGTGAAGCTCGACCAGCACCTGACGGCGGTGCGGGAGCTGGAGAATCGGCTCGACCTGGGCGTCTCCGAGGGCTGCGACCCGAGCAGCGGCGCTCCGGGGGCGAACCCCGACGGCACCCACGAGGACCTGTTCCTGTACCGCGCTGATTCCTGGGTCGAGCTGGTGCCGCTGGCCATCGCGTGCGGCCTCACCCGGGTGGCCACCCTGGCGTTCGGCCCCGCGGCCACGCTGCGCACGTTCGGCTTCCTCGGCTGGCCCGGCGGCTACCACGACTACAGCCACACCGGATTCACCGGGTGGGACGCCGACAAGCTGCGCGCCATGCAGGACATCTCCCGGTGGCATGTAGGCCGGTTCGCCCACCTCGCCACCGCACTAGCAGAGCGCACCGACAGCGAGGGCCGACCGCTGCTCGACGGGGCCACGCTGCTGCTGGCCAACGGCCTGGGCTCCTGCTCACACCACAGCCATGACGACCACGTGGTGGTGGTGGCGGGGGGCGGCGGCGGCCACTGGCGCCCGGGGCGGTGGCACGAGGCGGTCGCCGGTCGACCCTATGGCGACCTGCTCACTACGGTCACCCAGGGCTTCGGGCGTGCCGGCCGCTCCGGGCACTGGGCCACCGGCGTGATCGACGGTCTGCTCGCGTGATCCTGCTGCTCCTAGCCTGCATGGCGACGGACGGATCCAGACGGAAGACCGACACCTCCACCGCCGACACCGCCGCTGTGCCGGATGACCTCACGCTGTGGATCGCGCCCACGCTGTCCGAGCACTGCACGGCGTGCCATAGCGGCGAGGCGCCCGCCTCCCAGCTGGACCTGAGCGGCGACCTCCGGGCCGCGCTGGTGGACGCGCGATCGGTTCAAGTAGACGGCGTGCTGGTCACACCCGGCGACCGATTCGCCAGCTACCTCTGGCTGAAGCTCGAGGGGCAGCAGGCGCTGGTGGACGGCTACGGCACCGTGATGCCGCCCGGCGGCCAGCTCGACACGGAGCTCCGCGACCGTATCGGCGGCTGGATCGACGCCGGCGCGCAGTAGGCTCCATCTATCGGCGATCTATCGGTCCGCGCGATGAGCCAGGTTCTCAGGGTATGACTTCCGCTCACTTGAGGTCCTCATGTCCATCCTCATAGCGCTCGCCGCAGCCGCCCTCGCCGTCCCGACCGTCACCCCCGCGGGCAGCTGCCCCGGCCCGATGACGATCACCTTCGATGGCCTCACGCCAGGAGGCCAGTTCGTGGTACTCGGCAGCGCCGGCCTGGGGTCCACGCTGCTCCCCGGCGGCCCGTGCGCCGGCGTCGACACCGGTCTGGCCGCTCCGCTGATGTGGGTCGCCCCGATCACCGACTTGGACGCCGACGGGATCGCCGTCCTGAGCCCGACCGTGCCCGGCCCGGCCTGCGGCAACTTCGTCACCGTGCTCGACATGACCACCTGCGAGGTGGCCATTCCGGTCAGCCTGAGCGCTGGCGGCGGCGGCCCGTGCGACCTGGTCGGCGGGGTGAACACCGACGACGCGTTCAACGACGCCGTCTCCGCGGGCGGCGTGCCGGTCGCCATGAAGTACGTGCCGCCGGCCGACGCGTCGGTGAACCGCGTAGAAATCTTCACTGGCGAAGAGAGCGGCGACAACAGCGTGGCCCTGTGGTCCCACGACCCGGGTGCAGACCAGCCCGCGGTGATGCTCGCCAGCGGCTCGTGGGCGATGAGCGACATCAACGGCTGGCAGGGGGCCGACCTCGATGCCACCGTCGCGCTCACCGGCGGCGAGACCTACTGGGTGGTCTGGGAGCCGATCGGCGGCGCGCAGTGGACCCAGGCCGCTGATGTCCCCGGCACGGCAGACGTGGACTACAAGGCCACCTTCGACGGCTACAGCTCCTGGGACGGTCCCTGGACGGAAGCCTACAAGCACAAGCTGTTCAGCTGCGACTGAGCACGTTGGCTGGGTGAAGGCTGGGCCCGTCGGTCCGACGCGACCGGGTCGGGTCAGCCCTTGAGCGCGGCCAGCGTCTCCCGACAGTCCGCCTGGCTCGCCGCGTCCAGCCGGTCGCACGCCACCTCGAGGATCCGCACCGCCGCGGCTGGTTTGTCGCCGTTCGCGAACACCACGGCGGCGTTGTACTGCGCCACCGGGTCCACGCCGTCGGCCAATGCCGCAGCTTCGAGGCCAGTAGTGCTCTCGAGTTCGGTGAGCGCGAGCACCCGGAACGTCGCATGGTCAGGCAGGCCGGGGTTGGCGGCGAGGAGGGCGAGGGCGGCCTCGTGTTTCGCTGCGTCGAGCAGGATCGACACGTGGTTGCGCACGGTGAGCGGGTCGAGCGCTCCAGCCGCGAGCGCCCTCGCGTGCCAGGTGCCTGCTGCCTCCAGATCCCGGGTCTGGATCGCGGCGGTGTAGCCCAAGCCCACGGCCAGCGGGCGGTCGGTCACCTCGTCCCACACCGCCTCGAGCAGCGGCAACCCCAGCGCGCCCCGGGAGTGGTTGGTCAGCCCGGCCGCCGCGTTCAGCAGCACCCCGGGGTGACCCTTCACCGAGCCGAGCAGGCCGATCATCGGCTCGGGGAGGCTGGCGGCGTAGGTGAACACCAGGTCGCTGGCGAGGGAATCCACCACGCCCGGGTCCTCGCCCGCGAGTGCGCGCTCCAGCGCATCCCAGGCCTCCGAAGGCCGATCCGAGGCCATCGCCACCCACGCCGCCGCGGCGTCGAGCTCAGGGCGCTCACCGAACCGGCCACGCGCGCGCTCGAGCAGCTGACGGGCCTCCGCCACCTGGCCTGCCTCGGCCGACAACGCGGCGAGGGTCGCGGCGGCGCCGAGCACCATCCGCTCCCACTCCACCTCCTGGGAGTGGGTCAAGATGCCGGTGCGCATACCGTCCCGGTGCACCTCGATCCAGTCGTCCCCGTCGAACGCCAGGCGGTAGTGACGGATGGCATTCGCCGGGTCGTTCGCCACATACGCCACCCGCCCGCGCAGGATATGCACCCGCGTGTCGCGGGGGTGTGCGGCCACAAGCGCATCGGCCAGGGCGGTGGCCTCTTCCACGCGACCCACCCGGAGCAGGGCGATGGCCCGGTCCGCCTGGCCGAGCATGTCCTGCACGGCATTGCTGCCCGCCTCCACCCGCTCCCCACGCGCTGCCGCTGCCGCCGTCCGCGCCGTGTCCACCAGCTGCGGTTCGGCCCCCTGACAGTCGGCGAGCAGCGCGTCCAGACGACCCAGATCCTTCGTCTCGGCCGCGATTCTCACCCGAAGGCAGGCCCACGCGGGCCCAGCGGTTGACGCCTCGGCAGCGTCCAGGGCGGCGCTGGCGGTCATCGGCTCGCCCGTGCGCAGGAGCACATCGACGAGCGCGTGGTGGGCCGCCAGGTCGGCTGGAGCGAGCGTGATCGCGCGTCGGGCCGCGGCCTCGGCGCCGGGGAAGTCACGGGCGGTGAACCGTACCTCCGACAGGCTCGTCCACAGCATCACCTCGTCGGGATGCTCCAGCGCCAGGGGCTCGAGCAGCGCCAGCGCGTCGGCGGCCCGGTCCTGCCGGGTGAGGGCCATCGCCACCCCCAGCGCAGCTCGGCCCCACGCCGGATCGAGGGCGGTGGCCTCACGAAAGTGCCCTTCCGCGGCCACTGGATCTGCCGCATTCAGCGCATCCACGCCGGCGTTGAACGGCTCACCGGCCTCGGGGTGGGTCGGGTCGGTCCACCCGGCCAGCGCCGCACTGATCCACAACCAAACCACAGCGACCTCCCGGCTACAGTGCTCTCCGGTAACGAGCCGGGGCAGCCCCCGCGCAGCTTCACCCATCCACACAGGCCGCAGGGCCGAGATACAGCCTCGGAGGAGGTTCGATGCGGCGCGCGCTGTTCCTGGTCCTGGCGCTCGCCTGCAGGCCAGAGCCGGTGGACACCGACAGCCCCGTCCTGCCCGTCGACACCGCCCCACCCGCCGGCCCGCCCGCCCTCGTGTTCGACGGTCCTGCCCCGAAGAACCTGCTCTTCCTGTCCATCGACACCCTGCGCCGCGATCACGTGGACCCATGGGGCGACCTGGCCCTCACCCCATTCCTCGGCCGACTGGCCAGCGAGGGCGTGGTGCTCGACGACCACGTGCAGTGCTCGAACTGGACCTTCGCCAGCGTCACGTGCACGCTCGCCGGGCGCACCAGCGTGGAGATGGGCCACCTGCCCCGCCTGAACGGCAACATCAACAACCGCCCGCCCGTGCCCGGCGGCACCGACCTGCTCGCCCGCTGGCTCTCCGCGGCAGGCCTGTACAGCATCGCCGGGTCGAGCAACGGCTGGTTCGGCATCATCTGGGGCAATAACCAGGGTTATACCCAGTTCCTCGACTACGAGGGCAACACGATGAGCGGGTGGACCGACGTGTCTACGGCGCTGGCCGAGGCGCAGACGCGCGGTGAGGCCGACCGGTTCTTCCTGCACCTGCACGCCCTCGAGCCCCACGCCGCCTACAACCCGCCCGAGCACCTGGTGGAGGGGCTCGACGCGCTGGCGCCATGGCCCGACGGCGACCTGCGCGGGCGCGACGACCACTACGACGCCCGCGACGACTGGTCCGACCTCACGCCCGAGCAGCGCGACCTGCTCGAAGCCCACCTGCGGCTGCTGTACGCGGGCGAGGTGCGGCATGTGGACGCCCTGCTCGCCTCCGTGTTCGCCGACGCCGATGCCCGCGGCTGGCTCGACGACACCCTGGTGGTGGTGTGGAATGACCACGGCGAGCAGTTCTGGGAGCACGACAACCAGACCCACGCGTTCACGCTCCACGGCGAGGAGAACGACGGATTCGCGATTTTCTGGGCGAAGAACCTGCAGCCTGGGCGATGGACCCAGCCAACGCACGCCATCGACATCGTGCCCACCGTCCTCGACGCCCTCGGCATGCCGATCCCCGACGAGGTCACCGGCAGGGTGGTGGGCACCGCCACCGATGACCGCCTCCGGTTCACCGCCGCGCTCGCCCGCGATGGCGGCGTGCAGGCGGTGCAGCAGGGGCCGTGGCGGCTTCACTTCTGGTGGCGGAATGGGCGGCTCGCCTTGTACGACCGGTCCACCGACCCCGGCGAGACCACCGATCTGTTCCACCCCGCCCATCCCCGCGCCATCGAGCTGTGGGATGCCCTGAAGCCGGTGGCCGAGGTGATGGCCACCCAGGTGCTGGGCGACACCCCGCAGCCGACCTGGCCCATTGGGATGCCGTAGCCGAGAGCCCTACGTCCCCTCGGCCCGCTGTGGAATCCCATACCGCAGCTCGAGGATGCGCACACCCCACAGGTCGAACGTGTGCAGCGCCTCCACCCCGTCTGGCGTCGGCCACACCGCGATGGCCTCCCGCAGCGCGCGCACGTACCGGGGCTGTCCATCCGTCGGCACCAGGTACAGGCCGGGACCACCGGGCGCGCCGCCCTCTTCGGTGAGCAGGAGCCCGCCGTCGCCGTAGGCCGCCGCCCGGAACAACACCACCCACGCCCCACCCGGCACCGGAAAGGTGATGCGCACACACGGCGCGGGCTCGGCCGGCATCTCGGTCAGGTCGTACCGGCTGATGTACAGGGCGCGGTCCGTTCCCGCATACCGCCGGAGCCACAGGGTGCCCTCATCCCCCAGCGCCAGCACCTCGTTGGTGAGCGCCACATCGGACGCCGTGGGCATCTCCAGCTGCCCCCAGCGACGCCCATACAGCCGCGCCCACGCCCACGCCCCGAGCCACAGCGGACCGCGCCAGCGCACGGCGATGGACAGCTCGAACCGCCCCGTGTGTTCGTAGAACAGCCGGATCCGAGGATCGACCGGACCTACATGAGCGAGCACGGACAGGTCGGGCACCAGCCCACCGTCGGGCGAGGGCGTCAGCGACAGGCCCCGCTCAGCCGCATGGCGCGCTGGCCATCCGGGTCCGATTGTCCCAGATCCCCGGGGCACCTCGTCGAGCCACGCCGCCGCGGGAGCCGTGGGCCAGACCCGCGCGAGCAGCCACAGGAGCCGATCCAGCCAGTGCATCCGGCCGGCTATCCCGCCGACGAACCAAGCGGACGGTTGACCTCCCGCTCACCGAGTTCACGAAATCCCTTCCCTCGTCACGATTCATCTCGAATATTGCGTCCGCAACGGCGTCCCAGGCGCCGCCCACCGAGATGGAGAGACCCATGTACCGATTCAGCCTGCTCGCCCTCACCGTGCTCGTCGCCTGTGGCGTGAGCGAGAAGAAGTTCGAGAACGAGTACGTCGCCAAGAGCTGTGAGCTGCTCGTCGACTGCGCCGGCGAGAGCAGCTCCGACTTCCTCACCTTCGACTCCGCCTCCGAGTGCGAATCGTTCCTCGGAGCGTTCTTCTCCCTCGGCACCTCCGGCTGCGACTACGACGGCGCAGCCGCGAAGGACTGCCTCGCCGAGATCAAGGACGCCACCTGCGAGAGCGGCGAGCCGTCGGCCTGCAACAAGGTGTACTCCGGTGCTGCGTGCGGGTTCACCAGCACCACCTCCTCCAGCGGCTTCAACTCGAGCTCGAGCTCGAGCTCGAGCACCTACTGATCCCGTAGGCGGTCCTACGAGACCGTCCGTTCACAGTTCATCTTCAGCGATCTCACCCCCCGGTGTGGCGAGTTTACTTATGTTCATGTAAGTAAACTCCCACCAGGGGGTCCGATGCTCGTCGCGCTGTTGTTGTCCGCCGCCCATGCTGCCGGCCCGCACCCCGTGGGGTGGGTCGACATCACCTTCGACGACCCCACCTTCGGCGCCGGCCGGGTGGACGCGCGGGTGTACTACCCAGCGGACCGCGACGGCGAGGGCTCGGCCCCCGACCCCACCCCCGGCCCATTCCCGCTCGTGGGCATGCTGCACGGCTGGCTCGGCGCCGCGTGGATGTACGACGACGCCTGCATCGAGGTGGCGAGCCATGGCTACGTCGTGGCCAGCCTCGACACCGAGACCGGCCTCGTGCTCGACATGGACCGGTTCGCCGCCGATGGCGTGGCCACGCTGCACCACGTGGAAGGCACGTCGGTCGACCCCGCAGGCTGGCTGTACGGGATGCTCGACGGCGGCGCGTGGGCGATGCTCGGGCACTCCATGGGCGGCGCCACGATGCATGAGGTGATCGGTCGTGAGTCCCGGGTGGAGACCCTGGTCGGGTTCATGCCCTACGAGGGCGACGCCGGATTCTACCGGAATGCCAACGTGTTTCCGGGGTCGGCACTGTACATCGCCGGCTCGGAGGACAGCACCTCGGTCACGCCGATGGTCGCCGCGTGGTTCGACGCCTCCACCGTGTCCGAGCGGCGGATGCTGATCGAGCTCGAGGGGGCGGGACACCAGGCGGCGACCGACTTCTCGTGGGGTGAGGAGTCCATGCCCGACGACCAGCAGCGGGACCTGGTGGAGCAC
This sequence comes from Myxococcota bacterium, assembly GCA_047609825.1. GTDB lineage: Bacteria > Myxococcota_A > UBA796 > UBA796. The sequence continues at coordinate 12,365 of JBLFXJ010000200.1, forward strand.
CTGGCGGTGGCCTTCCTCGACGCCGAGGTTCGGGGTGATGAGGCGCGCTGGGCCGACCTGATCGGCCCCGGCCTGCCGCCGGTGGCCCACCAGTCCCGCGCGGGCGCGATGGTGCCCGCGCTGTGGGCGACCGTGGACGGCGCGGGTGGCATAGAGTGGGGCATCGCGGGGCCCGAGGGCGCCACTGCGACGGCCTTCCTCGGCAGCGGACCGGGCCGCACGGTCATGCCCCAGGGCACCGTGGGTCTGGCGGATGTTGTGGAGATCGGAGCTGTATCGCTCGCGCAGGGCATCGCGCACGAGGCGGCCGCGGTCCCGGGCTCGCTGACCGATGGGGTGTGGATGCAGGTGCTCGTGGACGCAGGCGATGGGCCGGTGTCCACCCGCATCCTGGAGTTGGTGGCCGGGAGCGGCGGCACCACCACCTCGGGGGGCACCGACGACCCCGGCACCACGACCACCGACCTTGGCAGCGGCACGGATGTCGACCCCGACCCGAGCGAGGGGACGGACGACCCCACCGGCGGCACGACGGGCGGAACGCCGGCAGACGACAACACACCCGGCGGCGGCCGGGGCGACGAGGACCTCCAGGCGAGCGGCTGCAGCCACGGCGGCGCACCCCTCGCCGGCGGGTGGGCGCTGCTCCTCCTCGGCCTCGCGCGCCGTCGCTGACCGATGGCCCGACCCCGCACCGATGCGCGCCGACGGGTGCTCGACGCGGCCGAGCGCCTGCTCACCGAGCGCGGCTACCACGGGTTCAGCTACCAGCACGTCGCCGACGTGCTCCAGGTGAAGGCACCCGCGATCCACTACCACTTCCGCCGCAAGCCCGACCTTGTGGTGGCGGTGCTCGGGCGGTACCGCCTGGGGTTTGCGCGATTCGCAGACGCCCAGGCGGATTCTACGCCGGCGGACCGCCTCACCGCCTACGTCGCGCTCAGCCGCACCCTGGTCGTTGACGGTCGGGTGGGCGCCTTGGCGGCCTGCGCTGCCACCCTCGCGGCGCTTCCCGCTGACGTGGCCGAGGCTGTCCTGGCGCTGCTCGCCGACATCGAGGCATTCCTCGTCACCGTGGTAGGCACGCCCGCGAGGGCCCGCGCGGTCACCAGCGCTGTGCTCGGCGCCCAGCTGATGGGGCGCGCCCGGGGGGTCGAGGCGTACGACACCGCCGTGGCCGAGCTGTTGGCTCCGGACCGGTTCGCCGGCTCCGGCGTGCTACTCGCCCTGCGGGCGTAAGACCCGTCGCCCGTACTGACTGGAGATGTCGTGAAGCTGGTGCTACCGTCGCCCGAGCAAGCCCCCCCGATCCTCCGCGCGCTGTACACCGCGGCCGTGCACGATGGCCCGCTGACCGACGCTGAGCGACGCATGCTCGCGGCTGCACGCGACGCCACCCACGCCCCTGCGACCGTGACCGAGCAGACCATCACGCCAGAGGCCCTCGCCGACGCTGTCAGCTCCCCGGCCCTCCGGCGGCAGGTGCTGTCGGGAATGGTGGTGATGAGCCTGCTCGACGAAGACCCGAGCGACGCTGACGCCGCCCTCATGGAGCGGTTCGCCGCGGCGTTGGGGGTCGACAACCACGAGGTCCGCAACCTGCGTCAGATGGCCGACGGCGACCTGTTTCGTATGAAGCTCGATGTGGCGCGGCGGGTCTGGCTCTCCGAGCACCTCGCGGAGGCCTGGCGCACCGGCGGCCTGAAGTGGCTGGTGCGGGCGGTGGGCACCAAGCTCGGCCTCGCGGAAGACACGGCGCTGGCCGACCGGTACCGCGCGTTGGGCGAGCTGCCCATAGGCACGGTTGGTCGAGCCTATTACGACCAGATGCGGGCCGACGGCTTCCCGCTGCCGGGCGAGAAGGGCAGCCAGGTCGAGACCGTGTTCATCCACGACATGATGCATGTGCTGTCGGGCTACCGCACCGACGCCGATGGCGAGATCCAGACCGCCGCATTCAGCGCGGGCAACCGCAAGCAAGACCCGTTCACCTACATCTTCTTCGTGCTGTGCCAGTTCCACCTCGGCACCATCGAGGCGCCGTTCTCGTTCAGCGCCCGGGGCCACTTCGATCCCGAAGCGGTGGTCGCGGCGGTCACCCGCGGTATGGCGGTGAACACCGACCTGTCGAGCGGCTGGGATCCGTGGACCATCGTGGAGCTGACCGTGGAAGAGGCCCGCGCGAGCCTCGGTGTGCCGCCGCTGTAGCGGACCGCTGAAGAACTCGCGCCAGCGGGTTCTTCAGCGGTCTGCGCGAGCGCAGCCCCGGGGGGCGGTCCCTGGCACGACGAAGCGCGTGCAGCGAAGTGAGCTTGCGAGCCAAGCAAAGAAGCGAGGAAGCGACAGGCGTCCCCCCGCGGCGAGCGGTAGCCTGAAGCAGGGCCCGCTCAGCCCGGTCGGATCGCGTACTCGTCCATCGCGGCCCGCACCCGCTCCGGGCCCACGGCCTCGGCGAAGTCCAGCGCCCGCA
>JBLFXJ010000201.1:0-14830 GCA_047609825.1 Myxococcota bacterium
GTGTTTCCACGCGAGCTGCTCGCGCGCATCCGGGCGGTGCTGCGGCGCGCGGGTCCGCGGTCGCCGACGCGCACGCTTGTCATCGCGGGTCTGGAGGTGGACCCGGCGGCTCGTGAGGCGCGCCTGGGGGCTGACCGGCTGCTGCTCACGGCGCTGGAGTTCGATCTGCTGCTCGCTCTGGCCGAGCGAGCGGGCCGGGTGGTGAGCCGGCATGCGCTGTGGGAGGCGGCCGGGCGCGGGGACACCGAGGTGGGTGATCGAACCGTGGACGTGCACATCTCCCGGCTGCGCAGCAAGCTCGGCGAGCTGGCCCATGAGCGGCTGAAGACCGTTCGCGGGATGGGATACATCCTGGTCCGGGAGCTCCCGTGACCCGGCGCGGCCGGCGGCGCGGCGGACGGCGCGGCTCACGGCACGGCAAGCCTTGGGTGCTCGCTCGCGGAGTGCACCGACGGGTGGTCACCTACCTGTTGGTCGCCGTGGGACTCGGCATGGTGGGCGGCTGGGCCGTTCGGTGGGCGGCCGACGGCGCGACCGGGGGCTGGTGCGTTGTCGCAGCGGCGCTCGTCGCGGTGTGGCCCCTCGCCTGGATCGCCACATTCCGCATCGCACGCCCGATGTGGGAGTTGGCTCGGGTGGCCGGTGAGCTGCACGGCGGCGATCTGCGGCGACGCGATGCGCTCCCTGAGGCGGATGGGGAGGTGGGCGAGGTGGCGGAAGCGCTGCGCGGCATGGCGGACCGGGTCGCGCGGCAGCTCGCCGATCAGCGGGCGCTGCTCGCGGCGGTGTCCCATGAACTCCGCAGCCCGCTCGCCCGGGTGCGCATCCTGGTGGAGCTGGACCGGGAGGGGAGGGCGCCGGCGGATGTGCACGACGCGCTCCAGGGCGAGATCGATGGGATGAACGCCCTGGTCGGTGACCTGCTCGCTGCGGCCCGCATCGACTTCGAGGCCGTGGCGCCGACGCGGCTGGCACCTGACGCCGTGGCTCGATGTGCGCTAGAGCTGGCGGAGCAGCCGGTCTCCTTGCTGGTGCTGGAGCCCGGTCTGCCCGACGTGCGCGCGGATGCCACGCTGCTCGCGCGGGCCCTCGCCGGCTTGCTCGACAACGCTGTGCGCCACGCCGGTGGGCCAACCCGCCTGCACGTCTCGGCAACCACCGACGGCGTGCAGTTCGCCGTGGAAGACGCCGGCCCGGGGCTCGCGCCCGGCGAAGAGACGACCATCTTCCAGCCGTTCTGGCGTCGACCGGGCGAGGCGCGCGCGGACGGGGTGGGCCTCGGGCTCGCGCTGGTGCGGCAGATCGCAGAGGCCCATGGTGGCACGGCCGGCGCAGAGGCACTGGGCGGCTCCGGCGGCGCCCGCGTGTGGCTCACGCTCCCGCCCGGATGACCTGTCCCCGAGTCTGCTGCCGCGCCGCTTGCGGCGTTGGACCCGGCGTGCGACCCTGGCGCCACGGAGGTGCCCGTGCGCGTGTTCGTCCCGGTGTTGCTGATCGCCTGTGTCGAGGCCGTGCCGATCGACGACGCGGCCCCATGGTCGGCCGACGTGGCCCTGTCCCCGCCCGCGGGTGACCTCACGTTGCGGGTGCTGGGCGCCGATCCGGGAGGCAATCTCGAGGTGGAGGTCAGCGGTCTCGGCCCGTACGAGCACGTGTACCTGCTGCGTGGCACCGACGGAGATGGTGCTTGCCCGGGTGTTCTCGGTGGGGTGTGCCTCGAGCTGGGCTCGCCATCGCTGCTCACCGATGGGTGGGCCGATTCGGAGGGTGTCGCCCTGCTCACCCGTGCGCTCCCTCCACGGCCCGGCCTGGAGGTATGTGTCGAGGCGGCAGCCGTCCGCGGTCCTGGGGCAGCGTTCTCGGGAACCTCAGGCGCCGAGTGCGTGGTGCTCGGCGGCATCGGGGGCTGTGACGACGAGTCCGAGGTCGAGCACGAGGGGCGTTGCTACTACCTGGACGGCTCGGGAGGGGCGTGCGACCTGGGCTATGAGCTCGCTCCCCAGTCCGTGTTCGACGACATCTCCCGCGACTTCATCGGCAAGAACTACAAGCACACCGCGTCGAGCAACTGCTGCATCTGGCACCGCGATCAGGACGCGGAGCTACAGGACTGGGGCATGAACGCCGAATGCAACGCCCCGGGCCCGTTCACCGAGGGGCCGGTGGTTGGAGGCGCCGGATGCCTGGATGCACTCAACCTCGACCCCGGCCAGCTCACCGTGTGCATGTCGATGTAGCCGCTACTTCCTTAGCAACCGGGTGCTGTTCACGACAACGCCCATGGCGCCCAGGTTGTGGAGCAGCGCACCGGCCAGCGGGGAGATGATCCCCGCCGCAGCGAGGCCGAGCATGCCGGCGCTGAACCCGAGCCCGATGGCCACGTTCTCGGCAATTGTCCGGCGGGTGCGCGCCGCCAGCTCCACCACCGCGGGGAGGGCCTCCAGATCGGGCGTGAGTAGCGCCACATCGGCGCCGCCAAGGGCCACCTCGGACAGGCGGGCGCCGATGGCCACGCCCACGTCTGCCCCGGCCAGGGCGAGCGCGTCGTTCACGCCGTCGCCGACCATCATCACCGTGCGGCCTGCGGCCTGTTCGGCGCGCACCACCTCCAGCTTCTGCTCGGGGAGGACCTCGGCGACCACGTTCGCGATGCCGAGCTCGGCGGCCACGGCCTCTGCCACAGCGCGCCGGTCGCCGGTGAGCAGCACGTGCCGGGTCACCCCGAGTGCTGTGAGCCGAGCGAGCGCCTGGCGCGCCTCGAGCCGGGGGCGGTCCCGGAGGCCGATGTAGCCGATGACCACGTCATCCCGGGCGATCCACGTGCCCGGGCCGGGGTGTTCGGTCGAGGGGCAGGTGAGTCCCTCGGACTCGAGCCAGCTGGCCCGGCCGAGCCGGAGCACGCCCGCCTCGGTGTGCACGACCACGCCTCGACCCGGCAGCTCCGTTGCCTCGACCACAGGGGGAAGGTCGCCGGCGGCTGCCGCGACGGCGCGAGCGATGGGGTGGGTGGAGGCCTGAGCGGCGCGACCGGCGAGTGCGAGCACCTCGACGGCGTCCCCCACAGCCGGCTCCACCCGGTCGACGGTGAGCTCCCCGACCGTGAGCGTGCCTGTCTTGTCGAGCACCAGTGTGTCCACCTCCCCCATGCGCTCGAGGAACGACGCCGACTTCACCAGGATGCTCTGGCGCGTGCTCGCCGCCATGCTCGCCACCATCGCCGCCGGCCCCGCGAGCACCAGGCTGCAGGGACAGGCCACGATGAGCACGGCGATGGACCGGCTCAGGTCGCCGCTCCAGAACAACACGACCGCGGACAGAGCGAGGACCAAAGGCAGGTACACCGCGGCGTATTCCTCGAGTAGCCGGAGGGCCGGGGTCTTCGACGCCTCCACCTCCTGCAGGATGCCGAGCACGCGACCGAGCACCGTGTCGTCGCCTGTGCCGGTAACCTCGACATGCAGCAGGCCATCCACGTCGAGGGTGCCTGCGAACACGGTGCTCCCAGGGGCCACGTCTTCGAACCCGGACTCGCCGGTGATCGCGGCCTGGTCCACCGCCGCATGCCCGGTGCGCACCTGGCCGTCGGCGGGGATGACCTCGCCCGGTCGCACCCGCACTACGTCGCCGGGGCGCAGCGCCTCGGCCGGGACCCGCTCCTCGCCGCCGTCGACCACGCGCACCGCGGTGGGGGCGCGGCGCCGACGCCGGCCGTCGATAGCGGCCTGCGCGCCGGCCACGCTCCGCTCCTCGAACAGGTGGCCGAGCTCGAGGAACAGCGGCACGAGGGTGGCCGTGACGAAGTCGCCAGTGGCCAGGCTGGCGAGCACCGCCAAGGCCACGAGCTGGTCGGTGTAGGAGTGGGCGGGGCGCGCGGCGAACCCTCGCGCGCCCTCGATCAGTACCGGCACGCCGACCACGAGGCCGGCGAGCATCTGCAGCAGCTCCGCCGGCCGGGCGAGGTCTGGCGCGAGCCAGCCGAGGCCAATTCCGAGGCCGAGGAGGCCGGCGCCCGTCAGGTTGGCGCCCAGCCGCCAGGCGATGCGGCGCTGCTCGGCACCGGTGAGGGGCGAGGCGAGGGCGTCGATGACCTGGGGTCCGCCGAGCTCGGAAGCGAGGGTTGTCACGGTCGAGGGTTAGCATGGCGGCCCGCGGCACGGCAGTGCTCGGCACCCGATGCGGGTCACCGTGCTCCGTCACCTCGCCCGGCATGATGTATGCAGCGTGTCAGGGCAGGAGGTGTTCCGATGCTGCCCGACGAACCCACGATGGTGCGTCCCGACCCGGCCCTCCTCCTGCGACGCGAATCCATCGTCGATGCGATGCACGTGCTGGTACATGAGCCCAATGTCTGGGTGGCGGTGCGTCGCCTTCGGGTGTACCGACCGCGGCATCCGTCGATCCTGTCGGTCGCAGCCATGGGCAGTGCGACGCTGGCGCTCCTGGCGGCGTCGGCGTCGAGTCTGGTATTGCCGGCATTCTCGGCAAATTTTGCGGGCTGGCTGGCCGCGATGCAGGCAGGCGGGCCACCGCTGCCCGCGGCCCTGGCGGTCGTGGGAGTCGCCGTCGCGGTCGTCTGCGCCGCGTGCCTGGCGTGGGCGGGTGCGGTGGGTGCGGAGGCGCCCCTGCTGCCAAGTGAGCGCGTGGACCACCTCGATCTCAGCCGACGTCTGCTCGAGATGGACCGGGAACATGCCTTGGTGTTCCCGCCCATGCTGGTCACGCCCGAGCCGGCGTCGCCGCGGGACTTGCTCCATGATGAGCAATCTGCGCGGTGGACATTGCTCGGGTGAGCGGGGTCACCGGGGACGTTTCAGGCTCAGCACATCCCCGAGCGTGGCGTACTCGGCAGCCCCGAGCCGTGCGAGCGGGTCCACCTTGTCGGCGTGCACCTTTAGCCGGCCGCGGTCGTTCACGCTGACCACGGCGTCGTCGAGCCAGGCCGACGTGATCTCGCCAAACATCAGCCCCTGCGCCCCCAACTCGACCACCTGGTGCAGCTTGCAGAGGTAGGCCACCTTCGGTCCCACCAGGCGAGGGAGCGGCCAGTCCGTGACCGCGGCGGTGTCGAGGCCCTGCGCGGTCACCTCGGACTCACCCGGGGCCAAGCCCCCGGCGCTGCCATTCAGCGCCCCGAGCAGGGACGACGGCGCGATGTGCACCACGAACCATCCGCCGCGCTCGATGTTGCGGCGGGTGTCCTTCGGGGTGCGGTCCGGCCGCGGCCCGATGGACACCATCAGGATGGGCGGGCTGCTCGACACCGCGGTGAAGTACGAGAACGGCGCGAGGTTCAGCCCAGAGTCGTCGTTGGCGGTCAGGATCCACGCGATCGGCCGTGGGATCACCGTCTGGGTCATCAAGTGGTACACCGGCCCTCCGCCGAGGGTCGTCAGGTCGATCAGCATGGCGTGTCCGGGTTGGTGAGGCGGGGTCGAGGCAGTGCGCCGAGGCACGGCTATCCGCGGGGCGTCATCTCGCGTGCCATCGCACGGGCGAGCGCCGGTCGCTTCAGGTGGGGACGCGCGTAGGCCCACAGCGAGGCGGGCACGTCGAACTTCGCCGTCTTCGCCCACGACAGGGTGTGCGCGCACAGCAGGTCCGCAGCCGTGAACGTGTCGCCTACCAGGTGGGGGCGGTCGCCGAGCTCGGCGACCAGGGCGCGGGTGGAGCGGTCCCAGTCCCACTCGGCGCCGGGCAGGGCGTCGGGGGCGCGCAGGTGGGCCGGCAACGCGAACTTGTGCTTGGCTTTGGTCCACAAGGGCTGCTCGAGCTCGGTCGTGATGAATGAGCACCACCGGTCGTACCGCGCGCGGTCTCGGGGCGCGGTGGGCACCAGACCGCTGGCGGGATGCTGGGTGCCGACCCAGGTGCAGCAGGCCGAGGACTCGGTGAGCACCAGATCGTCGTCGACCAGCGTGGGCACCTTGCCGAGCGGATTGACCGCCAGGAACTGGGGAGCTGCGGGCGTCGTGGCCACATATTCCCAGGCCACGCCGGCTTCTTCCAGGGCCCAGGCCACGCGCGTGGCGCGGGTCGGCCGGCCCAATCCATACAGCTTCATCTGACCCTCCATGGGGTGGGTAACCGGGGACCCGTCGCATCCGCAGGCAACGGTGAGTCGGCCGGCTGCGCGTGGCGGTGCCCGGGCCGAGAGGATCTTCTGGCGAGCGTCCTTCCGCGTCAGGTGTCACCATGTGCCTATGAGCCTGGAGGCGGATGATGCGTGCGCTGCTCTTGTTGCTGGTCGTGGGGTGTGGCGGGAAGGACGGCGGATCGGATTCGGGCGGGAGCGTCAGCACCACCCAGCCCGACGCGGACACAGACACAGACGCGGACACCGATTCCGACACAGACGCGGACACCGATTCCGACGCGGACACGGATGCCGACACAGACTCGGATTCCGACACGGACTCGGATTCCGACACGGACGCGGACACGGATTCCGACACGGACTCTGATACGGACACGGACACCGACGCAGATTCGGACGCCGATGCCGATTCGGACACCGACACGGACACCGACCCGGACCCGGTGTGGCTGCTGCCCGCCTGTGACGGGCTTCCATTCGATGCCGTCGAGATCACTTCGGCCCTGACGACCTCAGACACCCTCGAGCTCACGGTCGAGTTCGGTGGCGGATGCGAATCGCACGACTTCGCGCTCTGCTACGGAGCCGCGTTCTCACCCGACTTGCCACCGATCGTCGAGGCGCGGCTGTCCCACGACGCGCACGATGACCCGTGCGATGCCTGGCTCTACCAGCCGCTCGAGTTCGACCTCGCACCGCTCCAGCGGCAGTACGAGGCCGAAATCGGAGGCCCGGGCGGCGAGATCGGCATCGACATCGAAGGCTACGGGCGCGTCCGCTTCACCTTCTGATGTCGGGTGCCGCCCTCGCCCTGAGCAACGCTACTCGACTGCGGTGAAGCGGCCGAGCACGATGTAGCCGGGCAGGCTGCCGGTGAGCGTGGGCTCGAAGGTGTAGCCATCGGCGAACACTTCGTACGCGAAGATCGGGCCGCCGGGGATGATCACCTGGGCGCCAGCGGCGGCGACGGTGGCCGTGCCATCGAAGCCCACGCCGGTGCTGTAGTACGGCGTGGAATCGGGCGGGCCGACGATGGTGGCGCCATCGATCGGCGTGCCGGCCGAGTCGAACACGAACGACACGAGGGTGCCCGCGGTGACGATGTCGTCACCGGCGTAGCCGGCCGCCGCGAGGCCACCGGCGAACGTGGGAACGCCGACGGTCGAGTCGAGCGAGAACGCCACCATGCCGGAGAGGGTGCCGCCGTCGTCCAGCGTGGAGTAGTCCTCGTAGGGCACTCCGGTGGCGGTCGGCGCGACCGTGCCTTCGGCGGCGCAGTCCTGGATGACCACCATCAGGCCGATGGTGCTGGTGGTGACGACATCGGCGAACGCGAAGGCGCCGCCGTCCTCGACGACCGCCGTGGCGAGAACCTCGAGATCGGCACCGGCGACGACCGGGGAGGGGTCGGCCAGGATGGCGCAGAGCCCCGTGGCGGCCGTCGTGGCGCCGCCGTCGATCAGGTTGACCGCGTTGCCGTTCATGTTCCAGGTGAGGTCGCCGACAGTGCCGGTGCCGCCGCCGGTGGCGGTGCCGCCGGTGGCGGTGCCGCCGCCAGTGGCCGTGCCGCCGGTCGCGGTGCCGGAGCCCGAGCCCGAGTCATCGCCATCCTTGTCGCCGCCGCAGCCGATGAGGGCCCCGATGGCCAGCACCGTGAGAAGTCGCGTCATGTGTCCTCCATGTCGAAACTGGTTCGATCCGACCGATGATAGCCGCTTCCGGCCTGGTGCGCGACGTGCCAACCAACCCGCTATGTCACCGTCGGTCCGTTCGGTGTGTGCCGCCAATGTGCGCCCTGGTCAGCGCGCTCGCCGGCCAACCAGCACCAGCAGCAGCATCAGCGCCGACCACGAGGCCGGATTCGGGCCCACGTCGCAGCCGCACCCGTCCTTGCTGTCATCCACGGCGCGGCCAGAGTCGGTGGCGCCATCGGGCAGGTCCAGGCACACCTCGATCGGCGCGGAGGCGTCTCCAGCCGCACCGTAGGCGATGACGTCGACACAGGCGCGATGTGCCCCCTCGTCCACCCACTGCACCCAGGACAGCAGCGCGATGCCAGCGCGCACCGGCTCGGAGGACACCGTCTCGCCGTCGTCTGCGACGAGCTGAGCCACCGCCCACGGGTCGGCACCGGGAATGTCCACCGTGAGGTCGACCGCGCGAACGTCGGCGCAGCATCCCCAGGGGTAGTCGGAGTCCGGGATCCACTCCCCGGCGACCGGCGCACGAGGCACCGGGGTCGCCGTCGCCAGTGCTGGGTCGGCGGTCGCGGTGAACGCCAGCTCCAGCACGGCATCGTCGCCGGCCGCGGTTGGGTAGGCGCCGCTCTCGGTGATCCGCACCACCAGCGGCACGCCCACTGGCCAGCCACCGTCGGGCGGGTGCACACCGTGCATGAACCCGCTGTCGCCGATGGGTGCCGTGGTCAACGGAGCCGGCGGGCCACCGTCGGCCTCGAGCGTGAGGGTGACAGGGATGTCTGCGACATAGACCGGGATTCCGTCCACCGGCGCGTCCGCTCTGGGCGTCGAGACGAAGCCGTCCAGGGTCGGACCCCAGGTGTTCGCGAGTGCGGCGGCGGTGAGCAAATGGATCATGGGACGTCCTCACCCTCAGCGTAGGGGAGGCGCGCGCCATTGGCTACGCAGAGCCGCACATTCCATGCGGCCAATTTGCGCAAGAGTGTGCAGTTCTGCTGAGGGCTGGCGCGGGCCGCACGGCGCGAAGGTGAGCGGACCTGAGGGACCGCGTGACCGGCGAGCGATCACGCAGGGGAACGCGCGGAGGGAAGGGCGGTTGAAGTAGGGGTCTCGCGCCGTGCGACCAAACCGGCCGGCGCAAAGGTTGTACCGGTCCGATCCGAGGCGGTCAAGGGTCTCATTCGGTCCGGGACCGGATGAGCTCTCGGCGATCTCCGCCGGCGACGTGGCAAATGAATCAGAACCGGCTGAGCACGCCGGTTCTGATCAACAGAAGCCGGGCATGCTTGCCGGCGTACAGTCCCTCACAGGCCGGGAGTGATGGCGATCGCCATCGCAGTCCGATTCGTCGTCGCCGCGCGGCTGCTGGGGAGACTGACGGTGCCAGCCGCCGATCCGCGCGATCACTCGCCCCCGAGGAAGGCGTCGGCCGCCTTGAACGCGTCGTCGGTCGCGCTCTTCACCGTGCCGAGCTGGATGGCGTCACTCGCGCCGGCCACGTCGGCCTCGGACCACAGCACCTGGTACCGCAGGGTGCGCTTGCCGTCGGACAGCCAGGTGTCGAGGCTGAACGACTGCCAGATGGTGGTCTTGCCGTTGGCACCCTCGGCGCTCTCCTCGAGCCACGACCGACTCACCATGGCGCGCTCGCCGCTGTCCAGCTCCACCCATCGGATGTTCTTGTACAGCAAGAACTCCACCGCCATGAGCAGGTTCTTCCGCTCTACGTCGTTCACCGTGCCGAGCACCTCGCACTCGGCGTCGTGGAAGCAGCGCGGCTCATCCTCGTCGGGGAAGCTGCGCTCATAGAACACCGCACTCGGCTCTACGGGCAGCTGGTCGGTGCGGGTCTGTACGGTGGCATGGTCGTCGATCGAGAACGCGCTCTCCGCCGCGACGCCCACCGCGATGGTGTCGGAGAGGTTGCGGCCGGAGGGGTGGTTCACGCCCTTCACGTCGGCCGCCTCGATCGACGAGATCTCCCACGACCGATCCATCACGGAGGTCTCGAACGACAGGTCCTGCTTGCGGAGGAACGCCGCCAGGTTCTCGACGCCGGCCTGCATGACGCGGGGATCTTCCGAGTCCCACTCGCGGTACAGGTAGTGCGACAGCTCGTCCAGCTCCTGTGGAGCCTCCGGGGGGCGTCCGCACGCAGTCAACGTGGCCAGCATCAAGATCGCGCGCATCTGTCCCTCCCGGACTCCTGTTCTAGCCTGGCGGACGCGAGCGCGGCGAATCGACCTGTTGCGAGAGGGTCCGGGCCGGCCTTGGGTGCCTGGTCAGCGGGCCTCGGCCACCATCTGCACATGGCCGAGGTACTTCTTCAGCGCCTTGCCGGTGAGCAGGTTCTGGATCCACTGCGGGATGTTCCGCCCGCTGTCGGCGTTGCTCGCGTAGCTCAGCAACGTGTGCTCGGGCGTGCGGCCCGGCGCGAGCACATACGAGCCCTCGCTCGACACCAGATCATTGGTCTTGCTCCCATCGAGCGTCCAGGTCATCGTGCCGTCGCCGGGCCGAAAGTCGCGGATCACGTGGTACTCCACCTCGGTCCACGCCACCTCGAGCACATAGTGCAGGCCGATGCGTCGGCCCGAGCTCGTGGGCTCGTCGAGGGTGGCCTCGCAGCTGGACACGGCATTGCTGGCCGCGACCGCCACCGTGGGGTCGTTCAGCGTGGACCAGATCGCCTCGGGAGCGGCCTCGATCTCCACCCAGGCGTAGGCGCCGGGCGGCGTGAGCTCCGGCGCGGGTCGAACGACCACGGACCCGGCGCTGATGGCGGCCCACTCGGCCTCGGTGGGCGGTGTGGCGGTGACGGCCAGCGCGGCGGCCGCGAGCAACGTCAGCAACATGGGACCTCGGGGGGATCAGATGAACCTATCGACGAAGCCGAGCTCGATGGCGAACAGGTAGCCTGCGACGCGGGGGATGCGGAGCAGCGAGACCAGGAGGAACCGCCGCAGTGGGAATCCCAGGCCGCCGCTGGCCCACGCGAGCAGGCTGTAGGGGAGGGGCGACACCGCAGCCAGCGCGAGCGCATAGGCGCCATAGGCCTCGAACAGCCGCCGAGCCCGCTGCACGCCAGCGCCCTGCCGCCGCTCGAACCACTCGGTGTGGGACAGGTAGCGGGCGCCCGCGTACGCGATGGTGCCGCCGAGCAGGCTGCCCGCGCTTCCGGCGGCCACCACCTCCCAGAACGGCAGCCCGCCGAGGCGGCCCGCGGCCAGGTAGGCATCGGGTGGGATCGGGAAGCCCGTCGCGTCGGAGAGGCACACGCCCGCGGCGACGCCCCACGGGCCGGAAACGTCGACGAATGCCCGGGATCCGGCGAGCATCTCGGTCGGGAACAGCAGCCCGAGCACGGCGAGGCCGGCGAGGAGCAGGGTGAGCCCTACCACCGTCTGGATGATCGCACGCTCGGTGGTCAGCTCGTCCGACATGGCCGGCGGTCTAACGCACGCCCGGTCGGCCGCCCGAGGGTCATGCGGCGTGTGCGATCCGGTGCATGTCGGCCGGGGTGATGCCCAGCTCCTCCCGCAGGCTCGCCAACGGACGCTCCCAGTAGGCATCCCAGTCGATCGGGAACATTGGTCGGGCGCGCTTGCCCATCTCCCAGCCGATGGTGAGGGCCGACATCGTGCCACCGATGCGCTGGGCGTCGAAGGGTCCGAACAGCATGTCGATGGTGGTGCCCGCCAATGCTATCGCCGAGGTGGGGCTGTGGAGCTGGGCAAGCGAGAAGCCTTGCAGGCCCACCTCGCCCTCGTGGCTCGTGTCGAACCCGGTGAGCACGTGCCAGATGTCGTGGCACTGACGCAGCCGGTACAGGATGTACGACTTGTCGCACCGGGGCAGCAGGCGTTCGGGGCGGGTGAGGTCGGGCTCGAAGCCGCCACCCTCGTACAGTCGCGCCAGCTCACGTCCGAGGGTGCCATCGGCGAGGCCCCTGAACCGCTCGAGGTCCACGTTCAGGTCGGTGAACCGCGCGGTGATGCGCACGCGGGAGAGCGGGTCCTCACAGATCCTGCGGAGGGACTCGTCGGACGCGCGGAGATGGCGGGTCAGATCGTCCATGTCGAACGCGGACTGCAGGTGGCTCTCCCGGTCGAGTGCATACCAGACCATGTGGAGCAGGATTCGCGGCCAGGCGGTGACGCGGTCGAGCGACGTGGTGTGCACACTTACCCTCGGGTAGAACGTGTTCTAGTTTCAAGATAGAACATGTTCTACCCGGGGGCAACCCGGATGGCATCATTCGGTTAAGATGTTGGGTCTGCCAGGGTGTTCCGCGGTGCCCTCGCCCCCCTCCCGGCGCCTGCTGGGAGCCTGCCACGTGTATTCGCGGATCGCCGGAGCCCCATGCTGGGTCGACCAGCACACCCCCCACCGAACTACGCGTGGCGGGTGAGCCAGCGGTCCAGCGCGTTGGCGAACCGCTGCTTGTCCTTCGGGCCGTACGGAGGCGGGCCGCCGGTGGTCACCCCGGCGCCGCGCAGCTCCTCGAGGTGGTTGCGCATCGTGAGCCGCTGCTTGATGTTGCTCGGGTCGAGCATCTCACCGCGCGGATGGAGCACCTCGGCGCCTTTGTCCACCACCTCCGCGGCCAGCGGGATGTCCGCCGTGACCACGAGGTCGCCGTCTGCGCACTCCGCCGCGATGTGGTCGTCCGCCACGTCGAACCCGGACCCGACCCGCACGAACGACAGGAACGGCGAGCGGGGGAGCTGCTGCCATTGGTTCGCTACGAACACCGTCTGCACCCGACGGCGCTCAGCGGCGCGGTACAGCACATCCTTGCAGTCCCGCGGTGCTGCGTCGGCATCCACCCAGATCGTCGGCATCCATCCTCCGTGATTCTCGTATAGTCGGCCCGTGCAGGCGGCTCACTCCTCGCCGGCCTCGGCGTGCGTCGGCTCAGCGTCCTCCAGGTCGTCCGCCAGGTTCTCTGCCGCGGACTGCAACGCTGCGCCGAGCTCTCCGAGCTTCACGGCGAGCTCGCTGCGCGCGGTGCCCAGTGCGCCGGCCACACCCACCATGGTGTTCGCCAGCTCGCCCTCGGACAGCCGGCTCGACAGCGTGGACAGCCCCGCCCCGTCGTCGCCGAGCCTGCGCTTGAGGGCCTCGACCATCCGGTCGACCCCCTCGCGGGCGGCCGCGCGGTCGGTGGCCATCTTCCCCGGCGAGGGAACCACGCCGTCGAGATCGGGCATGCTGCGGCCGACCGAGGCGAAGGCGTCGCGGAGAGTGCCGACGCTCGCCTTGAGCCGATCGTCGAGCAGCTCGGCGGCCGAGGCGGGCTCCATGGCGAATGGCGCGACCGCGTCGGGGGCCACGCTGACCCGCTTCAGGCCGCGGCGGAGCTCCAGTGTGCCGGCGGGCAACGGGGTGTCTGCCGGGATGCGGTACCAGGTGCGGTCGGGTCCACGCCACAGCTCGTCCATCTGCCCTCCCATCGCGTCGAGACGTCGCCTGTACCGGGGTCGAGGGGGCCGTGTCGAGGGCCCGGGTCTACCGTCGCCCGCTGGGGGCGCTCGGCGCCTCCGTGAGCCGGCCGGTGTGAGCCGAGGTCGCTGCGGGCTCGAGGACCGGCTACAGCTGCGGGGGCGGAGGTGGCGTGCGACGTGCGGTGGCGCTGGCGGTATCGGTGGTGCTCATCGGGTGCGAGGGGCGTCCGTCGTCGGCGGAGTCCGGCGACATCGCCGACGTGCAGAAGAACCTCGACCAGCTCGCGAAGCGGCTGGATGAAGAACGGGTCGCGCGGGCGCTGGCCGACGCCGAGCAGGAAGCAGCGCTCGCAGAGCTGGAGGCTGACACTGCACCCGACCCCCTCGCCGAGATCCGTGAATCCCTCGATTCCTCGGCCGCGTTGGTGGGCACCCTGCAAGTGGATGTGGCCGCGAATGTCGCCTGGATCCAGGGTGAGGGGGAGCCTGGGTTTCGGGCGGTGGAGGAGGCTACGGCGCGGGTGGCGGCGGTCCGGAGCGGCCTCGAGGATGTCGCCGTCGGATTGATGCGCTCCGAGCTCGGGGTGCAGACCCTCCAGGAGAGCCTCGGGGAGGACGGTCTGCCGTCCATCCAGCTGGCCGGTGGCCTTCGCTCGGTGGTCACGGTGGATGGCGCCACGAACACCCTCGCGCTCAGCGGCAACCTCTCGGTTCGTGACGGCGCTGGCGAGACCTACGGCGTGCCCACCGGGCTCGGCAACGTCATCGTGGGCTACGACGAGGGACCGGACGAGAGCAAGACCGGCTCGCACACGCTGGTGGTGGGTGCAGGGCACGCCTACACCGGCGTGGGCGGCGTGGTGTTCGGGCAGGGCAACACCATCGACGGGCGGGGGAGCTCCGTGCTCGGTGGGCGGGACAACACGGCCGACCTGAGCGCGTCAGCAGTCCTCGGCGGCATCGGCAACCTGGTCGACAGCGACGGCGACGTAGTCCCGTAGGGCCCTTCAGGTCCCCACCGGCTCCACCCGGCCCATGCGCAGCAGGTCGTGCGGGGTGCCGTCGATCACAACCTCGTCGCGCAGCACGCCCTCGACCCGGAACCCCAGTCGCTCGTTGAGCTGCACGTTCCGCTGGTTCGCCGCGAGCGTATACAGTAGGATCTTCCGAAGTTTCAGCCGGTGCACGCCGTAGCTGACCCACAGGCGGGCGGCCTCGGTGCCGCGGCCTTTGCCGCGCTCCCCGGGGTCGCCGATGAGCTTGCGCAGCTCGCCACGGCCTTGCGCGGGGTCGACGTCGAGGTAGCCGATGACGCCGATGGGTCGGCCGTCGGGGCGGGTGACGACGCCGAACACGTTGTGCGGGTCGTCGAGCAGCTGGGCGGCGTCAGAGCGTCGACCGGTGGATCGGGAGAGCAGGAAGTACCGGCCCTCGGGGTCGGTGACCCATGCGAGCACGCAGGCCCGATCCGCAGGCTCGAGCGCCCGGATGGTGACCGATTCGCCCACGAGCGGGAGCGCGGTCGCGCGCGCGCTGCCTTGAACGGGGCGGGCGCCCATCGCCTCGTCGAGCATCACGTTCACGAACCG
>JBLFXJ010000202.1:0-14715 GCA_047609825.1 Myxococcota bacterium
CCTACTTCCTCTCGATCATCGGGTACGTGGGCGCGAGCGGCACCGCGCCACCATGGGAGCTGAAGCTCGAGCAGCTCCCGGAGTAGCGGGCCTGGGACGAGGGGCCGGACGGGGTGGACAGGTTCTGTATACCCGACAGGCGCGGATACGCACCGCTTGCGCGATATCTGCGGTGGTGTGGGCGATGGCACCAGCCTGTCACCTCATGTGAACACCTTTTGCGCAAGCCGCCGGGTGCGCTACACCGGTGCCATCACTTGAGGTTCAGATGAAGACCGCTCTCGCCCTGCTCGCTGGCCTGCTCATCTCGCCCGCCGCCTTCGCCACGCCCACCACAGCCACCGGAGCGACCACGGCCGCGACGGCGCCCGGCCTCACCGGCCTGACCCTCACCGCGCTGGACGGCTCTGCCTTCGACGCGTCCGCACTGCACGGCAAGGCGGTGCTGTTCGTCAACGTCGCGAGCAAGTGTGGCTACACGAAGCAGTACGCTGGCCTGCAGGCGCTGTACGAGGCGAGGAAGGCCGATGGGCTGGTGATCATCGGCGTGCCATCCAACCAGTTTGGCGGCCAGGAGCCTGGTTCTCCCGAGCAGATCGCCACGTTCTGTTCCATGGAATACGGCGTCACCTTCCCACTGCTGGAGAAGCAGGACGTGAACGGGAGCGACCGCTCGCCACTGTATGCGTGGCTGGTGGGCAGCGAGGTGGGCGGCGATGCCGACGTGGCGTGGAACTTCGAGAAGTTCCTGGTCAACGCCGAGGGTGAGGTGTTGGGCCGGTACAAGAGCGCCGTCACGCCCGACGCCGCCGAGCTCGACACCGCCATCAAGGCCGCCCTGAAGTCGTGACCTGCCGGTGAGGGAGTCCCCCGTTCGGCGTGGGTTAGCAGAACGTCCTCCCCAAGCCCGGAGCTCGACATGCTCGCCCTGCGCGGCGGCGCCCACGCCAACCCAGTCATCGACGTGTGGGCCGACTGCAAGTGCGGCCCGGGCTGGGTGGCAGCCTACGACACCTGCGTCCCCTGAAGCTGGGAATCCAGGCCCCGATGGACTGGCTCCGCGCCCTGCACGCTGTCGGCACGCCCTCCCGCCCCTCGGGTGCGATTCTGGCGTTCACGCTCGGCTGCGTGTGGGCCCTCGGATCGGTGCTGCTCGCGTTCGGCTGGGTCGACCCGGAGATCGGGCTCGGCGGGTTCTTCCTGCTGATGGGCATGGCGGTGCTGCCAGCGGCGGGGGTCCTCGTCGGGATCGGCGGCCTGCTGAACCGGAGCTGGACGGCGCGCGGGCTGCAGCTGACGGCCTCTGCCTGCCTGTTCGGGCTCGCCGGCCTGTTCCTCGGGGTCGGCAACGCGGACGAGCTGGGGCTCGACGGCAGTCTGGCCGTCAGCACCCTGTTCTTCATCCTGCCCGTGACCCTCGCCGGTGGGCTGAGCCTGCTGCACGCCGGGTTCGCCGTTCCGGAGCTCCGAGGTGAGGTCCTCCGCGCGCGCACCCTGTGGCTCACCCAGGCGCTGGACCTGCGCGGCCGCGTAGACGCCGTCGATGTGCGCGACAACACCGGGTGGGGGCTGGAACGGGCGGAGGCGATCGCTGACGCCGCGGGCTCCCACGCGACGTTGGAGGCTGATGGCCTCCGGCTCGATCGCGTGGCCGCGCGTCACCGGGAGCGCATCCTCGCCATGGTGCAGACGCGGGGTCGTGTGCCGCTCGCCGAGCTCCAGGCAGCGCTGGGAGAGCCGCGATCGGTGCTCGCGCTGCGCATCGCCGAGCTCCGCGAGACCGGCGACTTCCATGGCTGGATCGAGTCCGACACACTCTGTTCTCGCGATCTGGTGGTCTTGCGGGCGCTCGGCGCCTGCCCGGGCTGCGGCGGGGAGCTGGACCTTGCTGGACAGGGGCTCGTCACCTGCCGCAGCTGCGACGCCGTGGTGTACCTGTGACCGGGCGCGACGTCGTGAGCGCGCTCGCCCTCCTCGCAGGTCTCGCGCTCGTGGGAGGTGGGCTCGCCCTCGCCGCCGCGATCGCGCTGATCGTCGACGGGGTGAGCCTGCAGATCCAGGGGTTCGGACTGTTCGGATCGATGATCGTCGCTCCGCTGGCGCTCGCGGTGTTCACGGTCAGCGTCGCGGCCGCGTCCAGCGCCCTCCGCCGCGCCGTCGTGCTCGGGGTGTGGGTGCCGACCGCGCTCATGGGCGCGCTGCTGATGGGCGTCGGCATGGCGGCGCGAGACGACCTGAGCACCGGCGTCCTGGCAGCCTGCCTGTTCTATGGGCTGCCCGTGGCCCTCGGAGCGGTGTCGCTCGTGTACAACGCCGCAGTGGGCATCCCCGAGGCCCGCCAGGCCGCGCACCACCGCCGGCTCTCCCAGGTCGCCGAGGCCGTGGTCGATCGGGGATCCGTCACAGTCAGCGATCTGGCGGCGGCGCTCGGCGTCACGGTGGACGCTGTCGTGGCGCTAGCCGCCGAGGTCCGGCGCACCGGTCGGGCGGAGGTCGAGCTCGACCTGCACCGTGGCCAGCTGTGGCACCGCCCATGGGCCGACGCGCAGTGCGCCGCTCTCCGCGACACGGTCGACCGCGACGGGCGGGTGCACGTGGCCGGGTTCGCCTCCGAGCGGCAGGTGCCCATCGACACCGCCAGGGAGTGGGTGTACACCCTGGTCTATCGCCGGCAGCTGACCGGTTACATCTCGTGGGCCGACGGGGTCCTGTATGCCAGCGACGCCGCGGCCCTTCGCGGATCGAGCCGGTGCCCCGCATGCGGCGGCCAGCGGGAGCTGGTGGCCCGGGGTGTCGTCGGATGCCAGCACTGCGACGCCCAGACCCTGGTCTAGCGGTGCACCACCCATGGGCGGGTCGGGCGCGATTACGGTACGGGGTCCGCCGGAGAGTGACCATGAACCGCCGCCTCCTCCTGTTCATTCTCGCCGCCCTCGGCCTCACCGGGCTGATGCTGGCGGTGCCCGGACTCGCGCTGTACCGGGCGTTCTCCGGCAACATCCCGCTGGAGGACGGCCGCACCTTCGCGGCAGGTCGGGTGACCACGGTGGTCGACGGCTACGTGGCCTGCTTCCTGGTCGACGTGGGCGAGGGGCGGTTCCTGCTCATCGACGCCTGCCAGGACTCGAGCGTGGTGCGCGCCGCCCTCGCGGCCCACGACGCCACCCCCGCCGACCTCGAGGCCGTGTTCCTCACCCACAGCCATATCGACCACGTCGCCGGGCTTGCGGGGCTCCCGGACGTGCCCGTCCGCGCCCTGCGTGCCGAGCTCCCGACCCTGCATGGCGAGGCCGCCCACCTCGGCCCACTGCCGGCCATGATGGGCATCCACGATGCTGGCGTGCGCGTGACCGAGCCGCTGGAGGACGGCGACCGCGTGCGCGTGGGTGACGCGACGGTCGAGGTGTTCGGCGTGCCCGGCCACACGGCCGGAAGTGCCGTCTACCTGGTGCACGGGGTGCTGCTGGTGGGCGATTCGAGCGGGATGAAGACCACCGGCAACATGGTTGGCGCGCCATGGGTATTCAGCGACGACACCGAGCAGAACGCGGCGTCCATGCGCGCTCTCGCCGCGCGCTTGGCCGACCGTTCCGACGGGATCGAGGCGGTCGTGCCCGCCCATACAGGTCCCGCCGATGGGCTGACGGCGCTCTCGGACCTCTGATTCACCGCCGCAGCTTGCGCTTCAGCGTGTGCCGATCGATCGCCAGCGCCCGCGCCGCCGCCGCCGACAGGTTCCCCCCCGCCTCCGCCATGGCCGCCGAGATCGCCGCATCCTCCGCCGCCTCCACCACGTCGCGCAGCGTGCCGACCGCGCCCACAGCGCGCCCGCCGCCTCCGCGACGCAGCTCCGGCGACAGGTCCTCGACCCCCACCTCGCGGTCGCAGAACACCGTCCACCGCACCACCTCCGACCGCAGTTCCCGCACATTTCCCGGCCACGGGTGCCGCTCCAGCGCGCGCCACGCCGCTCGGCTCATCGGCAGCCCAGGACGCCCCGCCTGCCGGAGGAAGGCGTCGACCAGGAGCGGCAGATCGTCGAGCCGCTCCCGTAGCGGAGGCACCCGAAGCTCCGCACCTCGCAGGCGATAATACAGGTCCCCCCCCCCGGAGGTACCTGCCTCCACCTCCGCCCGCAGATCCCGGTGGGTGGCCGCCACGACCCGCACATCCACCCGCACCATCTGCTCCCCGCCGACCCGGCGGATCACGCCCTCCTGGAGCACCCAGAGTAGGCTCACCTGCACCCGCGGCGGCAGCTCGCCCAGCAGCAGCGTTCCCCCGTGCGCCTGCTCGAACAACCCCCGTCGCCGCGCGGTCGCCCGGTGAACGCCCCGGCCTCGTGTCCGAACAGCTCGCTGGCCAGCAGCGATTCCGACAACGAGGCGCAGCTCTCCGCGACGAACGGGCCCGCCGCCCGACCACTCGCCGCGTGTACCGCCCGAGCCACAAGCTCCTTGCCCACCCCCGTCTCGCCCAGCACCAGCACCGGGATCGACGACGCCGCCACCCGACCCAGACGGCGCTGGAGCGCGAGCATCGGTGCGCTGTGCCCCACCAACCCCGACGCCACCACCGCGTCCCGCGCCCGCAGCCGATCCACCTCCACACGCAACGCCCGAATCTCCGGGAAACCGGGGATCTCGAGCCGAACCTCCCGGACGGGGTGCGGGTGCGGGTCGGGCACGAACGCCGCGGGAATCACCTGCAGCATCCGAGCATCCAGCACGCCGGCCTGCACCAGGATCACCCACAAGGTCTGGGACTGGGGCGTGCCCGCGCTTAGCAGCACATCCACCCGTGCCGCCGGCAACGACGCCAGCACCGGCGTCAATGCACGGAACAGCTGCGCATGGTCCGACGGGTCGGTCACCGGCAGCACGTGCACCTCCACCGCCGCCCCCCCCGCCGACAGCCGCTCCACCCGATCCCGCGCCGGCCGCTCCCCGGCAGGCGTCGTGAGCACCCACACCTGGTCGTAGGGCGCATCCACGTGGGCGAGTAGCCGGAGGATGGGCCCCGAATCCGCGCTCGGTCGACGCGCCTGGTGCGCCGGACGCCGTCCGGTGGTGCCCTGGTCGGACCAGGTGAGCGGCCTCGCCGTGCTCGCCGAGTCCGAGCCCGAGCTGCCCCCCCTGCACGCCCCACCCCCCGACGACCCCACCTTCGGCACCGCCCTCGGCAGCATCGGCGGCGGCAACCACTTCCTCGAGGCCTCCCGGGTCTCCGCGGTCAGCGACAAGGCCACCGCCAGCACCTGCGGCCTGCGACCCGGCGGATTCGCGGTCCTCGCGCACTCTGGCTCCCGCGGTCTTGGCGCCTGGCTCAGCCGCCGGTGGTCCGGCCAGGTGCTCGACGGTGCGGTGTGGGACACCTACCGAGACCAGCTCGGGGGGGCGGTCCGGTTCGCCGCGGCCAACCGCCTCGTGCTGTGCTGGCGCATGCTCCGCGCGCTCGGCGTCGCCCGGCCCGGTGCCATCGCCGGCGGGTTCGACGTGGTGCACAACACCGCCGAGCCCCTCGTGGTGGACGGCGTTCAGACCTGGGTGTTCCGCAAGGGCAGCGCCCCCGCAGCGCTCGGCCAGCCGACCGTCGGGCTCGGCAGCCGAGGCGCCCCGAGCCATGTGCTGCTCGGGCTCGGCCAGACACGCTGCCTATGCTCCGTCGCCCACCGCGCCGGTCGTCGATACGGTGGCTCCGACGCCGCGAAGCGGTTCGGCGCCCGCCACACCCGCGCCTCCCTCCGCCGCACTGACGTAGGGAGCCGGGGGCTGTGCGAGGACTCCGAGCTGCTCTACTCGGAGCACCCCGATGCGTACAAGAACGTCGGCTCCGTGGTCGACGCCCTCACCCGCGACGGTGCCGCCTCCCCGGTGGCCGAGCTCACCCCCCTGATCACGGTGAAGCGATGAGACGGTCGTAGTCACCGCCGGAACCGGACCTGTCGAAGTGTGCCGCTTCGTCGCCGATCTCGCCGCAGCGCTGTCGGAGGCCTGCGCAGCGCGCGGGTTGGCAGTGCACGACACCCTGGTCGTCGGTCCGCCGGACGCGCCCCGCTCCAGCACGCTCACCGTCACAACCGTCCCGCCGGGCTGGGTCGGCACCCACCTGCTGGTCGACCCGTCCCGCGGACGCGGCGCCCGGCGGCGCTGGTTCGCCGGCGTGAGCGAATGCCCCGCTCCCGTGCTCAGCGGCCCTGCGATCGACCCCCGCGACGTGACCATCACCGCCACCCGCGCCGGTGGCCCGGGAGGCCAGCACGTGAACACCACCGCATCCGCCGTCCGCGCCGTGCACCGGCCCTCCGGCCTCTCGGTCCGGGTCGACTCCGAGCGGTCCCAGCACGCGAACCGGCGCCGCGCCCCTTCGACCCGGCACGCGGCATAGATTCGCCTCCAACCGGTTCCACGACACCTGGCATGTGCTCTCCGATCCCGGCGGCGCCGGACTGCTCGCGCGGCTCTTGTGGGGCCTCAGCTACCAGCGGCGCCCCGACACCCTGATGCTGCTCACCGCCCCCCACGTCGTGCCCACCCCATTCGAGGCCGACCGCTCCGATCCCATCGTCCTGGTGCAGAGCCGACTCACGCCCCTCGACACCCGCACCCTCCGTGCCCTGCACAGCGCACTGCCCCGCCTCGGTCCGTCCGACCGCACCTTCCGGCTGTACACCCCCGGCCTCGACCGCCCTCCGGCTACCGATCAGCCGCGCCTCACCGACCACGTTCGGTTCGTGCGCGCCGGCGGCCTGCTCACCCTCCGCGGCACCAAGGAGCCGCTCCGGGTCGAGGCCCGCGCCCTGCTCCACCTCTCCCGCGCCCGGGCACAGCCGTCGGCCTACGACACCATCGGCGACGGAGAAGCGCAGGTATTCCACGACTTCCACCCACGCTGCCGCTGCGCCATCCGCGCCCGCCGCGACGCCCTCGCCGCCGGCGACAGCCCCAGCCTCGACGGCTTCGCCCCTCGCGTATGGGCGCGCACCGACGCCCTCGTCCACCGCTGACACCCAGCGCTATCGTCGGCGGCGCATCCCGAACAGCCCGAGCACGCCCAGCCAGCCAGCCCCAGCCCCACCGGTCGCGCAGCCACAGCCGCCCTTGCCCGCGCCCCCGCCGGTGTCGTCCGCCACCCAGTCCGCACTCCACTCGTAGGTGTGCCCGTCCATGCTCAACGTCTGCGGCGACACCACCAGCCAGCCGTCCACCGTGCCGTCGTAGCCGGTGAGCACGGCCGAGCCGGTGCCGTCAGCGCCCACCTCGAGGGGCACGATGTCCTGCACCTTGCCGTCCACCGCCTTGCCCTTCGTGGTCACGAGCACCGCGAGCCAGGGCACGGCCGGGTCGCCCTCGAAGGTCACCTCCAGGGGAGACTCCGGATCGCCGGCCGCCTTCTGGAACTTCACGATGCTGAGACCATAGCCCTGCGGCTTCGTCTCCTCGTCCGGCGCGCCCGAGTCCGGGAATCCCGACACCCGCTGCTCGATGAACGGCCCCTCCGACAGCGCGTTGGCGTGGGTGCTGTCCACCACGGTGACGCTCGCCATGAACCCGCGCCAGAACTCCGGCCAGTCCAGGCCGATGGCGGCGATCACGTCTGGGAACAGGATCGTCTCGCCCGACGAGGGACCGCCGACCTCCCAGGTCTCCCGCACCTTGTCGACGCCGTAGTTGTCTTCCAGGTGCTGGGCCAGCAGCGCTGTGCCGTACATATGCGCCCCGCGCTCGTCCACCAGGTACGCCGACAGGTCCTGGTGCAGCGCCAGCCACGGCTGCGACAGGTAGTTCCGCACGTCGCCCGCCCAGCTCGACGACGCCCCGTGCGCATGGGTCGCCATCCAGGTGGCGCTGCCCTCCATCCACCACGGCCAGCTCGAGATAGCGTCCAGGTAAGCGCCCATGTAGGCGTACTGCACGGCGTGCGCGACCTCGTGCTTGGTCGTGTTTTCCCCAGGCTCACCCGTCGCTTTCGCGAACAATGTGATCACGGGCACCACGTCACCGTCGTCGCACTCCGCCGTCTGGCACACCCCACCGTTCACCGGCGACGACTGGATCCGGAGCAGGATCGTGCGGTCGGTGAACGCGTACCCCATCTCGTCGATGTAGAACTGGCGCGCCTCTTCGGCCCACTGCAGCATGTTCGCCGACGTGGCCTCGTCGCCCACCTCGCCCCACTCGATCCAGAAGTGCTCTCCTTCCAGCCGGTTGTCGGCGCCGAACCCGTAGCAGGGCGGCTCGGCGGCGCCGGCGGTCGCGGCGAGGAGCAGGAACACAGAGAGAGTGGTCATCGCGGTGGCCTACCCGGGTGCAGAGCGCCCTTCGCGGGACGCCGTCCACCCCTCGTATCCCGGACCGGCGCCACACACCGTCCGCCGCGCAGCCCCTGGGTGGCCTCGGTACTGTCGGTCCTTGTAGGGTGGCCGCCGTGGAGGACTGATGACGACGACCCAGCTCGCAGGGTGTGTGGGACTGGCGCTGGTGTTCGGCTGCGCCGATGGCGCGAAGGGCGACGACACGGGCGGAGCGGTGGTGCTCACCGAAGACTGCGGGGTCACACTCCCGAGCAGCACCCAGGTGGTGCGTGGCGACCTGGTGCTCAACTCCGGCTCCGGCGCCATCTGGGTGTGCGACGGCGGCGACCTGATCCTCAACTCCGGCAACTACGTGGTGGTGGGCGACAACGGGTCGAGCGTCGCCATCAACTCCGGCACGGTGACCCTGTACGCGCTGGACGGCGCCAGCGCCGCGGTGAACTCGAACGGCACCGCAGTGTCGGCCGAGCCCGGCGCGTCCGTCGCGATCAACGCGGCCGGGGCCAGCGAGCTGGCCTGCGACGTGATCGAGGTGTACGTGACCGCCATCGCCGACGGCTGCTGATCGCCGACCTCCCTCTCCAGCGGCTGAAGGGCGACTGGCGGGCGACATGATCACGCCCTCGCCTCAGCCCACGCTGCGCACCGTGCTGCCCGACCGCGCCGCCCGACCCGCCTCGACCAACCCAGCGAGCGCACCCTCGAGCCGTGCCCGCACGCGCGCGCCCACCTGGGTCCCGAACACCGCCGCCGCCTCGCGGAGCAGGATCTCCTCCTCCACCGCCACCGCCCGGTCCACCACCCACTCGAGCACGTTCAGCAACTCGGCCTCGGTGACCGCCGGGAGCCCGCGAGCGGCGCCGTCCACATACCGGAACCCACGCCACAGCTCGGGATCCAGCCCGTCCGGCCACAGCTCGTCGCCGCGCCGCACCACGCCCACCAGGGGCGCTGACGCCAGGCGGTCACGGATCCGGCGGCCCATTCGCCCGAAGCCCCACGCCGCCCTCACCCGCTGGAGCGCCACCTCCTCCGGCACCGGCCCCTCGCCCTCCACCAGCGCCCGGAGCTGCTCCCCCACCCGCCGAAGCGCACCCACCCCGTCGAATGCGTCCTTGTCGCCCGACGGCAGCACGGCCGGCACATAGGCCGACGCCCCCTCCGGCCATGGCGTCGGTCCCGCAGCGACCGCGGGCTCGACCGGCGCAGCGGCTACCGGCTCCGGCGCCACCTCGACCACCGGCTCTGGCGCGACGGTCACCTCCGTGTCGGCCTCGGCAGACGCCGCCTCGATGGCGTCGCAGAGCCGATCCGTCTCGCGCTCCGGCGCATGCCACCAGTCGGTGGACCACACCCGCGCGATGCGCCACCCCAGCCCCTCGAGCACCCGCTGCCGCACGAGATCCCGGTCCCGCGCCGTGGCGCCGCTGTGCCACGCCGCCCCATCACACTCGATACCGAGCAGGAACGCCCCCGGCCTTTCGGGGTCCTGTACGGCCAGATCGATCCGGTACCCGGCACAGCCCACCTGGCGCACAATCGTGTGCCCCCGCGCCTCGAGCCGTGCCTGCACCTCCAACTCGAAGGGAGAGT
Organism: Myxococcota bacterium; assembly: GCA_047609825.1. Taxonomy (GTDB): domain Bacteria; phylum Myxococcota_A; class UBA796; order UBA796. The sequence continues at coordinate 9,908 of JBLFXJ010000202.1, forward strand.
CGGCGTCGGCCCCTGGGTCCACCGACAGGGCCGCATCCAGCGCCCGCGGCCCCCGCTCCGCATACGCCAGGAAGGCCGCCAGATCCCGCACGCCCTGGGCCCGCGTGCGCGACAGGTCGATCTGGTCGGACCGGAGGGTGGCGAACACCACCAGCTTCCGACGCGCCCGCGTGATCGCCACGTTCAACCTTCGCTCTCCCCCCGCCTTATTCAGCGGACCGAAGTTCATGCTCACCTTGCCGTGCACGTCGGGGCCGTACCCCACGGTGAACAGCATCACGTCTCGCTCATCGCCCTGGACATTCTCGAGGTTCTTCACGAACACCGGCTCGTGGGTCCGGGTGAACGCCTCGTCGAGGCCCGGATGCGCCCCACGCGCCTCGTCGAGTAGATCCTCCACCAGCCGCCGCTGCTGCGAGCTGAAGGTCACCACCCCGAGACTGTGCTCCCGCGCCACGGGGTGGCTCAGGTGCCGCACCACCGCCGCCACCACGGCCTCCGCCTCGCCGCGATTCCAGCGCTGCCCACCCCGGTCATACACCCCGTCCACCCGCACCAGGTGCACGCCGAGCTCGGGAACCTCCTGCGCCGCCGACGGGAAGGTGTGCAGGGCGTTGCCGTAATACTTGGCGTTCGAGAACGCGATCAGGCCCTCGTGCCGGCTCCGGTAGTGCCACCGCAGGCGGTGCTGCGGCATGCGCGCGGCGACGCACTCGTCGAGGATCGACTCCAGATCCACCTCGTCCAGATCGTCCACGTCCTCGTCGCTGCCCCCGCCCCCGAAGAAGGTCGTAGGCGGCAGCTGCTTGCTGTCGCCGACCACAACAACATGGGTGCCCCGGGCGATGGCGCCGACCGCATCCCACGGCGGGATCTGCGAGGCCTCGTCGAACACCACCAGATCGAACGGCTCGCTCTCCGGCGGCAGGTACCGCGCGACCGACAGCGGGCTCATCAACACCACCGGCTTGAGCCGACGGATCACGTGCCCAGCCTCCTGGAACAGCCGCCGGGGCGGCTTGTGGCGTCGCCGCTTGCCGAACTCCCGCTGCAACACCGCCATCTCACCCGGCCCACCCGGATCCGGCAGACGGGCCACCACCCGGGCCACCACCTCGCGGCGGGCCGCCGCCAAGGCTTCGGTGTCCAGCGCGCGGAACCGCTCCTGCCGCGCCTCCACATCGCGCCCCGAGAACCGTGACAGCAGCGGCTCTGCGGCGTGTGCGGTGGACAATGCGGCGTGCCGCACGCTCGCCTCGGCCACGGCCACCAGCTCCGAAGGCGCCACATCGCCGGCCTCTACCGCGCCCACCAGCGCCCCGGCTCCAGCCGCCTGTGCCGTATCCCCGGCTCGACGCCAGGCCGCCCACGCCCGCAGCTCGCCGGACGCCCGACCGATGCCCCGAAGACGATCCTGAACCTCCGACACGCCGCCCTCGGTTGCCGCATCATCCAGCCGAAGCGTCGACCCGAGCCCCGCCCGCGCCCGCTGCCACTCCGCCTGGGCCACACCCACAGCCCGCAGCTCCTGACCGAGCACCCCCGCCAGCAGGTCCGGCTCACCGGCGAACCGCTCCGACGCCGCCCGCACCGCCAGCCCAACACCCGGATCCCCGTCCGCCGACACCGCCAGCGCCCGCAGCCTGTCCACCCAGGCGGCTACAGCCTCGGCCCCGTCCCAGTCCGTGTCCGCCAGTTTCCAGCCTCCGCCGAGCAGCGCAGCCCCCTCCGAGCCCGCCAGCCCCGCATCATCCGCCCGCACCGCCAGCGCCATACCCAGATCCTCCGCCACCGAGCGATTGTCCGGCACCCCACCGCACGCCACCGCGCGCAGCCGCCACCGGGGCAGGAACAGCATCACCCAGGCGAGCAGCATGAACGCGTCCGCCCACCGCAGGAAGGGCCCCCGTGTCGCCGCGAGATCGGTCTCCAGCACCGCCGCCGTCCACCGCGCCGACAGGGCCTCCCACGCCGCCCGACGCCGCCGACCCACCTCCGCCAGCGCCGCCAGCCGCGCCGTCCCATCCCGCACCCGGAGCAATCCATCCACGCCCCTGGGAGGTGAGGCGAGGTGCGCCGCCAGGGCCCCCCACCGCCGCACGCCCACCACATCGGCCGGCGCCGTCCCGTCCAGCCGCGCCGCCACCGCCGACGCCGCAATGTGCAGCCCGGCCAGCGCTTCGCCGGCCTCGGCCACCGCCCGCTCCACCTCCCGCCGACTCTCCAGCCCCACATCCCGCAGCCCCACCGCGGCCAGCGGATGGTCCACGCGAGGCCGGGCCTCGGTCGCCGCCACTGCCAGATCCCGCGCCACCCGCCGCACCGTGGCCAGCGCCGCACCGTCCACCGGCACATCCAGCCCCAGCTGCGGCCGACCCCGGGCGCCGATCAGCCCCGCCGTGGCCAGCCACGCGCTCTCCCCGCCGGGCCCCGGGTCATGCAGCGCGGCCGCCACCCGGTTCAGCGCGTCGCGCTCCTCCCCGAGCGCCTCCGCCACCTCCTCCCACGCCGACGCCGCAGGGCGTGCCCGGAGGGACAGCGCGAGCTGGTCGACGAACTGCTTCTTCGACCCCCCATCCGCGTGGGCCTCGAGACAGAAGTCGCCGAGCCCGATGGCCACCAGCCGGTCGTGCACCACATCGAGTGCCGCCTTCTTCTCCGACACGAACAGCACGGTTCGGCCGGCGGCCAGCATTCCCGCGATCATGTTGGTGATCGTCTGCGACTTGCCCGTGCCCGGCGGCCCCTGGAGCACGAACGACCCGCCGTCCAGCGCCGCCCGCACCGCCGCCCGCTGCGAGCTGTCGGCGTCCACCACCAGCAGGTCCTCGTGGGCCGGAGCCCTGTCCAGATCCCGCGCCCTGGGCAGCGTCGCGCCGGCCGGAAACGCCTGCCCCCCCCCGCCGAACAGGTGCTCCACCACCGGGCTCCGCTGGAGCAACGCGAGGCTGAGCTCCAGGTCCTGCCACATCAGCAGCTTGCGGAAGGCGTAGTGGGCCAGGGCCGCCTCGGCGCGCACCTCGAAGCCCTTCACGTCCTTCACCAGCACCCGCCACCGGTGCAGGATCCGCTGCACATCCAGCCCGCTCTCGTCGGTGGGCAGCTCTTCTGACCATTCGGCCTTCACCCCGAAGTCCCGGCTCAGCTTCTCCACCAGAGTGACGTTCAGACTTGCATCTTCGTCCGCCAGGCGGACGGTGTACGGGCCGCCCACCGACGCCCGCTCCAGCACCGCCGGCAGCAGCAGCAGCGGCGCCCGGCGCACCTCACCCTCGGCATGCTCCCGCCAGTGGAGGAACCCGAGCGCCAGGTACAGCGGCGAGCTGCCCGTCTCTTCGGCCTGCAGCCGCCCGCTCCGGTACAGCTCGATGCACCTCCGATCCCGCTCCGCCGGCCCCAGCGCCACGTTCAGGCGCCGCTCTGGTCCCGCCTCCTCCTCGGCCACCAGCCGCACCACCGCGCCGTCCGCGAGCTGGTCCTCCAGCTCCCCCAGATCCGCCACCTCCAGCGGCAGCACCGTCTTCGTGTCCCGGTGGTTCAGCAGCCGGTTGCGCAGCGTCAGGTCCAGGAGCTGGGCCTTCCACCGGCGCAGCTTCTTCTCCGCCGCACTCGCCTGCCGCGGCGCCACCGCATCGTCGTCGAGCAGCCGCGGGGGCACCGACGGAGCCGGAGCGGCCCCCTCCTCCTCGGGCACCACCACATATGACCCCTGTCGGAGCGGCAGCGGCCGGATCGGCGGATCGCCGGTGCGGGCGGCGTGCACATCCACCCCCACGATGAACCGCTCGTCGTCCAGCAGGTGGGCCACCGCCACCGCCACCGCCGCCTCGAACGCCGCCCCATCGGTCACTGGAACCGCGTCGAACACCAGCAGCTCGTGCAGGTCCACCCGCTTGCGCAGCGACTCCGCCTCATCCACCAGCGGCGCCCCGAGGGGCCGGTCCACCAGCCACACGCCCGGGAAGGCATGCCCCCGCACGATGACCAGCAGTGGGTGCAGCCCGATCTGCTCCAGCACGGCGGCGAGCAGGAGCGTGAGATCGAGGCAGGTGCCGAGCCGCTGCTCCACCACCTGGTCCGGCGTGCGCACCTTCTGACCGGACTCCTCGAACGACGCCGGCGGGTTCGCATACCCGAGCCCGAGCCGCGCCACTGCCGCATACACGGCCGCCGCCTGGTGCCACACCCGCTCCCGATCGCCGGACTGGTAGCCGTCCAACGCATCCCGCCCGGTCGCCGCCGCCATCGCCGCCCGGGCCCCCGCGAGCACCTCGCCCAGGGCCGGGTGATTCGGCAGCACGAACGCCGTGAGCAGCTCTGCCGGTGCCGCCAGCCCCGGCCAGGCATTGTACGGCAGAATCGCCACATCGCCGAGCGTCGACGCCACCACCTCGCCGTCGACCGTCGCCTCCACCCGCAGGTGCCCCTCGGCCCGCTCCACCTGGGCCACCAGCGCGTCGACGGAGAGCGCCAGGTCCACCGTCTCGAACACGGCCTCGCCATCAGGCGCGATCCGCTCCACGTGCAGCTCCAGCGGGGTCGCCACCGCCGGGTCCACCGTCAGCCGCAGGGCCACATCGTGCAGCGGCGCCTCGCCGGACCAGTGCAGCCGCACCCGGTGCACCGCCGGAAAGCCGGCCTGCTGCAGGGCGAGCTGGATGACCGGCTGGTGCTGGAGCTGGAGCGTGAGCATGACTGCCGTTCTACCACTCTCCACGGGTGCTCAGCGCAGCGCTGCCGCTCGCTCCCGGCACCCGACGCCCACCCCGCCCCTCAGAACGACCCGAGGCTCTCGGCCACGCCGAACG
>JBLFXJ010000203.1:0-14704 GCA_047609825.1 Myxococcota bacterium
GTGGGCGGCGCCGACCCCGACCTCATCATCCCCGGCCAGAACCTGGTGCTCGACGTGCCCGACACTGAGCAGGTGACCTCGGCCCACGAGTTCGGCCACATGCTCGGCCTGGACGACCAATACATCGGCGGTGGCGGCGGCTCCGGCACCGCGGGCTCGGTGAACGACGACGGCAGCAACACGTCGGCCATCCCGGCCGATGAGCACCGGATCATGGATGGCGGCGAGGTGGTGCTCCAGGAGCACTACACCACCGTGGTCAACGCGATGAACGCGGCCACCGCGCCCGTCACGTTCGGGGTGTGAGATGAACCTGGTCACCTACGAATACGTGTCGAAGCCGATGGTGGGCGCGGGCGTGAACTTCCGGTGGGCGTTCACCGACGACGGACGGTTCCTCAAGGGGCAGAACCCCCGCGGCGTGATGCGGCCCCAGGGCGAGCCCGTGTGGTGGTTCCACGCGCCGATGCAGGAGCAGAAGGTGCTCACGGCGGAGGAGCTCGCCGGCGTGCAGGCTATCGTGGCCCGATGCGAGCTCGCCTCGGAGGTGGTGCGGTCCACCAAGCCATCCGCCGGTGGCGACTGGCGCCGGCTCACAGTGCACGGGCGCGCGGGTCTGGTGGTGTACGAGGTGGAGGACGGCGCGAGTCAGCGGCAGGAGGCGTTCATGGGAGAGCTCCTCGCGCTGCTCATGCCCCAGGTCGCCGCCGCGACGGCCCAATGACCCTGCTCTGGCTGCTGGCGTGTGGGGCCCACCCCGCCGTGGCGTCAGACCCGGAGCCCCCCGCTCCACCGGTGGAGGCCGCCCCAGCGGCGGTGGCACCACAGGCACCCGCCGCGACAGAGTGCTCGACAGACGCCGACTGTGCCGTGGTTCACGCCTTCGCCGGCCTCGACCACATCCCCGCGGAGCCCGGCGCCGCCACCTGCGGCGACCTGTGCTTCACGGCGATTCCAGCGGCCGAGGTCACCGCCTGGCGCGCCGCCCTCGCGGCAGACGCCGGCGCGGTGGCGTGCAGCCGAAAGCAGGCGAAGTGTGGGAACACATCCGCGCGTGCCGCCGCCTGCCTGCAGGGCCAGTGCGAGGTCGTGCCCCGGTGATGGCCCGCTGACCGACGGGCCCAGGTGCCGCGTTACCCACTGCGCATGGACGTGGGCGCCCTCATCGAAGAGTACGGCTACCTGGCCATCTTCTTAGCCTCGATGGTCGAGGGCGAGGTGGTACAGGCCTCGGCCGGAATCGCCGCCCGCGCCGGCCTGATCGACTGGCGGCTCGGGGTGCTCGCGGGCGCCGCCGGGTGCTTCAGCGCCACCCAGACCTACTTCTGGTTCGGCCGCCTCGCCGCCGAGCGCATCCTCGCCAAGCGGCCCACCCTCGCCCCCCAGGTGGAGCGCGTGCGCGGCCTGCTCAGTCGGTACGGCATCGCCCTGTTCGTGTTCTACCGGTTCATGTATGGCCTGCGCACGGTCACCCCGCTGGCCCTGGGCATGAGCGGCGTGGGCCCCGCCCGGTTCGCCGTGGTGGACGGGCTGTCGTGGCTCGTGTGGTTCGCCGTGGTGTCGAGCCTCGGGTTCACCATGGGCGAGGTGGTGCTCGAGTGGGTGGCCTGGGGCACGGCCTATGCTGCCGCGCTGCCCCTGCTGCTGGTAGGCGGGGGCCTGCTGTGGCTGACGGTGCGGTGGTGGCGGAGCCGGCCCGGGTGATGCGCCCAGATGAGCGACGCCCCCCGCTACGCCGGCCGCGTCGCCGTGAGCAAAAACACCGGGTAGCGCCTGCCGTTTCGGTCCACCTCGCACGCCGTGACGAAGGTCGGTTCGGCGAAGCCCGCCTCCACGGCGAGCGCCGCCAGCGCCTCCCGGTCGAACCCTGGGTGGAACACGCCCTCGATCCCCGGCGGGTGGAATGAGCCATCCTCGCTGTCAAGGTCTGCCAACGCGAGCTGGCCGCCGGGCAGCAGGTGGGCGTGCAGCGTGCGCAGGAGCTGGGCGGTGTCCGCCACGTGGTGCGCCGCCATCGCGCTCACGATCACGTCGGCGCGACGGTCCAGCGGCGTGTGCAGGATGTCCTGGCAGAACACCTCCACCTTGCCGCGCAGCACTTCCTTCTCGGCGAGCTTCCCGAGCATCGCGGGCGACACATCCACCGCGAGCACATGCCCGACGAGCGGCGCGATCCGAGTCGCAACCAGGCCGGTGCCGGCGCCGAAGTCGAGCACGGTCTGCTCGGGGGAGAACGCCACCGCCCCGAGCATCGCAGCGGTCACGCCCTCGGAGATCTGCAGCGGCACTGGCCTGGAATCCCAGTCGGCTGCCCGGTCGTCGAACAGGTCTGTCATCGGAGGCTCCTCGGTCGGTGGCAGGCCTATAGCGCTGGCCACACACCCGCCTGTGCCCCACCAGCGCCTGTCGCGCGGGGGGTCGCCATCGGGATAGCCACGGCCCGGAGGCCGGCATGGACGAGCGCGACCTGATCAACAAGCTGCGGCAGATCGGCGCCCTGTACACCGGTGCGACCACCGAGGGCGAACGCATCGCCGCGCTCAAGGCGTACGAGCGCGTGCAGGGGCGGCTCGAGCAGGAGCGGTACACCAAGCCCGTCGAGTACAAGTTCACCATGGCGAACAGCTATGAGACCCGGTTGTTCCTCGCGCTGGCCCGCAAGCATGGCCTCCGACCGTTCCGGTACTCACGACAGCGCCACACCACCGTGATGCTGGAGGCGTCCAAGCGGTTCGTCGATGAGACGCTGTGGCCCGAGTACACCCGGCTCAGCGAGGCGCTTGGCGCCTACCTCGACGAGGTGACCGATCGGGTGGTGCGCGAGGCCGTACACGCCGACGCGAGCGATGCCTCGGTGGCGCCACAGCTCCAGGCGAAGCGGAGCTGATCCGGGGCGCAGCTAGAACCGAGACCCATCATTCTGAACCTCCAGGTTCATTTGAACCACACTCCCCACAGGGGGGGGATGGCACGTCGGCGCGAGTTCGATGAAGCGACCGTGGTGGCCCAGGCCATGGACCTGTTCTGGCTCCGCGGCTACCGAAGCGCCACCCCACAGGCGCTCACCGAGGTCACCGGCCTGTCCAAGAGTAGCTTGTACGCCACGTTCGGAAGCAAGCAGGGCTTGTTCCTCGCCTCCCTCCAGCACTACATCGACGGGCAGGTCCAGCTCATGGGGGCCGTGCTCGCGGAAGGCCGGCTGCGGCACGGCCTGGAGCGGATGTACGACGCGCTCCTCGGAATCGGCACGACCGGGCGCACCTGCCTCGTGTGCACGTCCACCATCGAAGGCCCGCTGGAGGACGCCGCAGTGGCCGAGGTGGTCCGGCGTGGCCACGGAGCCCTCGAGCAGGTGCTGTTCGAGCGAATCGTCCGCGCACAGGCCGAGGGCGACGTGGACGCCAGCCGAGATCCGCGCCACCTGGCTCGGTTCGTGCTCACCAACAACATGGGCCTCATGGTGCTGGCCCGGGCCAACCCCGATCCGGCCGCCCTGCGTGGGGTCGTGGCCGAGATCGTGCGCGCCGTCTGCTGATGGCGGACCGCCCTCCTTCTCTTTGCCCCTATTTTGGACCCATGTCGGGGGGCATGCCGCGCTCGTGAACGGCTTGCTGGCAGGCGGCCACTTCTCCGAGCAGGCCACGGTGCTGTTCGCCGCCAGCGAAGCGAGTCGCGGAATCCCGATGATGGTCAAGGCGGCCACGCTGCCCGACGCCTACGCCGACCTGGACTCAGCACTGGATGCCATCGTCGCGGGCGACCATGTCGAGAAGGCGGACGACATGTACGAGTATGGCCTGGTCAAGCTGCTGGGCGCGGTGTGGATGGCCGAGCTCGCACACCGGCATCCGGGGTCGCTGCGAGCGATCGCGGTCAGCCCGGGGATGACGGGCGGCACCAACGCGATGGCCGAGATGCCCCAGTTGATGCAGACCTTCATGACCTGGGTAGCGATGCCCATCATGAGTCTGGTCGGCATGGCCCACGACACCGGCAGCAGCGCAGGGAGGTACCTGCGCGCGCTGGAAGACGAGAGCCTGGTGAACGGCGGGCTCTACGCCAGTCCGGGAACCGGCGTGACTGGGCCGCTCACGCTCCAGTCCCCAACAGCGCAGCCCCTGCTGGAGGACGAGGCGTTCATCCACGGTGTCGGCCGGCTGATGGACCGCCACGCAGCACCCGCGCTCGCGGCTGAATAGCCCCTCACCCGATCGGCGTGCCCATCCAGTCCGAGTGCCCCGCCTCTGCCTCCTGGCAGGTGAGGTCGGTGACCTGGGAGAGGGGGTGCTGGGTGACGAGCGCATCCCCACATTCCGGCCCAGAGATTCGGTCCATCCTGAACATCCGCGGCGCACCTTTGTCTAGATCCCACGACACCACGTACCAGGCCGGCGCGTGGAGCACGAGGGCGACGCACTCGATCCGCCGCGTCGTCGCAGCGCCGAACCGGTCGATGTAGTCGAAGCTCATCAGCCGGCCGCTGGTGAAGCAGCGCTCGAACACCGAGAGCAAGGTGTCGTCCACCGAGCCGAGCGTGGTCTTGGTCAGGTCGCTGGCTGGCTGCCCGATCAGGATGCGTCGCTGCAGGCGATGCATCGCCCGCTGCCGGTCCGACGACAGCGCACGCCGGGCCCGGTCGAGCGCGGCCTCGGCACTCTTCGCGAACGGCATGTGCGGGGTGGCCTTGAGGATGGCGACCGACAGGGCGAGGCCGATGATCTCCGCCACCTCGAAGTGCACGGGACGGGGGCGGCTGTCCGGCGCGATGCGCACGCCCCCACCGGGACCCGGCGTGGCATGGATCACGTGCCCGGCATCCCGCAGGGCGGAGATGTCGCGATAGGCGGTGCGCTCGGACACGCCCAGCCGCTCCGCCATCGCGGGAACCGTGGTTGCTCCGCGATGCAGCAGGTTCAGGAAGCGGTCGCGACGGGCAGCGGTGTTCATGATCGCATCATGCCCGGAGATCCTGCCAACTGCTGTCAGCGATACCTCACACCGGGCCGCCGCCCTGACACGTTCTGTCAGGGTCAGGGGTGATGACAGGGGCGGCCGCTGCTGGCCCCGAGGACATCATCATGAGCATTCAGAGCAACACCTTCTGCTGGCATGGCATCTCCACCGACGTGGCCACCGGCACTCCGTTCTACACGAAGGTGCTCGGGTGGGACTTCACGGCCGACGGCGACGGGTCACCGATGTTCGTCGCCCCCGGTGGTGCGGTGGCCCACATCCAGCCCCCCGACAACGGTCCGCCGTCGTGGTGCAGCTTCCTCTCAGTCGACGACCTGGACGCGAGCACGGCCCTCGCCCGTGACCAAGGCGGCTCCGTCCTCATGCCGCCCACCGATCTGCCCGTCGGTCGCTTCTCGGTGATCACCACGCCATCGGGCGCGGTGTTCGGCCTGTACCAGGGCGCCGATGAAGACGCCGTGGCCACGCCGGGCCCCGGCAGCATCCACTGGGTCGAGCTCCAGTCCACCGCACCCGGCGCCGACGTCGCCTGGCTGTCCTCGGTGTTCGGCTTCTCGAGCCGCGTGGATGAGATGGCCAAGGGCCCGTACCATGTGCTCGAGGCAGACGGCGTGCCCCGGGGCGGCGTGACCGCGTCCACCGTCGACGCGTCCGTGTTCACCGCCTGGGTCCAGGTGGCCGACCTCGACGCCACTCTCGCGAAGGTCGGAGCGCACGGGGGCAAGACCCTCACCGACACGTTCGCCGACCCGGCGGTGGGGCGGATGGCCGTCGTCTCGGATCCGAGCGGCGCGACCTTCGGGTTGGTCCAGCCGGCGTAGACGGAGAATCGCCGCGCGAGGCCGGGCGGGTGATGCCGATGCACGGCCGTGGGGGATGTGCCGTTGCGGAGCCGCGCGCCACCGCCTCACCCGTTCGGGGGACAGACCGAGGGCCGCCCGGGCCCTACGGTGAGGGACAGACCGAGGCCCCCCATGAACCTACTCATCGCGCTCCTGCTCGCATCATCGGCCCACGCCGCCCCAACCCTCGTCGCCGGCGGAGCCTGCCCAGGCCCCATCGACTTCGCGGCCAGCGGCCTCACCCCCGACGCCCGCTACACCGTGCTCATGAGCACCCTGGGCGGCGGCAGCGATGTCATCCCCCTCGGCCCCTGCGCGGGCGTGGCCTCCGGCCTCGCCGGAATGCGGTACGGGTTCTCCGACACGGCCGACGGCGACGGCGGATTCGCGTTCAACCCCACCGTCCCGGGCGGCGCATGTGGCACCTGGTTCCAGCTGTTGGACGTGTCCACCTGCACGCTGTCCGCAGCTGTCACCTTCGATGTGTGCCCGCTCGACGACCCCGACGACACCGACGGCGACGGCGTGTGCGACTCCGACGACCCGTGCCCCACCGGCGGCGAGTATGACCTCGACGGCGACGGGTTCTGCGACTGCGACGACGGCGACGTGTGCACCCTCGACATCACCCACCCCGACCTCACCTGTGACAACGAGCTCCAGGACACGGATGGCGACGGCGTGTGCGACGCGCTCGACACCTGCCCCGGCGGCAGCCCGTGCGACGACGGCGACCCGTGCACGGCCGACGACGTGTGCGACGGCGAGGTCTGCGCTGGCGACGCCGTGGGCGATGCGGACGGCGACGGCGTGTGCGACACGCTCGACACCTGCCATCACGGCGATCCGTGCGATGACGGCGCGGCCTGCACCGGCGACGACACCTGCGATGGCGAGACCTGCGAAGGCGTGTGGATCGGGGCGTTCGAGCACGCCGACGGCAGCTGCGACTGCGACGACGAGGACCCGTGCACCGACGACGTCGTCTACGACGGGATCGTCTGCATCAACGAGTTCGAGGACGCCGACCGTGACGGCGTGTGCGACGCGTTCGACACCTGCCCCGGCGGCAGCCCCTGCGACGACGGGGACGCCTGCACCACCGGCGACACGTGCGAGGGCGAGGCCTGCATCGGCGACTTCGTGGGCGACGCCGACGGCGACGGCACCTGCGACGCGCTCGACTCCTGCCCCTCCGACCCGGTGGATCTGTGCACCGAGATGGCCTCCCTCGTCGCCGTGCACGACACCGGCAACACCGAAGCATACGCCGCTTGCCCAGGTGGTACCGAGCTGATCACCGGCTGGTTCTACCAGATGTCCAACGACTACGACGTGGACGACGGATCCTGCTCCCACCGCGACCAGATCGGCACCTGCGCTCCCGGCGGGGCGGGCTGCGGCACGCCCGGCGCGTGCAACACCGACGGCAATGACGAGGCCTTCGCCTACGCCCTGTGCAGCAGCGACCCGGGCCGGTGGGATGAGTTCACCTGGGTGGGCGTGCGCGGAAACGACGGACCGACCACGGCGACCTGTCCCGGCGGCACGAACATCAAGCTTGGGTGGTCCGTGCAGTTCAGCGACGAGCACAGCGGCGAGGACTGCTTCAAGGCGAACCAGCAGGCCTGCCCCGAGGGTGCGGCCTCCTGCTCCACGGTCGAGTGCAACACCGCCGGTGATGACGAGCAGATCGTGCTCGTCGGCTGCCACGATTCCAGCGACCCGTCGTTCGATGGGCTGGTGAACGACCAGCTCACCGGCAACGCGGCCGCGTACACGGTGTCGTGCCCCGTCGGCTACGAGATCGTGCACGGCTGGGCCATCCAGCACGTGGAGGAGTCACCCATCGAGCCGTGCCTCAAGGCGCAGAACTTCGCGTGTCCGCTCGGGGCGTCCGACTGCTCCAGCGCCGACTGCAACACGGTGCCAGGCGATGACGAGTCGATGCTGTACATCAACTGCTGGCCGTCCGCCGCGTTCTAGAACGCCTCTCGCCCCTCACGCGACCACAACGCCCAGATCGTGTACAGCCCGATGGTTGTGCCGATCGGGGCGTTGAACAGGGTGAGCATCGAGGTGAGCAACGCGACCATCGGCGCCCACGGCCGGCGTAGCAGCACCCCATAGGCGGTCACGAGATCGGGCAGCGAGAGCAGCAGCACCACCACGCCGAGCAGCAGCCCGAAGACACCTACGCTCGACATGCCGATCGCGACGACGACCGCCTCACCCGACTCGCCGCCACCACCCGGCTTCCAGAACCTGAACGCACTGGCGACCCAGAAGGTGGTGAACAACCCCGCAGGCAGCACCACTGCCAGGCCCAGGACCAGCTTCACCGCGCCCAGGAATGCGTGCACCGCGGCGACAACAATGAAGTGTGTCCGCATGCTCTCATGCGAATGGGCCACATCGGTCACGAGGGCGCCGGGTGGGGTGGACTCATGGCTTGTATCGCAGCCACGACGAGCAGTGGCTCATCTCCCAGCTACGCCCGGCCCCTCGCTCTCGGTCGGGCTCCGGGACTCCACGAGCCGAGCGAGGCGATCCTGCACGTCGACGTCGCGGGTGCCCGGCCCGGCCTCCCGTTCCAGACCCTTGCGGTAGAACCGCCCCGACACCCCGGCGACGACGGGGTCCAGCGCCAGGGACACCGCTGTCTGGCCGCCTCGCTCTGCGCGAACACGTGGGCCGCCCCGACCAGCGGCCGCAGCCACAGCGGGAAGCGACGGGTGAGGCCGCTGTGCACGAAGCCGGGGCAGAAGGTGTTCGCCGTCACCCCAGTGCCCTCGAGCCGTCGCGCCAGGTGGAAGGTCCACAGCACCCAGGTGGTGATGCCAGCGCAGTGGACCAGCGCGTCGATGCGCGGACAGAGCGCGAGTACAGCCGCTGCCGCCAACTCCACCGACCCGCGATCCGCCAGGTCGCACACCACGATCTCAGGCGCCGGCCCGGTCGCGGCCGCACGGACCGCGGCAGTGCAGGCGAGAGCGCGATCCGCGTCCCGACAGAGCAACACCAGGCGCACGCCGAGCCGGGCCATACTGATGGCCGCGCCCCGGCCCACCCCGCTGGTGGCGCCGGTGAGCACCACGGACTTCGGTTCGGTGGCCATGCCCGAGCCTACCCCACACCAACCGTTCACGCGTCGTGAACAGAACAGGCCCCCGCCCCGTAGACCCAGGAGCGCTCCCGCGCCACCCTGAGAGCAGGGAGGTGGCCGGAAATGCCCACGACGAAACCATGGTTGAGGGTGTGCCCCGCCGGACGCGCTTCACCGCCCGCCCCCGTCAGCACGGGTCGCTCCACCGGCCCATCCACAGCACCGAACAGCCCGTCCGGAGACACCGGAGCCGCCTGGGCCGGCCCGCTCCCCGAAGCGAACGTGGATCTGGTGTTCAACGCTCAGTGGCAGGTGGTCTCGGGGGCCGCGGAGGCGGCGGACTGGCTGGCCGAGCCCAGCGTTCTCCCCGCTCTTCGAGCGGCAGTCACCGCACGCGGGGCCGGGTGGTGGACGCTGACGCCGCTCTGCTTGCGGGTCGTGGAGATGTCGTCGCGGGCCGGGCCGATGTTCCTGGTGACCGTGTTGCCCCCGCAACACGATCGGGCGGGCGCCCTCGCCACCCTCACCCCCACCCAGCGGGCCGTGGCGGAGTACGCGGCCTGTGGCGCGACCACCGCGGAAATCGGCCGCACCATGGGCCGGAGCCCAGAGACCGTGCGCACCCACCTCAAGGCGGTCTACCAGTCGCTGTGGGTGGGCAGTCGGATCGAGCTCGCGCGCCTGCTGCGACCGCCGGCCATTGTGTACGGGTCCTGAGGGTCCACAGCGCGATCCGGCACCGCTACTGCGGGATCCCAACGACGCCGAGCGACACGAACCACGGCGTGCCGAGCCGCACCACGTTCATGTCGATGGCGTCGGGGATGCCATCGCCGTCCACGTCGAGGCGGACCTCGGCTAGGCCCTGGCCGACCCCAGCGTGCTGAACATCGCGTTCGACGATTCCGACTCGCTGGTGGGTGCAGTGCAGGGCGTGCTGGGCCACCGGATCAGCCTCCCCAGCGAGACCGAGCTGCTCACGGCCGCGCTGCGCAAGACCATCGGCCCGAGCATGACCGACACGCCCGTGCGCATGGCGGTGTACTTCGGCGACAATGCCACCGCGCGGCCCGCGGGCGCCAAGCCGGTGTATGGCATCCTCGCCAGCTACGACGACGAGGCGTTCACCACCTTCTGGCGCGAGCTCGAGCTGGGGCCCAACCGCAAGCGGCGGCAGCCCATCGCCGACGACATCCAGACCCTCGACGGCCCCCGCACCGTACCGCCGCGCATGGTGAAGATGCTCCGCCGCCAGCTCGCCGAGCTGCACTTCGGGCCGAATGCCGACTACACGACAGTGCCCGAGCCGGTTGAGTCCCGGTACATGGACTGGCCGCTACCCCTGTTCAACGCCGGCTACCATGCATGGGCGGCCCACTACGACATCGGCGACGTGCAGCGGAAGATCCGCAAGCCGAGCCAGCTCGTGCCGGGCACGAACGTGGACCTGTTCATCGTGAGCGAGGCGTATTCCAACGACCAGGCGTGGGTGGAGGGTGCGTATGCGACGGCGGAATCGGTGTTGAACCGGTTTTTTGATGTGGAGCCGTTGATCGACGACACGCACTACCCGTTCATCAGTCGGAAGGGGTAGGGGCCGGCGGCGGCTCTGCCGATTCGCGGAGCCGTCGGCCCTGCGGATGAGGGATGGCGCGTTCGAGGCCCGCCTACTTCGACCCGCAGGCCTCGCCGCCACCCCGGCGCGGCGGCTCCCGGGGGCCGTCGACCTCCGACTCCGACAGCAGCTGGATTCGGAGCGCACCCTCGGGCGCGTTGCCAGCATGCGGCGACCAGTGGGGAACGGTGACCATCGCGAAGCCCGTGACCCAGCCCGTCAGCGCGGCGCCTGGGCGGCGGCGGGTGAGCTCCACCTCGAACACCTGAGTGCACGGCCCATCCGGCGCACACTGGCCGAGCGGCAGGTCGACATCGGCACCATCCCAGCCTTGGACGGCGCGACCGCCACGGCCCGGGATGCGCACCGTGATCGGCACGCTGAAGTCGGCGCCCACATGCACCACCTGCGCCTCGGTCGCGCCATCAGGATTCGCGGCCGGCATCGACGTGACCCGCGCCTGGGCCCGCACCATCGCCTGCCCATCTTCGAACCCGACGAGCACCGCGTCTTCGCCGTAGGCGTGGAACACCTCTTCGGTACAGCCCATCAGGCAGAGGGCAGCGAGCGCGATCCGAGGCATGGACACCTCCAGGACCCGATCATGCCAGACCTCTACGGCATATGTCGCGACTCACCCGACCGTCCTGAACCCGTGAGTGGCCGGACCGGCGCACCAGGCGTGCGGGCCAAGCGCCTCAACAGCGTGCGGCGGCGCGGGATCAGCGCTGGGCGGCAGCGCTCGGTCGCGCGCGGCGCCCGACGGATCGGTGTCTGGCCCTGCCCGGACACGGGTCCGCCACCGTGCCTGACCCCGCCGCGGACTTGGGTCCGCCAAGTGCCTGACCCCGCCGCGGACCTGGGTCCGCCAAGGTGCCTGACCCTGCCGTGCACCCCCGTGTTCACCCGGCCACAGCCGATCCGCGTTCAGCGCCAACCACCCAGCAGCGACCCGAACCCACGACATCAACCGCCCAGCCACCAGCGCCCCGAATCACCACCCAACCCCAAACCTGACTGGCCCAACACCCCCGCCGCCGCCCGAACCCACGCGGCCGAAGGGGCCGTGCAAGTGGGGGGGACCCCAGACGCCGCCAGCAGCGGACTGGGAGGACCCACGCCAGCAGGCCCCGGCTCTCCCTGCCTGAGTCCGAACCGAGATCATCCGGCCACCGAGAGCCACCGACCTCACCCGACGCGCACGAACCCTAGAGCCCGCCCATGCCACCGGCCTCACCCGATCCGTCCGAGGCCCGAACAGCAGCCAGCAGCAGCCTTACGCCATCTCCCACATCACGTGAGATCCAACCGTAAGCACCGCCTCCAGCTCCGCACTGTACGCCGTCAGATGCCCGCCCAGATACGCGCCGGTATCGAGCTGCACCAGCCGCCGCTCCGGGTGCCGCATCACCCGGCCTCGCACCGTGTGCCCCGACACGTGGATCCGCGCCGGGTCTGGAGCTTCCTCGGGTGGAACCCGACCCCACAGCGCGCGTCCCGCCACATCGCGAGGCACGCTGGCCGGGCCGCGCAGCCGGTTCAGGTCGGCGCGGTTCACAAGAGCGTGGGTCACGACCTGGTGCTCGTCCTGCCAGACCAACGGGAGCGCCGCGATGAACTCCAGGTGTTCCCTCGGGAACTGCCAGGTCTCGGGCTCGCTGGGGACGCCTCCGTACGACTCCACCGTCTCCGAACCGCCCTGCAGCAGCCACATCAGGCGGGCGTTCACGCGCCAGTCGTCTACCGACGCCATACTCAGGCGACGTGGCTTGCGCCGCAGCACCCGGTCCGTGGTGTCGAGCCAGCGGGGCAGCGCGATGCCCTCCATCAGGTCGGGGCGCTCCTGCGCCACCACCCGCAGCAGGAACTCCTCGTGGTTGCCCATCACCGCCACGTGCGATGGACCGCTGCAGAACCGCTCCACGACCGCATTCGAGTTCGGTCCACGGTCGATCATGTCGCCGACCGACACCAGCTTGGCGTACGGGTCTGCGGCCAGGATCTCTGCCTCGAGCGCCATGAGCGACTCGAAGCAGCCATGGATGTCACCGATGACCCACGCGGCCATACACACTCCGGAGGCGCCGGGTGTATCGCGCCTGCGCCTTCAGTCCCTTTCATGGTCGCGACGTGCATAACGGCGCAAAGTGGATAAGTCGTAGCCCGTCTGAACCTGAACCCCGGAAAACCGTGTGAAGCACCCGACGATCGGCAAGATGGTCCTCAAGCGCGTTGCCGAATCTGGCGGCGAGCCCGCGATTCGGCACAAGAAAAATGGCACCTGGACCGACATCAGCTGGAACGAGTTGGGCGCGCGTATGGAGCGCATCGCGGCCGGACTGCTCACCGCCATGGAGATGCCCGACCGCGCCGCCGTCGCGATCCTGGGCAACACCAGCGCCGACTGGATCGCGTGCGACTTCGCCGCTCTGTCGGTCTCGCTCCGCACCGTGCCGGTGTACGCCACGCTGCTGCCCGAAGAGGTCGGCTACCTCCACGTCGACACCGCGGCCGTGCTCACCATCGTCGATGACGGGGTGCAGCTCGAGAAGGTCCGGGCGATGCGCAAGGGCTTCACCTTCTTCGACAACGCCTACGAGGCCGATCGCGTGAAGGTGCAGCACATCGTGGTGATCGATCCCACGGGCGTGCAGCCGGCCGACGACTGGGAGAGCCTCGCCGACCTCGAGAAGCGCGGAGCCGAGAAGCTCGAAGAGACGGCCGCCGAGCGCGAGCGTCGCCGCGACGACACCGACCGCGAGCACACCGCCACCTACACCTACACCTCGGGCACCACCGGCCCGCCCAAGGGTGTGATCCAGACCAACGAGAACATGCTGGCGATGCTGGAGAGCGCCGAGAAGGCCGCGCTGATCAACTCCGAGATGCGCGCGGGCGGGCTGTTCCTGTTCCTGCCGCTGGCCCACAGCTTCGGCCGTCTGATCGAGCTGTCCAGCCCGTACTTCGACGCGCCCATCGTGATCGCCGGCATCCCCACGCTGGTCGACGACCTGGTCGCCACCCGCCCCGGCTTCTTCCCCGCAGCGCCCCGCGTGTACGAGAAGATGAAGGCGCGCATCGAGTCGAAGGTGGCGAACGCCCCGCCCATCCGCCAGCGCCTGTTCAAGTGGGCCGTGGATGCGGGCAAGGCCACCGTGCCATACCGCTCCACCGGCCGCCCCTTGCCGTTCGGCGTGAAGCTCAAGTACAGCATCGCAGACCGCCTGGTGCTGTCCAAGCTGCGCACCGCCCTCGGGCTCGACCGGGCCAAGGCCCTGCTCTCGGGCTCGGCCCCGCTCAATGTCGAGGTCCACGAGTTCTTCCTCGCCATGGGCACCGACCTGCTCGAGGCCTACGGCCTCACCGAGACCTGCCCCGGCCTCACGGCGAACCTGCCTGGCCGCATCAAGCTCGGCACGGTTGGCCCCGCGCTCCCTGGCGTTCAAATCATGATCGCAGATGACGGCGAGATCCTCGCCAAGGGCGCGAACATCACCGCCGGCTACCTCAACCGCCCCGATGCGACCGAGGGCGCGTTCAACGCCGAGGGGTGGTTCCTCACGGGCGACCTCGGCGCGATGGACGCCGATGGGTTCGTGAAGATCACCGGTCGGAAGAAGGAGCTGATGAAGACCAGCGGCGGCAAGTACATCGCGCCGGCCAAGCTCGAGGGCCGGGTGAAGAACCTGACCATCGTGCAGGAGTGCGTCACCATCGCCGACACGCGGAACTTCGTCACCGCGCTGGTCGCCATCGACCCCGAGGAGCTGGCCGAGTGGGCCACCCAGACGGGCAACGCGGCCGATCCGCAGAGCGACGCGGTGCGCGCGGCGGTGCAGGCGCACATCGATTCGGTCAACGCCACGCTCGCCTCGTTCGAGACCATCAAGTACTTCACCATCGTCGATCCGATGACGGTGGAGTCGGGCCTGCTCACGGCGTCGCTGAAGGTGAAGCGCTCGGTGGTGTACGACCGCTACACCGCCGAGATCGACGCGATGTACCAGAAGAAGAAGAAGTCCTAGCCGGTGTCCTCGCTGTACTCCGCCGACGCGCGGGCGCTCAACCGCCCGTTCCGCCACCAGCTAGCGGCGGTGGGGCCTGCGGCGACCTTCGACTGGCTCACGCCGATCCTCGCAGCACAGCCTGCCCGGCTGCGCGGGGCGA
>JBLFXJ010000204.1:0-14591 GCA_047609825.1 Myxococcota bacterium
CCCGTAGTCCGCCTGGCTGAACGGGTTGGCGTTGAACGTGTTCGTCTCGACGATGTCGGCGCCGACCTCGAGGTACACGTCATGCAGTCGCCGAACCACATCCGGGCGGGTGAGGCACAGCAGGTCGTTGTTTCCCTGCAGGTCGGAAGGGTGGGCGGCGAAGGTGGTGCCACGAAAGTCGGATTCGCCCAAGCCATAGGTCTGAAGCAGGGAACCCGTAGCCCCATCGAGCACCAGGATCCGCTCTCGAAGGGCCGCGTGGAGGGCGGCGATGCGCGCGTCGAGAGCCATCATGAGGGCCTCCAGGAAGGCCGGGGGGCGTATCCCCTCGGCACAGGGGCGGCGAACCGCAGGCCCGGCGTCCGACGCGATGTGACCCGCCCCGGTCCGCGTCGGCAGACCGCGCAACACGTCGCCGGAGACGCCGTCCACAATCTGTTAAGCGCGGCGCCATGCGAACCCTGCTTATCGTGACCACCCTCGCGGCCTGCTCTGGCCGCACCGCTCCAACCCCCTCCGGCACGCCTGACGCGCCCACCGACGCCAAGTCGTGGATCGAGGGCGTCGACACGCAGCTACACGCGCTGTGGCATGCCCAGGAAGAAGCGTGGTGGGCCTACGAGACCGACATCACCGACGCCAACGAGGCGGTGGCGGTCGAGAAGGAGGAGGCCGTGATGGCGTTCCTCTCCGAGGTGGTGCCACAGGTCGGGCGCTTCGACGACGCCAAGACCGACCCCGCAACCGCACGCCAGCTGATGCTCCTCCGCCGGGCCACCCCGCTGCCCGCGCCGCCCGACGCTGCCCTGCGCGCCGAGCTGGCCGGCATCTCGGCCGAGCTGTCGGGCATGTATGGGAAGGGCGAGTACTGCACCGATGCAGGCTGCCGCGACCTGGGAGAGCTCGAGGCGGTGATGTCGACCAGTCGGGATCCGGCCGCCCTGCTCGACGCCTGGCAGGGCTGGCGCACCGTGAGTCCACCGATGAAGTCCAAGTACGCCCGATTCGTGGAGCTCGGCAACGCCGGCGCCAAAGCCAACGGATTCGACGATCTCGGCGACCTGTGGCGCAGCGGCTACGACATGGAGCCCGATGCCTTCGAGACGGACGTAGACCGGCTGTGGGACCAGGTGCGCCCGCTGTATGAGCAGCTCCACTGCCACGTGCGCGCCGAACTTCAGGAGACCTACGGCGATGCGGTGCCCGCGTCAGGTCCCCTCCCCGCTCACCTGCTCGGCAACATGTGGTCCCAGTCGTGGGGCAACATCTACCCCCTCGTCGAGCCCTACCCGGGCCAGGCGAGCCTGGACGTGACGGCCACGCTCAAGTCCCAGGGCTGGGACGACCAGCGCATGGTGAAGACCGCCGAGGGCTTCTTCATGAGCCTCGGCCTCGACCCGCTGCCCGACACGTTCTGGGAGCGCTCGATGTTCCTGAAGCCCACAGACCGGGAGGTCGTGTGCCACGCCAGCGCCTGGGATGTGGGCATGCGCGACGACCTGCGCATCAAGATGTGCATCCGGCCCACGATGGAGGACCTGGTCACCATCCACCATGAGCTGGGACATCTGTATTACGACCACTACTATCACACGCGTCCGGTCCTGTTTCAGCAGGGCGCCAACGATGGCTTCCACGAGGCCATCGGCGATGCCATCGCGCTGTCGATCACGCCCACCTACCTGAAGAGCCTGGGCCTGCTGGAGGAGGTGTCGGAGTCCGATGAGGCGGTGATCAACAAGCAGATGCTCGACGCGTTGGACAAGGTCGCATTCCTCCCCTTCGGCCGCATGATCGACCAGTGGCGGTGGGAGGTGTTCGACGGTCGGGTCACGCCGGCGCAGTACAACGAGCGCTGGTGGGAGCTCCGGCGGAAGTACCAGGGCATCGTCGCTCCCATCGACCGGGCAGACGACGCCTTCGACCCGGGCGCGAAGTATCACATTCCCGCGAACACCCCTTACATGCGGTACTTCCTCGCGGCGGTCCTCCAGTTCCAGTTCCACCGCGCCATGTGCGAGCGAGCCGGCCACGAGGGTCCGCTACACACCTGCTCGGTGTACGGCTCGAAGGAGGCGGGAACCGCGATGCGCGAGCTGTTGGCGCTGGGCGC
This sequence comes from Myxococcota bacterium, assembly GCA_047609825.1. Lineage (GTDB taxonomy): Bacteria > Myxococcota_A > UBA796 > UBA796. Next base: position 2,114 of record JBLFXJ010000204.1, read on the forward strand.
GTCAAAGCCGTGGCCAGACGCCCTCGAGGCCATGACCGGTACCCGCCAAGCGGATGCGTCGGCGCTGCGCGAATACTTCGCACCGCTCGAGGGCTGGCTCGCGGAGCAGAACGAGGGTCGCAGCTGCGGCTGGTAGATCGCCGCGCCGGCCCGATCACAGGCGGAGCGTCATGCCCTCGCGTGCCACGACGGTGCCCGGGCGGATGGCGGCGGCCTCCTCGGCCACGGCGTCCATAAACGTGTCGACGTGGTTGGGGTCGTGGTGGAAGATCACCAGGCGCCCCACATCTGCGGCCTCTGCCAGCCGCACGCCTTCTTGCCACGTGCTGTGCCCGTAGCCGACGTACTTGGCGAACTCGTCATCCGTGTAGGTGGCGTCGTAGATCACCACGTCTGCGCCGCGGATCAACTCGATGATTCGCGCGTCGGGCTCGCCGGGCACGTGCTCGGTGTCGGTGACGTAGCACAGCGACTTGCCGGCGAACTCCACCCGGTAGCCGGTGGCCCCGTTGGGGTGATTCAGCGGCGCGGTGTGAATCACCACGCCATCGCGCGGGCGGAGCGTCGCGCCGGGCACGAAGTCCTTGTAGTCGATGGTCGCGTCGAAGATCCCAGGGGGCACGGGGAACAGGGGCGCCTGCATGAAGTCGCCAAGCGCGCCCCGGAGCCCGCCCTTCTCGGGCTTGAGGTGACCTGCGTACAACGAGAATCGGTTGAGCGAGTCGAAGAACGGGCGGAAGAACGGGATGCCGATGATGTGGTCGATGTGGCTGTGCGTGAGGAGCACATCCGCCTCGACCAGGCCGCCCTGGGCCATCAACGACTCACCGAGCACCCGCAGGCCACTGCCGCCGTCGAAGATGAACAGGTGGCCGCCACAGCGCACCTCGACGCACGACGTGTGCCCTCCGTAGCGGGCGTGGTCGGGCCCCGGGCAGGAGATCGAGCCACGCACGCCCCAGAAGCGTGCGGAAAAACGGGTGTCGGACTGCGCTGCGTCGGGCATCGCCGGCAGCCTACAACATGCGTCCGCCGCGCGCGACAGCCGCGCGGGAACTGCCCTCCGTTCGTCAGCGCCGACGCCGCACGAGATCGACGAGAGGCAGGAGCATGGCCCACCCGGAAGTGCCGCCGACACCGTCGCATGCGCACCCTCCCGAGCCTTCGCCCAGAGTCAGATCGGTGCCGGTGGCGCCCGTCCCGCCGGCGGGTGCGGCCGACACGGTGACCGGGACTTCGACCTCGATGGTGATCGGCGTGCCCGAGCGCGGGTAGCGGTTCTCGGAGCCCTTGTCGGTCACTGCGACCACGAAGGAATCGGAGCCGACGAACCCTGGCGCCGAGGTGTACACGACCTCGCCGTCATCGCCGAGCTCGACCGTGCCCGAGGCCGGGTCCACCGCGATGGCGATCGACGCCTTGTCTGCCTTGCCGTCGGGATCGTCCACCACGACGCGGCTTGTGCCCTGGGCGCCGGACGAGACGATGATCGGTGAAACCGTGGCGGTCGGCCGTTCGTTGCACCGAGGCGTGGTCAGGGTCTTGCCGGTCTCCTCCTCGATCCAATCGAGGATGGCGTCGGGGCGCACGTAGATGCCGCCGTATAGGCAGGGCGCATCCCAAGGAACGCCAGCATAGGACCGGCTGGTCAGGCCGACCAGGAAGTCGCCTTCGGGGGTCAACAGGTACAGCGGACCGCCCGAATCACCGAAGCAGGAGTCCACCTCGTTCCCGCCCGCGCCGATCTCGCCGCCTGGGCTGATGGACGGGTTGAACCCGGTGTAGATGCCATCGATGGAGCTGCTGTCGCCGTCGGAGTCCTGCACGTAGGTGTAGCCCTCGTTCAGGCGGCTGTTGGAGCCACCACCGTCGATGCGGGTGCCCCCGAAGCCCACCACGGCCACCTCGGCGCCGTCCTCCAGGTACTTGTCGAGGATGCACTCCATGGCGATGGGCCGCGGGTCGAAGCCCGTCGCCTTCTTCTCGAGCAGGAGCACAGCCGCATCGTACGAGCCCTGGCTGTTCGGGTACTCGATGGTGCGTTCGACGCCGATCATCTCGCCGTTGCGCGTCCAGTCGGTGGACCCGATGACCACGTCGGTGATCGCGCCGACGCAGTGACCCGCGGTGAGCACCACCTTGGGGTGGATGAGCGTGCCGGTGCACCCGACATAGGAGCCGTACATCACGATGCCGACCGCATCTTCCCACGCACCGTCATCCGCGGGCTCACCGTTCACGACCGGGTCGAGATCGAGCTCACCCGATGGTGGAGCGAGCTCCCACGGTGCATCGACCGACTCGAGACCGGCGCCGTCGAAGACCTGGGCATGTGCGGACAGTGCAGCGATCAGCGTGATCATGGTTCGTCTCCCGTCGCCCCTCAGTCGTAGCGCACCTCGGCGCGGCCGGAGTCAAGGACATGTCGATCAATCGTTCAACGCCAGTGAAGGTCTCTTTCGTCCGTGGCCAGGTTAGTCCGACCTCGGAGGTACCATGCTCGACAGCATCCGACGCACTGTGGAGTCGGGAGGACGGATCAGCCGAGAGGAGGCCGCGTGGCTCTACACCGAGGCCGACGACGCCACCCTGTCCGATCTGGCCACGACCGTCCGCGACCGGTTCCATCCCCGCGATGAGGCCACCTACCTGCTGATGGCGATCGTGAACTACACGAACGTCTGCGTGGCGCGGTGCGACTACTGCAGCTTCTACCGCCTGCCCGGAAAGCCGGGTGGCTACCTGCTCAACGTGGACCAGGTGTGCGCCAAGATCAGCGAGCTCGTCGCACACGGGGGCACGCTCGTCGGGTTCAATGGCGGATTCCATCCGAAGCTCAGGGTGTGGGACTACGCCGGGCTGTTCGGCAGGGTGCACGAGCGCTTTCCGGAACTTTCGTTCTACGAGATGACCGTCGCCGAGTTCATGTACACCTGCAAGGTGTCCTCGGTGACCTACGCCGAGGGCGCCCAGATCCTGGCCGGCAGCGGCACAAAGTGGATCACCGGAGGGGGCTCCGAGGTCCTGGACGACGCGTTCCGTCTACGCCACAGCCCGCTCAAGTACACCGTGGAGGACTACTACACAGCGCAGCGCGCCATCCTCGACGCCGGCCTCGGCAGCACCGCAACCATGGTGATCGGGTTCGACGAGACGCTGGATGAGCGCATGAACCACCTGGAGCGCCTGCGCAGGTTCCAGGATGAAGTCGATCACGCCCTGCCGAGCTTCCTCTGCTGGACCTACAAGCCGTGGAACAACGACCTCGGCGGCGAAGAGGTGTCGATGCAGGAATACCTCCGCTGGCTCGCCATCAGCCGGATCTACCTCGATAACTTCGTACACATCCGCACGAGCGTACTCACCCGCAACGAGGGTGCCCTGCAGGGTCTGCGGTACGGCGCCGACGACTTCGACCTGCCCACCGAAGACGAGGTGACCCAGATGGCCGGCGCGACGATCAGCCATGCCTTCGATCAGGTGCTGGCCGCCGCCGATGCGATCGGCGTGCGCCCCCAGACGCGGGACGCGTTCCCGCTGCGAGTGCCGTTCGAGCCACGGGGCTAGATGACCTCAATCATCTAGCGATCACGTCGGCCAGCCCACTCGGGCCCGAGGCGGCTACTTCGCCTTCTTCTCGATGAACATGTCCACCCGGCGGTTCTTCTCCCAGGCGGCGGCGTTGTTCCCCGCGTCGAGGGGCTTCTCCTCGCCGTAGCCCACGCTGCGCACGCGACCGGGCTCCACGCCGTTGCCCACCAGGTACTGGCGCACGCTCGCGGCCCGCGCCTCGGACAGCGTCTTGTTGTAGGACGCCGACCCTCGGGAGTCGGTGTGCCCCTCCACCCGCAGCACCTCGATCTCCGGATGGTCGAGCAGGATCGTGGCGACCTCGTCGAGCAGCGGGAAGCTGACCTCCTTGATCACCGCCTTGGCGGTCTCGAAGAAGATCGACTCCTTCAGCTCGATCTGCTGCTCGGTCACCACCACACGGGTCGGGGCGAGGACCACGATCTCCTCTCGCGTCGCGCCCTCCACGACGTTGAGGTCGAGCCGGACCGGCGCATACCCATCGGCCGACACGCTCACCACGTGTTGGCCGGCCGGCAGATCGATACGGCCGATGCCCCGATCCATCGTCGGCCCCGGGGCGGCATCGATGTTCCAGCGAGAGGTGTCGACCGGAACGCCGCCCTCCGACTGGACAAGCACCACCAGGGAGCCGAGCACGACCTCGGGCTGCAGGGTGACGACGACGGTGGGCAGGCCCTCCAGAGGCACGGAGAAGTCGACCCGCCCCTCCTTGAACCCTTCCGCGTTCCCCACCACCCGGTACGGACCCGCGTGGAGCTCGGTGGTGAAGTCCGAGTCGTTCTCTTCGGCCAGGTCTTCGCCCGTCAGGAAGACATCGGCGGAATCGATGACCGTGCCGCCGGGATCCTGCACCTCGACGCGGACCACCTGGCTCGGATCGGGGCACCCGTCCTCGTCGCGGTACCCGTCGAAGTCCTCGGGCTGCAGCGGGCAGCCATCTTCGGTGTCCACGTAGCCATCGCCATCCGTGTCGGGAACGTCCCGCGGCTCGAGAGCGAGCATGGTGACCACCCGGGCCACCGGCGAGCCGATGCCCGGGGTGAGTCCACGGCCCAACCCTCCGCGAAACACGAGGGTGTCGCTCACGCGAGCCCAGCCACCCACGAGCGCCTCGAGCGGCGCGCCGGCCGGGTTCGCGAGCGGCGCCGAGTAGCTGAACTGGCCTGCGAGGTCGAGCGAGAGGCCCCCGCCATCCGACACGGCGTAGCCAGACCCCACCCTGTACAGGAACTGGTCGTTCAGGTCGACATTCTCCAGCGCGCTCGGTGGTCCTAGCCGGGTGCCAAGGTTTGCGGCAACGAGCACTGGGCCGAACTGGTCGTCGACCAGCAACGACGCGTCGAACATCGCCTGCGAGCTGCCGAGCGGCGCCTCGACCGAGGCCGTGGGTAGCGCCAGCTTCAAGCTGGCCCCGAGCCCGAACGGTGCTGTGGCCTTGTCGAGGAAGGTGGCGCGGGCATCCAGGGCGATATCGCCCAGACCGGCGCCATTGTTCGTGAGCTGCCCCGCCGTGAACAGGTAGATCGGGACCACCACGCCGATCCGGAACCGGTCCACGTGCACAGCGCCGATGGCGTCGAGCTGGAGGGCGTCGGACACCAGTCGCGCGCCCTCGGCGCCTACGCCCGGGTCGGGAACCCAGACGAACGGCCGGTTGACGTAGTGCATCACCGCTCGCCCCTCGCCGCGTGGGTCGTCAACGATTCCGCCGCTCACGTCGGTCCACAGGGTCTGGCGCGAGTCCATCGGGGCGCGGTACAGCTGGGAGTTCAGCTCCGGCACAGTCGGAGCGTCCTGTGCCATGGCCGCTGTCACCAGAAACAACGTAAACATCCGGCGGACTCCAGGGCACGGGCGACGGGCCCGGCTCGACGGGGGGTACCCTTATGGTCCGGCGCGGGAGAGCCTGCTGTCAACCGCCTCAGGTTACTTGAGCATGCGGGAGGTACGGTGCCCTGGTTTCTCGCGCTGATGCTCGGCTTCACCCCGGACGGCGGCCTGCCGCCCGGACCACCCTCCCCCCACCTGGTCACAACGCCCCATCGACAGGCGTTGTGGTCGGGACAAGCCGCATGGTTCGGCGAGCGCCACGGCCGCTGGACCGTAAGGTGGGATGAGCGCAATCGCACGCCGCGAGCGCTGACGGGGCCCGGTACGCCCGAGTCGGCGTCGGGCGCGCTGGTCGCGGACGTGGCGCGCCTGGGCAGCGTGCCATCGGCCGACCTGGTGCGCGGTGAGCGGCGCACCCGAGGGAGCCGCTCCGCCACGCGCTGGAACCAGTCCTGGCGGGGCGCGCCGATCGTGGACGCCGGCATCGATGTCGTGGCGCAGCACGGGCGGGTGCACCTGGTGTGGGCTCGCCTGCACCGGCCGACCCTCACCGACACCCCGCGGCCGGGCGAGCTGGTGCTCCCGGTCGACACCGACGGCCGCCTCACCTACCACCTCGTCACCCGCACCGAGCGAGGGGATGACGTGGTGTACCGCGACCGATCCGGGGCCGTGGTGCAGGCGTACAGCCGGAGACTTCCTCTCGAACTCGAGCTTCCGGAGCGCACGATCGGCGACCCATGGGTCGCGGTTCCCGCCCGACAGGTCCAGGTGACAGACGCCTCCGGCTCGGCGTCGACCGACGACGCCGGCGTGCACGACCGCACCCCACCGTTCGACGTTGCGTTGGAGGGGCCGTTCCTCCGGGTGGTCCGCGATGATTCCACGGTCGAGGTGCTGGCGGTCGAGTCGGAGCTGCTGGTGGGCGGCGACGACCTGCCGACCTCAGCGGCCGCGGTCCAGCACCACACCCATGTGGTGCGCGACTGGCTCGAGCAGCGGGCGCCAGAGCATGCGTGGCTGCCCGACCTGGTCACCGCGAGCGTCGACCTCGAAGGCCAGTGCAACGCGTTCTACACCCGCGGCACGATCAACTTCTTCGCCGCGGGCGGAGCGTGCGAGAACTTCGGCGTCATCGCCGATGTGGTGTTCCACGAGTACGGCCACGGCGTGCACGACAAGGGACTCATCGCCGGCAGCTTCGCCAGCGATGTCTCGGAGGGGAGCGCCGACTACGTGTCGGCCACGCTCACGCTCGACCCAAGAGTGGGCCTGGGCGCCTACGGCCCCGAGAGCTTCATCCGCGACATCGGGCCGGATCGGGTCTGGCCATTCGATGTGGTGGGAGAGGTGCACGCAGACGGCTTGATTTGGGCGTCCTTCCTTTGGAATCTTCGTGAAATGTGGGTCGCGGAATCCGGCCCGGAGCGCGGAGCCGAGCGGACCGACACCCTGTTCCTCGACGCTCTGGCCCTCGGCCCCTCGCTCACCGACCTGTACGAGGCCGTGCTCGCGGCAGATGACGACGATGGGGACCTGTCGAATGGCACCCCGCACGGGTGCCAGCTCACCGAGCTGCTCGATGCGCACGGGATCGGGCCCGGACCGATCGGGTTCATCGCCCTCGAGCACATCCCGCCCAGCGACCAACCCACCACACGCGACGACCTCGACGTGTCATGGACGCTGACCGACGCCACGCCGGACTGCTCGCGGTTCGATCCGGACCGCACCCGGCTGTGGTACGCGACGGAGCCCGACGGCGAGGTGCCTGCAGACGGCTGGACCGAGGTGGTGCCCGAGCGCAGCGGCGACCGGTACACCGCCACCCTGCCCGCGCGTCCGGCCGGCGGCCGCACCGTGTACTACCTGTCGTGGGCCACCGACACCGGCGAGTACCCCCACACGAGCCATGGCGGCGACGATGACGCCGTGTACGAGGTGTGGTGGGGCGACACCGCTCCGCTGTGGTGCGATGACTTCGAGGCGGGTCAGGGTCGGTGGGTGTTCGGCACCGGCGCGCTGGATGACGCCGAGCCGGGCAATGACTGGGAGAGCGAGTGGGCTGTGGGCGCGCCCCCGGCGGCGGCGAGCCACGCCCCGGATTCGGCACCGTCCGGAGGATCGATCCTGGGCACCAACCTGTCTGACGATGCCCAATACAGACCGAGCAACGCGCAGTTCGCGCTCTCCCCCCTCGTGGACGTCCGCCTCGCCCACCCGAGCACCCTTCGGCTGGAGGCTCAGCGCTGGCTCACCGTAGAGCGGAGCCGGTATGATCAGGCCAGGCTGACCGTCTCCGCGGTCGACGGCACCTCCGAAGAGCTGTGGCGCAACCCGTTCGACGAGGACCTGCTCGACCGTGAGTGGCAGCGATGGCGCAGCGACCTCCGCGAGCTGCTCACCCTCGGCTTCACCTCCGTCCACTTCGGCTGGACACTGTCGAGCGACCAGGGGCTGGAGTTCGGCGGCTGGCACCTCGACGACGTGTGCGTGGTGACGCTGGCCGAGCCGGATGTGCACTACCGGAGCGCCGACCTCGCGGCGGTCGATGGCGGCGACACCATCGAGCTCACCTGGACCGATCCGTGGGTGATCCCGCTCGCAGAGAGCCGCCTGGTGCGCAAGCACGGCGCACCGCCCACCGGACCAGACGACGGGGACCTGCTCGGCGTGTTCCCCGGTGAGCCCGGCGCCCGCCGCGCCTACTCCGACGGGGATGCTGGCGCATTCGCTCTGTGGGACTGGCACTATGCAGTATTTTCGTCCGACGGCAACACCCTGTGGCCCGACGTGGTGCAGGGCGCGAACGCGGTCTCGGTGTTGCGCGCGTCCACCGGCGGCGCCACCCTGCCACCCACCGGCGGCACGATCGAGGGACCCCAGGTCAGGGAGCCGTCCGAGGCGCCGTCCGGCTGCGGGTGCGCCGCAGGCCCCATGCTGCCCAGCCCCCTGTGGCTGCTTGTAGTACTCGGAGCAGCCCGCCGACGTCAGCCGAACAGGTAGCGTGAGAGCATCACGGTCAGCTCGTCCACCAGCCCGTCGTCATCCAGCAGCTCGGGCCGGTCCACCACCGCGCGGTGCACCGTGGCTTCGACGCTCTGCACCAGCATGAATGCCGCAACGTCCAGGCGTTTGGGGCGCAACAGGTGGCTGTGGGCGATGAGGTAGGCGGTCACCACATCGGTCACACGCTGGTTGAACGCGAGCAGCCCGTCCACGTGATCGGCGTGCACCATCGCCAGGATCAGGATCCGATGGAGCTCGGAGGCGTGCCGATGACTCGCGACCACGCCACACACCACGCTGCGAACCAGGGCCACTGGGTCGTCCGTCCCCTCCCCGAGCGACGCCGTGAGGATCGCGCCGCGCCGGTTGGCGTGCCGCTCGACCAGCCCTGCCACCAGGGACGATTTGTTCGGAAAGTACTGGTACACACTTCCGACACTCACGCCCGCCCGATCCGCCACATGGTTCGTGGTCAGCGCATCGAGGCCGTGCCGCACGAGCAGCTCGGCGGTGGCGTCGAGGATCGCCTCCACAGTAGCGCGGGATCTCGCCTGCTTTGGGCGCTTACGTGACCGTGCAAGCAGCAGCTCGATGCGCGGCCTCCCCTCCGCCTGATCATCTTCGGTATTTCCCATCGTACCTACTTTTTCGGGTATCAATCTGACCTGTAGGACCCCGGATGGTGCGCCGCCGGCGTGCACCGCGGCACGACAAGGTGACGGGTGCGAGCACAACACCGGCGGAGCGGCCCGGTCACGTCAGCCGAGGGTGAGAGCGACGACAGGGACGAGGAGCAACGGTCGCATCGCGTGACCCCTCGGTTCTCACCCCAGTAACTCTCGGGCCAGCGACAGGACGGCGCGCGGACCGGTATGGTTGGGCTGTGGAGACGCCATGCGTTGCAGCTTGCTGATCGCGCTCACCTTGCCCCACGTCGCCCTCGCGGTCGACCGCGTGGTGAGCCTCGACGGCCCGTACACCTCGATCCCCGACGCAGTGGCCGACGCTGAGCCAGGCGACGTCATCCTGATCGACCCGGGCACCTGGAGCGACGACCTCGACGTGAACGACGCCAGAGATCTGGTGTTCCGCGGTGCAGGAATCGGCAGCACAGTGATCCGGGACGGATCTGGAACCGCCCTGTTGTACATGTCTGGCTCCACCGATGTCGTGTTCGAGGACCTCACGATCGATGGCGCCGGCGAGCGGACGACGGTCCGCTTGCTCAGCGACTCCGACGTTTCCTTCATGAGGGTCGAGATCATCGGGGGGGCCTCTGGCGACCCGGACCTGGGCGGAGGGCTCGACATCACCGGCGCCACGGCCACGCTCACCGACTGCATCGTGAGCGGCAACACGGCGACCGCGGGAGGCGGCATCCGCGTGCGGAACGGCGGAGCCCTTACCCTGACCGACGCCACCGTCAGCGCGAACACGGCGGAGAATGGCGGCGGGGTCTACGCGGAGTCGAGCGGCTCGGTGACCATGACCGGGGGAACGTTCACCGACAACTCGGTCACGGCGGACGATTCAACCGGCGGAGCTGTGCACCTGGAGGGCGACGGAGACTTCGCGATCGAGGGCACGCGCTTCACGAACAATCGCGCCGACGGCACCGACGCGCTCGGCGGGGCGCTGTACGTGGGCAACGCGACGGTGACCGTGCTCGGCGCTGGCTTCACCGACAACGTCTCGGCCCGGCGAGGCGGCGCCGTCGGCGCGTTCGACGGCGCCACGGTGACCATCGAAGGGTCGGTGTTCGAGCGCAACTCGGCAGAGTTCGGCGGCGCCATCCGGTGCACCGAGGCCGACGCGTGCGACGTGTTCGACACCGAGTTCCTGTCCAACGACGCCCGCCGCGGGGGAGCGATCTTCCTCGTCGACATGCTCGGCGCTTCAGAGCTCCGACGAAACACCTGGTGCTTCAACACCGCCAGCGGCGACGCGAACCGTGACGGCGCCGCATTGGCCCTGTGGTTCAGCGAGGCCACCGTCACGAACAGCTTCCTGTTCGAGAACGACGCCGCGGACGACGGCGGCGCCATGCACCTCGAGATCGAGAGCGATCTCGCCGCCGTGAACAACGTGTTCATCGCGAACACCGCCGGAAGCGGCGGTGCGGCGGTGTGGGTCACCGGCGCCGACGACGACAACATCGCCGGCCTGTTCAACAACGTCTTCGCGTGGCACACCGACACCATCGCCCTCGAAGAGGACGGTCGCGGCGCTGACATCAGCAACAACGAGAACCACTGGTGGCAGAACACCGGCGGCGACGCGTCGGTGGGCCTCAGCCGGGGCTCGGACGACAGTGATCCGGGGTGGACCTACATTCCCGGGCTGTGCTCGCCCTACTCCTACCTGCCATTGTGGGATGGGCCACTGATCGACACCGGCCTGCGCGACGGCGCATGGGATGACCTGGACGGCAGCCGCAACGATGTCGGGCTGTCGGGCGGCCCAGACGCGGATCCCGCGCTGTGGGTGGACGCGGACGGAGACGGTGTGCCCTGGGTGTTCGACTGCGACGACACGGATCCTGGAGTCAGCCCCCTGCTCGACGAGGTGTGTGGCGGCGGCGACGAGGACTGCGATGGTGCCATCGACACCGATGATCCGTCACTCTCAGACGCCGAGCTCCTCTACGTCGACGGCGATGGCGACGGCCTCGGCGCGTTCGACGACCCGGGCATGCTCACCTGTCCGGCGGACGGCCGGGTCGGCAACGCCGATGACTGCTTCGACGACGACCCCGATCGGTCGGAGCCCGGACCTTGGTACGCCGACACCGACGGAGACGGACTGGGCGACCCCGACGACGCCGAGGTCGCCTGCGCGAATCCCGGCGGACGGGTGAGCAACGCGGACGACTGCGACGACGGCGACCCGGGCATTGGTGAGGCGTCGGAGTGGTTCCTCGATGCGGATGAGGACGGCCGGGGTGATCCGGACGTGAGTGTGTTCGCCTGCGTCGCCCCCGCGGACCACGTCGCTGACGGAGATGATTGCGATCCGGCAGATCCCGACTACGCTCTCGTCCGCGACTGGTACGCCGACGGGGACGGCGATGGTTGGGGCGACCCGGACGACACGGTCGCCGCCTGCTCCCCTCCCCCCGGCTACGTCGCCCTCGACGGTGACTGCGCCCCCGACGACGCCGCGATCTCGCCAGAGACACTGTGGTTCGCCGACGACGATGGCGACGGCCTGGGCGACGCCGACGACGTGCTGGTCTCGTGCGAGGCACCGCCCGGCTACGTCGACAACGCCGACGATTGTGCAGATGGCGACCCTGACATCGGCGCTGAGCGGGCCTGGTACGAGGATGCCGACGGCGACGGCCATGGTGATCCTGCGGTGTCCACCATCGCATGCTCTGCGCCGGGCGGATTCGTGGCCAGCGCCGACGACTGTGACCCCGCGGATCCTGCATACGCCCTCGAGCGAGACTGGTTCGCCGATGACGACGGCGATGGGTTCGGTGATCCCGACGCCACGGTGTTCGCGTGCGCTCCCCCACCCGGGTTCGTCGCCATCGACGGCGACTGCGCCCCGGACGACCCGCTGACGAATCCCGATCGGGTGTGGTGGCGGGACGCCGATGGTGACGGGTTCGGCACACCGGACGAGACCACCCTGTCCTGCCTGGCACCGGATGGCTTCGCCGACAACCCCGACGACTGCGACGATGCGGCCCCCGATGTGGGCGCAGAACGCGCCTGGTATCTGGACGACGACGGGGATGGCTACGGCGCCGACGGCGACGCCATCGTGTCGTGCAGCGCGCCGCCCGGCCGCGTGGACAACGCCGACGACTGCGATGACGGCGACCCCGGACTGGCGCTGCTCCGCGACTGGTACGCCGACGCCGACGGCGATGGCTATGGCGACCCCGCGGACCTGTGGAACGCCTGCGCGGCACCCCTCGGCTACGTCGACAACGCCGACGACTGCGCGCCTGCAGATCCGGACCTATCCCCGGAGACCCGCTGGTATGCCGACTCTGACGGCGACGGACTGGGGGATGCCGACGCAGTGCTCGCCC
>JBLFXJ010000205.1:0-14545 GCA_047609825.1 Myxococcota bacterium
GATCCCGATACTACTGGTCGCGGCTGGCTGCAGCTCCACCGAGGCTGCGTTCAGGAGCGACAGCGGCGCCGAGGCCTCACCCAGCGCAGGGTCGGGCCAGGACGGCGGCGGCGGAGGCGGTGGCGGCGGAGGTGCCGAGACCGAGGTCGACCGGCTCGCCCTACCACCCGCCCAGACCGACGTGTTTGTGTTCATCGCAAACCCGAACCGGAACACGGTCACCCGGGTGAACGTGAACACCAACGAGGTGCGAACTGCCCCGGTCGGCCGGGATCCCCAGCTCGTCCTCACCACGCCCGACTACAGCACGGCAGCGGTGTTCAACGCGGGTGACGACAGCGTCTCCATCGTCGACGCCGACACGCTGACGAGCATCACCGTGCCGGTCCGCGACAACTTCAACCGCATGGTGCTGTCGCCAGACGGCCGCTGGGTCGCCTTGTGGCACGACCTGCGCCTCGACGAGGGCACCGACCCGCCCGACGGCCTGCAGTCGTTCAACGAGGTGTCCTTCGTCGAGCTCGCGACCGGCGTGCACGACGCCATGGCGGTCGGCTTCGACCCGCGGAGCATCCAGTTCACCGACGACGGCACCCTGGCGGTCGTGGTCTCAGACGCCTCGCTGGCGCTGGTGGACCTCACGGCCGATCTCCTCGAGCCCGAGCTCATCGAGCTGGCGCCCGACGAACTCGACCCACCGGCCGCCGAGGAGGTCGTGCTCACGCCGGATGGCACCTACGCCCTCGTCCGCCAGCGCCTGGCCGAAGACCTGCTGGTCGTCGACCTCCTCGCCCGCACCATCGAGCGCGTGCCCGTGGGCCTCGAGCCTACCGATGTGGACCTCGTGCCGGACTCCGACATGGTCGCAGTGGTCGCGCGTGGCTCGAACGAGGTGTTCCTGCTCTCGGCGTCCGACCCGCTCGCCCCCGCGGACGTGATCAACCTGCCCGACGGCATCCCGCTGGGGAGCGTGCTGTTCGACCCGCAGGGCACGGTCGGGGTGTTCTACACCACGGCCAGCCGGCTCGACCGGTACGCCACCTGGGACCTCCGAACCGACGAAGTGCGCCTGCGCACGCTGGTGAAGCCGGTCACGGGCATGGCGATCACCCCCACCGGCGACTCGATGATGGCGTTCCACACCAAGACCGACGCGCCCGACGCCGACCCCGACTCCCCGTTCGCGGGCGCCTGGGCGATCTCGCTGATCAGCCTCGCGAACGACTTCCTCGCCAACCCGCTGCGCCTCGAGGCCGAGCCGACAGGCTACGCCAACGCGTCGAACGGCAACCACGGGTACTTCGTGATGGAGGGTGAGAAAACTCTGGTTCGGGTGAACTACAGCTCGCTCCTCCACGACAACATCGCGCTGAAGTCAGAGCCGGTGTTCGTGGGAGTGCTGCCGGATCTCGACGACGGAGACGGTGACGAGCCGGCGGCGTGGGTCAGCCAGCTGCACGACCTCGGCCGGATCTCGTTCTACGACCCCGATGATGCCTCGCTCGAGACCATCACGGGCTTCGAACTCAACTCCCAGATCGAGGTGGAGTGATGCGCGCATCTGTCGCCCTCACGCTCGCGCTCGTCGGCTGCGCCGGGTGGGGCAACCTGCCGACGCAGTCCGACACCAATATCAACGATCGCCTGTGGGACCCGTCCGGCGCGGTCGCGCGGGTCGACGGGGTGTACCTGCCCCTGCCTCATGCCGGCGGCCTGGTGCGCCTGGACGCCGGCAACAAGAACACCCCCTATGTGCTGATCGACATCGGCGAGGGTCGGGTGACCAGCGTGTCTCCGGCGCCCGATGGGGAGACCCTGGTGGCGTTCGTCGAGCGGTACCGCTGCACCGAGCTGGATGACCGGGACAAGGAGGTCGTGAACGTCGAGGACTGCCTGGGTGGCAACGCCCTGGAGATCCGCACCGAGCTGTCCATCGTGCGTGACGGGAAGGTGCAGGGCGGACTCGACGTGGACGGCGCCTACAACCGCGTCACCTACGCCGAAGATGGGCGGTTCGGCATCGCCTGGTTCGAGATCGATGGGGACGACGGCCCGATCAACTCGGTCATCAACCTCACCTCGGTGGTCGCGCTGGATCTCGTCGAGGAGACGACCACGCCCATCTCCGTGGGGTTCGCGACCGACCGCATCCTGTTCGTCGAGGGGGCGGATGGGGCGGCCAGCCAAGCCGTGGTGCTGTCGCAGAACTCGGTGGCACTCATCGACCTGCAGTCGGATCCTCCGCGAAAGGATGTGACCTTCCCGCTCACGCTCGACCCGGATCAGGTGGTCGACCCGATCGGCGTCGACCTCACGCCGGACGGGCGGTACGCGTTGATCACGGTGGACGGCTCGGCCGACCTGTACGCGCTGGACCTGGTGAACCGCTCGATCAACATCGTGGAGCTGGCCGGGAAGCCCAGCGACATGCGGGTGAACGACCTCCAGGATCGCACGGTTTTGGTGTACGGACGCACCGCGGCCGTGGACGTGCTGGACCACACCTTCTTCGACGTTGAGACCTTCGATCTCGACGAGCCGATGGACCACATCGAGGCGACCGACGCGTTCGCGGTGCTGTGGGCCGACGACGGGCACGACGTGTACCGCCTCGACCTCACCGACGACTCGTTGGTCGAGTACCGGCTGCAGAACCCCGCGGTGGACATGTTCATCGCGCCCGGGGAGCGGTTCGCGGTGGCACTCACCCGGCCGGAGAACGGGTTTGGCGACGGCGCCGAGGGCCTGTACGACCGCAACCCCGGCATGGAGATCCTCGACCTCGAGGGCGATGACTCCCAGCCGTTCCTGCTCGAAGGCATGGGCCTGGGCATCGCGTTCGCTGATGTGGGCGACGCCCTGTACGCGCTGCTGCTCCAGGAAGGCGTGGACTACCTGTACCAGCTCGACCTGTACACCGGTCAGGCCGAAGAGGTGAAGCTCGCCGAGCCACCCGTGGCGATCGGAGCGATGGCCGACGGCACGTTCTTCATCACCCACGACCTGCCGCTCGGGCTGGTGTCGTTCTGGGACCCGTCCACGGGCAAGGTCGTCGAAGTGGGCGGCTTCGCGAGCGTGAGCATCGCAGACCTGATCGAAGTCGAGACCTCCGGAGGCCAGCGATGACCCGCGCCATCACCACAGTGTTGTGTCTGCTCTCCACCACGGCATTTGCCGGTGTGGGAGGTGAGATCTCCGCCGAACTCGGGCAGCTGCACAACGGCGACCCGACCTACGATCTGTTCAGCAATCGCGACGGTATGCCGAGCCGGGGCCTGCGCGTGGGGATCGCCCCGGTTGAGCGCTTCACCGTGCTCGCCGGCTGGCACCGCGTGCGCCGGGGTGCTGACCTGGACCTGCCAGGGGGCAGCTTGAACGCCGCGTTCTTCGCCGACGAGTTCACGCTGGGCCCAAAGGTGGACCTGAACATCGGGGACATCTTCTACCCCTACGCCACGGTGCAGGGTGTGCTGTTCCGCGGCGTGATGAAGCTGGACGACGATCCCGATCGCGACGACAACGCAGGCCAGATCCGGGCCGCCGCGCTGTCCGGCGGGGCCCTGTTCATGGGCGGGTTGGAGCTTCGCAATCCCTCATCAGACATGCTCCCGCTGCAGTTCGCAGTGCACGTCGAGGCTGGGTACGGCCTCATCAGCCGCGGCAACTACGACACCCTGGGCTCGATGCAGCCGGGCGGCTTCGTGCTCCGCACCGGCGTTGGTGTGCGGTTCTGACCGGAGCCATCGGCGCCGCTCACCCCGTGGCGACGTCGTCGGCCTCGGGCTCGGGAACGCCCTCGTCGACGAATGGCATCGGCCGATCACCGCTGCGGGCGCGCTGGATGAGGAAGAACACGCACACCGCGAAGAAGATCAGGCTCCAGTACTGGCCTGGGGTGAACCCGAGGTAGCGCACATCGGTGGATTCTGGGCGCAGGTAGTCCATCATGAACCGCACGGGCCCATACACCGCGCCGAGCAAGAGCGGGTAGATGCCCGGCGTTCGGGGAACGCGGTCCATCGCCTTGAACAGCCCGAACATCGCGAGCGACCACATCGCCTCGTACAGGCCGAGATCGTGGCACGCGGCGCCGTCGGCGTCGGCCTTGCACATGCCCTCGACGGCGAGAAAGAAGTCGGACGGGGTTCCCGGATGGTCGTGCGCCACGAAGCAGCCCATGCGCCCGAAGAACCAGCCCACGGCCATCCCGTGTGCCAGGCAGTCCAGGTAGGGCCAGACCGGCACCTTCTCCTTCCAGAAGAACCACACGGAGAGCGGCACGCACACCGCAAACCCACCGAAGCTCGACAGGCCGCGCCAGAACTTCAAGAACTCGACGGGATTCGCGAGGTAGTTCTCTGGCTCGTACATCAGGCCGTAGCCGACGTGCCCACCGACGAAGGTGCCGACGACGAGGTAGCCGATCAAACGGTTGATCACCTCGGGATCGAGGCCGAGCTTGCGGGCGCGCGCCATGGCGACATTGCCGCCGAACACGAAGCCGAGGGCCACGAGGATGCCGAAGCCGTGGATGGCCGCGCCCTCGGGGAGGCCGAGCCAGTCCAATGGGATCTTTGGCTCGTCGAACGCGGGGATGACACCGAACACACGGCCTCCGGAGGCAAGACGCCTGCGCCTAACCTGCCCACGCCCCCATCGCGCGACGCGCTACACTCGGCGACGACGCGACCCTGAGGGCCGGGCATGGCGACCATCAACTTCGCGACACGAGAGATCATCGCGAAGGTGGTTTACTTCGGCGCCAGTCGCGCGGGCACGACGACCGCGGTCCGTCATCTGCACCAGAGCCTGCCGTCCACGCCATCGCGCCTGCACACCTTCGGACCGTCTGCCAGCGAGCAGATCCTGTACTTCGAATACATGCCGGGGGAGCTTCCACGATTCGGAGGCTTCGACGTGCGCGTTCAGGTGTACGCACTGCCCGGCGGGGTGCGACGCCGGATCCACCGCGAGGAGGTCCTCGGCGGCACCGACGCGGTCGTGTTCGTCGCAGACGCGCGCCGCAGCCGCACGCAGGCCAATGTCGACGCCCTCGTGCAGCTGGAGGATCTGCTCGACGCCCTGGGAGTACAGCTCCAACGAATCCCCGCCGTGCTCGTGGTCAACCGGGTGGATCACGAGGATGCCCGCAGCGAAGTCGAGGTCGGGCTCGACCTCAACACGTACAATTTCCCGGTGCTCTCCACCGTAGCGAAGGACGGGCGCGGGGTCATCGACGCCCAGACGGCGGTGATGGATCGCGTGTCGCTGCAGCTGCGGGCGAACCTCGCCGGCGAGGCATCCGGCGTGCAGCTGCAGGCCGTGCACGACGCGGACGCCGAGCGGGACGACGACGTCGTGCAGCGTCACATCGCCGCCATCGCGCAGAAGTCGTCGGAGTTCGAGCCTGTGCGGCCCTCGTTCGACGACCTGCCCTCGGGGCGCATCGTCACGGTGCCGTTCCGCGTCGCCGAGATCGAGGGCCTCCGGCCGATCCACCTGGTCGACCACCGATTCGAGGGCGAACACCTCGTGCTCGACCTTGTGTTCGAGACCTCGACCGGCACCACCTCACGGGCCGAGGTGGTGCTGGACCAGCGCCAGCGCAACCGCCCCGAAGCCCTCACAACCAGCGTGGGCCACTACCTCCCGGATCGGAATACGGCCGTGGATGAGCGGGACCTGCCAGGTTGGGCGTACGGCGCCATCGGCATTCTCGGAGGCGCGATCATCGGACTGCTGCTGGGTTACGTCACGGGGCTGATCAACTGAACGCCCGCCCCTCCCGAGCCCAATGCCGCACTTGTCTCTCACGGGAGCCCGGTGGACTGACCGCGTGGTCGACCCGCTCCGCGTCTCCACCCTGCAAGCCTCTACCGGCCTGTCCCCGATCGCCGCCCGCGTGCTCGCGAGCCGCTGGGACGGTGAGGGCACGCCCGACCGGTGGCTCGAGCCCGAGGTCGGCCACCTCCATGATCCCCTCCGGATGTTCGGCATGGAGGCCGCCCTCGACCGCCTCCAGCATGCTGTGCGCCGAGGCGAGAAGATCCGGATCATCACCGACTACGACGTAGACGGCACCACCTCGTCCCTCATCCTGCAGGCCGCACTGCGGATGGTCGATCCGCATGTGCAGCTCGACTACCACATCCCGAATCGGTTCGCGGAAGGGTACGGCTTCTCGGTCACCGCCGCCCGGAAGGCCGCTGAAGATGGCGTCGGGCTGATCGTCACGGCCGACATCGGGGTTCGAGACCACGCCGCGGTCGAGGCCGCCCGCGCCGCAGGCGTCGATGTGCTGATCTGCGACCATCACCTCCCAGCCGGCGCAGACGTGCCCGAGGGCGCCACGGTGCTCTGCCCGCCGCAGGCCGCGTGCGCGTACCCCAACGCCGGCCTCGCAGCGTGTGGGGTGTCCCTGAAGCTCGCCACGGGGCTGCTCCAGGGCCACGGCAAGTGGGACGCCATCCTCCGCTCCTTGCTCAAGCTGGCGGCCATCGGCACCGTCGCCGACATGGTCCCACTGTCCACCACCGAGAACCGGGCCATCGTCACCCTCGGGCTCAGGTCGCTCAACGAGGGCCCCCACCACGCCGGACTCGCAGCGTTGCTCGAGGTCGCGGGCACAGATGTGATCCGAGCGACGGACCTCGGGTACAAGATCGGACCGAGGATCAACGCGGCTGGCCGGCTTGCCGATGCCACCCTCGTCGTCGAACTCCTCAACTGCCGGAACCCCGAGCGCGCATCCACGCTCGCGAAGCGCCTCGACCAGCTGAATCGAGACCGGCGCTCGGTGCAGAAGCGCCTGGAGGCCGAGGCGCTGGCTCAGCTCGAGGGCACCGAGCCGGCCGCATTCGTGGTGGTCGCGGGCCAGGAATCGGACGGTTGGCATCGGGGCGTGGTCGGTATCGTCGCCTCACGCCTGAAAGACAAACTCAATCGTCCATGCGCCGTGGTGTCGATCCAGGGCGACCGCGCTGTCGGCTCAGTCCGCAGCGTGCCGTCGGTGCACGCCGTGCGTGCGCTCGACGCCGGCAAGGACCTCCTGCTCAAGTACGGTGGACACCCGGCGGCCGCCGGATTCACCGTGCCCACAGAGCACCTCGACACGCTCCGCACCCGGCTGGCTGAGTTCGTAGCTGAGCACGCGGGCAGCGAAGAGTTGCGACCGGTGCGCGAGTCCGACACCCACCTCGATCCCGCCGAGCTCGACGGCCGCCTGTTCTACGAGCTGTCCAGGCTCGGTCCGTTCGGCCAGGGCAACCCCCAACCCCAGCTCGTGGTGCGCGGGGTTCGCGCCCGTCGGGTCTCCGCCATCGGTCGCGACAGCGTTGGGCTCAGGTTCACGATTCCCACGCCCGATGCCCCGATGGACGCCATTTGGTGGCAGCACGCCGACAAGGCCGAGACCCTGGCCGATTCCGAGGTGGACCTGTTCGGCCATCTCGAAGAGAACACGTGGAAGAACCGCACGTCGATCCGGTTCGTGGTCGACGATGCCCGCCTCTCGGCGGGTCAATCCGCGTCGGCCCAGTCGTCGGCATCCCCGTCATCCGGGTCCACCACGACCACGCCTGATTCTCGGTCGCGGAGCAGCGTAAACACCATGTAGAGCAGCACCACCACCAAGGTGGTGACGCTCTTGATCAGCTGCCGCTTGGTGATCTCGCGCTCGATCTCGACTTCGACGGCGGGCTCCGAGTGCCGACGGCGACGCTCCCGCGGAGCCTCCTCAGGCTCCGGGCTGGCCTCGTCGTCCGGTTCCTCCTCGGGTTCCGGAGCGAAATCCACCTCGACGCGAGCCATGTACGCCTCCTCGCCAGAGGATGGCGCACCACCGCCCCGACTGCAAGCCCTGTTACCGCGGCGGGCGGATGAGCTCCCCCATCAGGAATACCAGCACGCCATCATCCAACGCCATCTCGATGGGCGAGCTATCGAATCCTAGAGGAGCGGATACGGCGAACGTCGGCATCCGACCGACGACCGGGGACCAGCGCAGCCCGCTCAATCGAAGCCGGGCGTCGGCATCCGCCGCGACTACCTCCACGCCATCCGCCGCCCACGTCATGGACACGAGCGGCACTCCATCCTCGTCGAGGAGCCGCGCACGCCGCACCGACCCCTCCGGGTCCAGCTCGAGCACCAACGGACGACCGCGCAGGTCCCACCGCGTCCACAGCCCCGTCGCCGTGGTGCGCACCTCGCGCAGGTGGTCACGAGTCACCGGCACGTGCCCAAGCGCGAGGCCCACCAGGTCGTCGAGCGCCGGAGCGCCCACGGTCGCCAACACGCCGGCGGCTTCATCGGCAACCCAGTGGCGCCGCGCTCCGGCGAGGGTCACTGACACAGCCTCACCATCGCCGCGCAGCCGCAGCATCGGGACCAGACCCACCGGCCCGCGCAGCGAGACCGCGAACCGCCCACCCGGCCCGAGCGCCGCCTCCCCTGCGCCGACCGCGCGCCGACGCCCCACCTCCAGCGACCAGCGGATCGGCGTTGCCTGGACCGACTCGGGGCCTCCCCCTACCGTACGCGCCACGGCGGCATCCCACGGAGTGGGGGTAGATGGCCGCAGACCCAGCATGAAGAGCACGCCGATGCACAGCCAGGGCGAAGCCCTGTCCCATCCGGATCTCACGGCGCCGCCGGAGGGAGACCATGCCCTACGAGCCAGTTCTGCACCCGCACATCACCGGCTCGCGCGGCCGCCTCCCGGGCCCGCACCACGTCCTCCGGCAGCGGCACGTCCGCCAACACGGCCAGCCAGTCGTCCACGGCCAAGGTCCACGCCCCCAAGGCCTCGGCCCGCACCGCCCGTGCACGAGCACCCTGGGGACTCTTGTCGGACGCCTTCCATCGCTCGATCAGCTCCAGCGCGCGGTCCGGAGACCCGACTTCGACCGCGGCGTCCACCGCGAGCGCACACCCGAGACCAGGACAGGCCGCCTCGAGAAGCTCCCGCCCCTCTGAGGCCTGCTTGTTCGCCAGGAGGAAAGTGCCCAACGCCACGGTTGCCGCCTGGCCCTCCCCAGCCTCCGACTCTCGCCGAGCGGCGCGACGATAGGCGGTCTCCGCCGCTTCCAGTCGCGCCTGGCGTTCGTAGAACGCGGCCTCGTACAGTGCGGCCCACGACGAGCGGCGATCGAGCCGCCCCACCCAGCGCATGGCCCGCTCGGCCTCCACGAGATCGCCGCGAAGCTCCGCCGTTCGGGCATGGACGTACCAGGCGCGCGCTCCGGACAAGTCCTGGAACCCGGCCAGCACCTCGGCGGCCGGCGCCGAAGACACAGGCGCGCGATTGCAGCCCATCAGCACCAAGAACAGCACCGGCCCCGCGACGCTCCACGAGCGTACACGGGGCCGACTGCGCCACAGCGGACGGATGATCAGCGGCGACGACCCCGCTGGTTCTGGATCACCTCGCCATCGTCGGTCAGCTTCAGCTCTTCCTTGTTGCCGCCTCGGATGATCTCGAGAGTCTGGGTGGGCTTGGGCACCACCACCCGGCGCACGCGCGGACGCACCGAATCGGTCGGCGTGGCGTCTTCGATCTTGCCGCGCAGGGCAGTGATATCGACACCAGGCAGGCTCGTGTAGTTCACGTCGAGGTCGTTGCGGAGGGTGAGACGAAGCCGCCCCATCTTCTCTGCATGGGCGAGCTGCTCGGCCTGCTCCGCAGTGACGAGCAGCGTGACGGACGGCTTCTGCTTGCCGCGCTTCTCGCGAGCCTCCTCGCGGGACTCACGCTGCATCCGGGAGTTGACGCCGAGCACGAAGACGGCCTGCAGCAGCGTGCGCGTCTCCACCGGGATGTCGTCCTGGATATCGCCGACCGTGACGAGCACGTCGACGTAGTTCAACGGGTTCAGGAACCCGGACAAGGCCTCCCCGTCACGCGCGTTGACGGAGATGGCGCGCATGCCGCGCGGGATGATGGCGTTCAGGCCGACGCCGCTCTCCGGATCTGCCAGCCGGTCGGCGCGGATGAACTCGTTCGCGAGCACCCGCTCACGCGGGATCCGCCCGACGACGTGCTCGGGCGATAGGAACACGCCATCCGGAAGATACTTCGGCGGAATCTCCACCGCATACAGGTCTTCCTCGGTGATCGTCACGCCCTGGTAGAGGTCGCGAGCGGCCACGATCACCATCACGGTGTCCTCGGGGCGTCGGGCCTCTTCGATCTCGCGCTGGTAGTTCCCGATCAAACTCGTCAGGATCACGATCGATGCACCACCGGCGATCATCGCGAGCGTGAGGAAGATCACCGCGCGGAGCGGTCCGCTGCCTCGTGCCGCCATTTTCGGTCCTCCGGGAGGGTTGCTCAAGCCGAAGACGGAGCCGCGCCTGGATGCCTGGACGCACTCCGTTCCTACACTCTGTCATCCTATCAGATGAGCGAGTCCGGGGTGCGCTCAGGCCGCGTCGAACAGGCCGCGCAGCTCCCTGCTGGACAGCGCCTTCACGAACCCGCCCTCGGTGCCCAGTGCGGCGTCGGCCAGATCGCGCTTGGCGTCCTGGAGCTCCAGGATGCGCTCCTCCACCGTGTCCTCGGCGATGAGCCGGCACGACACCACGGGACGATCCTGCCCGATCCGGTGGGCCCGGTCGGTGGCCTGGCGCTCGACCGCGGGGTTCCACCAGGGGTCGAGGTGGAGCACATAGTCGGCGGCGGTGAGGTTCAGTCCGGTGCCGCCGGCCTTCAGGGAGAGCAGGAACACGGGCGGACCCTCATCTGACTGGAATGTGTCGATGACGGCTTGGCGGTCGCGGGTGGACCCATCCAGGCGCACGAACGGGATCCCCAGCTCGTCGAGCCGCTTGCCGGCGCGGTCCAGGAGGCTGGTCCACTGCGAGAACACGAGCGCCTTGTGATCGTCGGTGACGATCTCGACCAGCAGCTCCTCCATCCGATCCAGCTTCGCCGAGCTCACGCCGAGTCCGACATCACCCGGCAACAGATCCGGATCGCAGCAGGCCTGCCGCATCCTGAGCAGGGCCTCGAGCACCTGCATTGTGGCGCCCCGCTCCCCACGGGTCTGAATCGCGGCCTGTACATCTTGGCGCACGGCCATCCGCACGGTGTCGTACACCTTGCGCTGATCCGCCCCCATGGTGCAGCGGACCACCACCTCGGTGAGCGGCGGGAGCTCGCTGGCGACCTGCTTCTTGAGGCGGCGCAACACGTAGGGTCGCACACGGTTCCGCAGCTGCTTGCGGGCCCGCGCGTCCCCCACCTCGATGGGCTTGACGAACCGATCCTTGAACGCAGAGCGACCGCCGAGCAGTCCCGGCATGAGGAACTTGAACAGGCTCCACAGCTCCTCGAGCCGGTTCTCCACCGGTGTGCCGGTGAGCGCGAGTCGATACGCGCCGGGCAAGGCGCAGGCTGCCCGCGCTGTCTGCGAGCCCGGATTCTTGATCGCCTGGGCCTCGTCGAGCACGACGTAGGACCAGTTCCGCTCCCTGAGCATGTCGAGGTCCAGGCGGAGCAGTGCGTACGAGGTCAGGGTCACGTCGCTGTCGTCCAGCGCGCGGTCCCGGCCGTGGAACACAGACACCGTCTTCGATGGAGCGAAGCGGTTGAGCTCCTTCTCCCAGTTCCGCAGCACGGAGGTAGGCGCGACCACGAGGTGCGGACCCGGGATGTCGCACATCGCCGCGATCGCCTGCACCGTCTTGCCGAGCCCCATGTCGTCGGCCAGCACCCCGTTGAGGTCCATCTCCCTGAGGAACCGCAACCACTGGAACCCGGCCAGCTGGTACGGGCGCAGGTCGGCGACCAGGGTGTCGGGCGGCGGCACGTCCGGCAGTCCGTCGCCCCCTTCCAGGAATCCGCGCAGTCGGCGGAGATCCACCGGTACGTCGGCGGACGTGTCTTCGAGCAGCTCGACGAGTGCGGCGGTGGCGTGCCGATCCACACGATCGCTGCCGTCCCGCGCCTCGAGCAGCTCGCGCAACAAGGCGCCGTGCTCCCGGAGCCAGTGCGTCGGAAGCGGTGCATAGCCGCCGTCCATCAGACGAACCACCGACCGACCGGAGCGCCACGCAGCGAGCACCGTGAGCGGATCGGCGCCGCGGCCATCGCCATCGTCGAACTGCACCGACAGCTGCCAGGCGTTCTCTTCACCATCCCGACCGGTGGGACGGGTGGTGCGGGCCACGTCGATCGTGGGCGTGACCATGCGGTCGGTGACACGGAACCGAGCTGGGTCCACCTTGCCGACCACTGGACCGTCGTGCAGCGGGAGACGCTCGCGGAGAAACTCCGCCGCCTCGTCGGGGGGGAGGGTGAAGTCGAACCCGACTGGACGGCCGAACCGATCCCGCCATTGTCGAGTGACCACCCGCTCACGATCGCGATCCCGCGCTGGCACTACGTCGGTGGACAAGGCCTGGAGCGCCCCTCCGGTGGTCACGCGCGCCACGGGAGGATCGCCGTAGACGAGGGCCGACGACACCCGCAGGCCTTCCCCGGCCTCGGCGATCGACATGCGCACCCGAGGCACCAGCGCGTCTTCACGCGGAAGGCGACTGGTCTGGATGTCGACCGGGATGCGCTCCCGGAGTGCAGGCAGCATCTCGGAGACCAGACGCCCCACCTCGTCGGCCCTGAAGGCGACGCCCTTCACCAGCATCGAGCGCTGGTCGGCCGTGAGCGAACCGTGTGAGGTCGGGCGGAGGACGCCTTCGATCAGCGCGGCACCGCGAAACAGCCGATCGACTCCCAGCGGCCTGAACAAGCCGAGCTTGAACCCCTCCCCGTCGTCGCCGACCACGACCCGGAATGGCAGGTACTCGGGGGAGGTGCGAATCGGATCGCCATCGAGCGTCGCAGGCGCGTCGGCCTCCAAGAAGATCAGCAGCCGTCGCAGGAGGTCCGGGGTCAGGCGTCCGCCGGCGTACTGCATGCGCACCAACAGGCTCTCGACCTGGAGGTCGCCCCTCGAGGCCGTGAGACCGGACGCGGTGAGCGAGGCTTTCACCGGCTCGATGCGCCCGTCTGGCCACACCGCATGCCGCACGAGCGACAGCGACGTTCCGGCGGCCTTGAACGCGTACCGCAGCCTCACCTTGTAGGTCGCCGATGGCTCGGGCAGCGCGGCACCGCCGATCTTCAGCCCCTGCCGCATCGCGATCGCCGCCGCGCATGCGTGCACGCAGGCGCCGTCCCGCCCACAATCGCAGCCATAGTCGGCGTCGACTGGCCACAGAAACACTTCGTGGCGCACGGCGCGATCAGGCGCCTTGACCCACAGCTTGATCTCGTCGCCATCATCTGAGACGCCTTCGACCGCCCCAGCGCGGGCGAGCTTGACACCCGCGCCCCACATGCGCTCACCACCGTCTTCCCGCAAGCCGTCGAACAGCTCGTCCAGGTCCTGCGGCACCCGTCCCAACGCGCCCCCCCGTTCCCGGCCCCCTCTCTATTGGCCCGGCCGCCTCCGGACGAGGACCACGAGCAGCACTGACCAAACCCAACCAGCCGAGGAGGCGC
Source organism: Myxococcota bacterium (assembly GCA_047609825.1). Taxonomy (GTDB): domain Bacteria; phylum Myxococcota_A; class UBA796; order UBA796. The sequence continues at coordinate 13,505 of JBLFXJ010000205.1, forward strand.
CACCGCTGCACCCAGCACACGCCGAACCGGCCTTGATCCCCTCGTTCACCCCAGCGGTGTCGAGCGCATCGGTGCCGCCGGTCGTTCCGCCCGTGGGCCCGCCACCAGTCCCCCCACCCGTGCCAGCGCCGCCACCTGTGCCCGCACCGCCCGTGCCGGCGCCAGTGCCCGCAGCCCCGGTGTCGGAGGTGTCGCCGCCGGGCGTCGAGCCGCCTCCATCGCAGGCATCGCCGATTCCATCACCATCGCTGTCAGCCTGATCGGGATTCGGCACCCGCTCACAGTTATCGACATCATCGACGAACCCGTCATCGTCGTCGTCGGCGAAGAAGTACGTGAAGTTCTCGAACCACGCTGGCGATCGCCCACCGTACTCGAAGCGTCCACCATCTCCCGTGTCGTAGGCGTACAGACCACCCATGCCCGCGGGCAGCGGATCGTCGTCGGGCACGTCGATCACCACGCGGTTGTCCACGGACACGAGCAGGCGTCCATCGTTGCGCTCCAGGCGCAGCTTGTGGTCCCCTCCCGACAGGTCCTCGACGGCGAATCCGAGCACCTGCTCGTCGGCGCCGTCGATGCGCAGGAGGAACACCGCAGACTCGTCCTGCTCGAACACGGGCGGTGGTGCGTTGTTCTCGGTGTACCCCGCCAGGTAGAACGCGCTCCGCCCATCGTGGGCGAACACCAGCCCCATCGCGTCGTTGTCTTCGTTCACGAAGACGCCGGCCACGCCGCCCTGGGTGGCGCCGGTCGCATCCGTCTTCAGGAGCCAGTTGTCAGCGGGCCAGCCCGAGCCGTAGCCGCGGTCGTCGTACGAGGTGTTGTCGTCGGACACTGAGTACGCGTTGTCGCCGTCGGATTCCCAGCGGTCACCCTCGTATCCAGCGACCCAACCGCGGCGGCCGTCCATGTCGCCGTCGATCTGGAAGTCCTCCACAGACACGAGGTCGAGATCACCCGCAGCAGCGAGCGGCAGAATCAGCCAGAGCAACATCGAGACCTCCACGTCACGCCTGTCCGGGCCACCCCGCGGACCGC
>JBLFXJ010000206.1:0-14532 GCA_047609825.1 Myxococcota bacterium
CGCGTGCGGCACCTTCGGCGCGCACCCAGACCGCTACACCGGCACCATCGAGGCCACCGAGGTGGAGGTGGCGAGCACCCTCGGCGGCCAGCTCGTCGCGGTGCACGTGGGCGAGGGCGACCGGGTAGCTGCCGGCGCGCTGGTGTTCGAACTCGATCGCGGTCGGATCGACACCGAGCGGTCGGTGCGCGAGGCGGCCGTGGCCGTGGCCGAGGCGGGCATCGAGGCGGCGCGGGCCGGCGAGGTCACCGCGGGCGCCCAGGTCCGCTACCTCCAGCGCGAGTCGACCCGGGCGGGGCGCATGGCCGACGCGGGGGTCGCCTCCGACCAGCAGCGCTCCTCCCTCCAGGGCCAGCTCGATGTAGCCCGGGCCCAGATGCAGGCGGCCGCCAAGGGGATCGCGTCCGCCGAGGCCGGCGCCGCCCAGGCTCGCGCCGCCCTCGCCGCGGTGGTCGACCAGGCCGACGACACCCAGGTGCACGCCACCATGCCCGGCGTGGTGGTGTCGCGGAACCATGAGCCGGGCGAGGTCATCGGCCCGGGCATGAGCGTGGTGACGGTGGCCGACCTCGACCATCCGCGGCTGCGGGTCTACGTGCCGCTGCTCACGGTCGGCACGCTGTCGCTGGGCGATGCGGCCCTGGTGATCCTCGACGCCCGCCCCGACGCCCCGGTGCCCGGCCGCGTGGAGCGCATCGCGTCGCAGGCCGAGTTCACCCCGCGCGACATCCTCACTCCAGAGGAGCGGGTGAAGCGTGTGTTCGCGGTGGACATCGCCGTCGACCCTGGCCCCGGCATGCTCCCCGGCGTGCCCGCCGAGGCCGTGTTCCAGTGACCCCCGCCGTCCACGCCCGCGGACTGCGCCGGAGCTTTGGCTCCGTGCTGGCGGTGGACGGGGTGGACCTGGACGTGGGCGACCACGGGCTGTTCGGCATCGTGGGCCCCGACGCCGCCGGCAAGACCACCCTCCTGCGCATGCTGGTGGGCGTGCTCACCCCCGACGCGGGCTCGCTGCAGATCCTCGGCGATGACGCGCTGGGGCCAAAGGGAAGGAACCGACTCCTGATCGGCTACATGTCCCAGAAGTTCAGCCTGTACGAGGACCTGACGGTCGCCGAGAACATCGCGTTCTTCGGGGCGCTCCGCCGGGTGCCCCGGGCCGACCGGGAGCGTCGGGCGGCGCGGGTGCTCGATGCCACCGGTCTCGCGCCGTTCACCAAACGCTACGCCGGCAACCTGTCGGGCGGCATGAAGCAGAAGCTCGGGCTGGTGTGCACCCTGGTGCACGAGCCGCGGGTGCTGTTCCTCGACGAGCCCACCAACGGGGTGGACCCGGTGAGCCGGCGGGAGTTCTGGTCGATCCTCGGGGAACTTCGCCAGCGCATCGCCGTGGTGGTCGCCACCCCATCGCTCGACGAGGCGGAGCGGTGCGATCGGGTGGCGCTGATGGTGGGCGGGCGCATCCAGGTCACCGACACGCCACGCGGGCTGCGGGAGCGGGTCGTGGTGCCGGTGCACGAGGTGGAGGTGGAGTCACCATTCCCCGCGGCCGAGGCGGTGGAGGCCGCGTTCCCCGGCGTGTCGGTGCAGCTGTTCGGCGACCGGCTCCACGTGGCCGGCGAGGTGGGCCCGGATGCGCTGGGCGCCGCCCTGTCGGCAGCTGGGCACCCGACCCAGGTGCGCCGCATCTCTCCCAGCCTGGAGGACGCCTATGTGCAGATCCTCGGCGGGGAGGCGGCGTGAGCGACGATCTGGCCGTGGAGGTGCAGGGGCTGGTGAAGCGGTTCGGCCGGTTCACCGCGGTAGACGGCATCGATCTCGCGGTGCGCCGGGGTGCGATCTTCGGCTTCCTCGGCGCGAACGGCGCGGGCAAGACCACCGCCATCCGCATGCTCTGCGGCCTGCTCGCGCCCACCGAGGGCCGCGCCCTGGTAGACGGCGTCGACGTGGTCAGACACCCCGAGCGGGTGAAGGAGCGCATCGGCTACATGTCGCAGAAGTTCAGCCTGTACGCCGACCTCACAGTCTCGGAGAACATCCGGTTCTTCGCTGACGCCTACCTCGTGCCCCGGTCCCAGGTCGCCGCCCGTCGCGACCGGGTGCTCGCCCAGACCCGCCTGGCAGATCAGCAGCACACCCGCACCGACACGCTGCCCGTGGGCATCAAGCAGCGGCTGGCGTTGGCGTGCGCCCTGGTGAACGAGCCGCGGGTTCTGTTCCTCGACGAGCCCACGGCCGGGGTGGACCCGCTGTCGCGAAGGGCGTTCTGGCGGCAGATCCACCAGCTGAGCGCCCAGGGGGTCACTGTGTTCATCACCACCCACCACCTGGACGAAGCCGAGAACTGCACCGAGGTGCTGTTCATGCAGGCCGGCCGCAGCGTGGGGCTGGGTCCGCCGCGGCAGCTGCGCGAGGCCGCAGACCGCGGCGATCGGGCGGAGGTCGAGGGGGTGTCGGCAGAGGCTCTCACCGCGTCGGAGCGGGTGGTGGAGTTCGGGCCGCTGGGGGCGGCGTGGCGGCTGCAGCTTCGGTCCGCCGCCGACCGCGAGCCGCTGGCCGCCGAGCTCGGGGTGCCGGTGCATCGGGTGCGGCCGTCCCTCGAAGAAGTGTTCCTCGACGCCATCCGGGAGGCGGGATGAACGCCCTGTTTCCGATCATGGGCAAGGAGGTGCTGCACATCGTGCGCGACCTGCGCTCGCTGCTGGCGTCGCTGGCGTTGCCGGTGTTCATGCTCCTGCTGTTCGGGTACGGCATCAGCTTCGACGTGCGCGACGTGGGCATCACCGTGCTCGATGAGGACCGCTCGGAGGCGTCGCGGGCGCTGGTGGCCGCGCTCACCGCAGACGGCGCGGTGTGGGTGGTCCGCCGTGCGGAATCCGAGGCCGAGCTCGTGCAGACGCTGGACCGGGGCGAGGCCCGGATGGGTCTGCAGATCCCGCCGGACTACGGCCGCGACCTCGCCGGCGGGCACGACGTGCCCGTTCAGCTGCTGGTGGACGGCACCGACGCCACCTTCGCCGGGCAGGCGCTGGCCCGGGTGGCCGGCAGCCTCGCCGCCCGGACCCAGACCGAGCTGCACCACACGCTCCAGGTGCGCACCGGCAGCGACACCTTGCCCGGGCTGGTGGCTCAGCCGCGGGTGCTGTTCAACGAGCCCCTCAACGGCACGTGGTTCGTGATCCCGGGGTTGATCGCGGTGATCGTGAGCATGCTCGCCGCCCTGGTCACCAGCCAGTGCATCGCGCGTGAGTATGAGCAGGGCACCATCGAGCAGATCCTGGTCTCCCCCGTGTCGGGTCCGGCGCTGATGCTCGGCAAGCTGATGCCGTATGTGGGCCTCGGCATCCTCCAGGTGCTGAGCGTGGTGCTGGCCTCGCGGTTCCTGTTCGGCGTGCCGATCCGGGGCTCGCTGGTGCTGCTCGCCGTGGCCACGCTGCTGTACCTGTTCGGGTCCATGGCGTTCGGCCTGGTGATCTCGGCGGTCATGAAGAACCAGCAGATCGCGCTGCAGGTAGCGCTGCTCGCGAGCATGCTCCCGTCGCTCCTCCTCTCGGGCTTCGCCTACCCCATCGCGAACATGCCGTGGGTGCTCCAGCTCGTCAGCTACGCCGTGCCCGCGCGGTACTTCATCACCATCGCCCGCGGGCTGTTCTTGAAAGGCGCCGGGGTCGAGGCGCTGTGGACCGAGCTGGTGGCCATGGTGATCTACGCCGTGGTGTTGGTGCTGATTGCCATCTCCCGGTTCAAGCGGTCGCTCTCGTGATGTTCTCGCTCCGCCGCACCCTGGCCGTCGCCCGCAAGGAGGCGCTGCACCTCCGGCGCGACCACCGGATGCGACCGATCCTGTTCGTGGCGCCGGTCGTCCAGCTGATCGTGCTCGGCTTCGCGGCGAACCTCGATGTGGAGCACCTGCCGGTGATGGTTGTCGACCACGACCAGTCCCAGCTCAGCCGGTCCATCGGCACCCGCCTCGACGCGAGCGCGGCGTTCACCGTGGTGGGCACGACGGCGGACGAGGCGGTTGCCGAGCGGGCGATCGACGCGGGGGATGTGGAGCTCGTGGTGGTGGTGCCCCAGGGCACTCAGCGGGCGATGGCGCGGCGCGAGGCGGCCACGGTGCCGCTGTGGATCGACGGCACCGACACCAACCGGGCGCTGCTCGCCCAATCCTACGCCGAGCGCATCCTGGCGCGGGTGTCGCAGGAGGCGCTCGGGCAGGCGCCGATCCCGCTCCCAGCGCACGCCGACCTGCGCGTGCGGGTGCTGTTCAACCCCGCGCTGCAGAGCCGGTGGTTCATGCTCCCCGCCATCGTGGTGATGGTGCTCTCGGTGCTGGTGACACTGCTCTCGGCCCTCGCCATCGTGAAGGAGCGGGAGAACGGCACGATGGAGCAGCTGTCGGTCACGCCGATCCGACCGGCGGAGCTGATCATCGGCAAGCTCCTGCCGTTCGTCGTGGTGGGCACCCTCATCGCGATCCTGGTGGCCACGGCGGCCGTGGTGGTGTTTGGCGTGCCGTTCCGCGGCAATCCCCTGGAGCTGCTCGTCATGGGCTGGGTGTTCCTGATGTCGCTGCTCGGGTTCGGGCTGCTCGCGTCGACCCTGTCCCAGACCCAGCAGCAGGCCATGCTCTCGGCGATGCTGATCCTGCTTCCGAGCTTCCTTCTCGGCGGGATCATCTACCCGATCAGCAACATGCCCCAGTGGGCGCAGTGGATCGCGGCCTTGTCGCCCGTGCGGTACTTCGCGGTGATGGTCCGCGGGGTGTTCATCAAGGGCATCGGCTTCGAGTCGCTGCTGCCCGAGACCCTCGCCCTCGGCACGCTCGGCGTCGTGGTGTTGACGGCCGCGATGCTTTCGTTTCGAAAGAGGAGTGCGTGATGTGGTGGACGCTGCTGCTGCTGTCGGCCCACGGAATGACGCTCGCGGACGCTGTGCAGGCGGGTGTGGCCCGGGCGCCGGCGATGGACGCCGCCGAGGCCGGCGTGGCGGAGGCCCGTGCGGCCCTCGGCGAGGTTCGGGGCCACCTGCTGCCGTCGGCCAGCCTGAACGCGGCGCTGATCGGCCAGACCGAGATCGAGGTGGACCTGTTCGGTCAGCTCACGCTGCCGTTCCCGCTGCCCGACAGCCCTGATCCGCTGGTGATCGTGCCGGGCACCCAGGTGATGGGTGGGGCCTTGGTGAACGCCCCGCTGATCGCGCCGGCGGCGTGGGCCGGGGGGCGGGCAGCCAAGGAGGCGGTGGGGCTGGCGGAGAGTCGGGTGGCAGCGGATGCACAGTCGCTGACCGCTGGCATTGTGGCCGCGTTCCACGGAGCGGCCCAGGCGCGGGCGGTGCTCGCGCAGGCCGAGCGGGTGGAGGCGCTGGCGGCGAGGCTGCTCGATCGGGGGCGCACCTTGCAGGAGCTGGGGGCGATCGCCGAAGACGAGGTGCTGCCGTTCGCGCGCGCCCACGCGACGGCGCGGGCGAATGTCGCGATGGCGCGCGAGGGGGTGGGGTCGGCCGAGGGGGTGCTCCACCAGCTGACGGGGCTGACCGGGCCCGCCGAGCTGGCCCCGGTGCCGACCGCGGTGCCCGACCTGGAAGGGCTGTTGGCGTCGGTCGACCGGGCCGATTTGCGGGCGGCCTCCAGGGGTGCAGAGACCCTCGGGCGACGGATTCAGGTGGCTCAGGCGGCGCGCTACCCGACGGTCGGGCTGCAGGGCGCCGTGAACGCCGTGACGCCGGCGCCCGCGCTCGGGAAGGAGCTCACCTGGCGGGTGTCACTCGGCGCCACGGTGCCGCTGTTCCAGGGCGGTGTGAGCGGCCAGGTGGGGCAGGCGCGGGCGCAGGTGGCGCGGGCCGAGGCGGCGTCACGGATGGCGCGGGAGCAGGCGGAGCTGCAGGTGCGCCGGTCCCACGGAGCGCTGTCTCAGGCGGTGGCAGCGCTCGGTCTGCAGGATGAGGCGCTGGCGCTGGCGCGGGCGACGGTGACGGCGGCGGAGGCCCGGCTCACGGAGGGGGGCGGGAGCCTGTTCCAGCTCCAGCAGGCCCAGCTCGAGCTGGTGGCGGCCGAGGGGGCGCGCACGGCCGCGGGAATCAACGCATCCAGGGCGTCCGCCGAGCTCGACCTCGCGGCGCGGGGGACCCCGGAGCGGTAGCGGGATGGCCCGTATCAGCCTCGGGGAACGCCGATCATCACCCGGTTCATCGGCGTGATCGCCGCGGGGATGGCGGTCCACTGCACCCGCAGCCCGGCGGCCTCCATCCGGTAGGTGCGGTCTACGTCCACCGCCAGCCGGGTGCCCAGCGCCTCGCGCAGCCCCTCCACAGCGCGGCGGCGGGCGGTGGCGTAGCAACACGGCATCACGGCGACCGGCCCACCGGCCCGGAACGCGGTATCGAGCGCCTGATCCGTGAACGCTCCGCAGGCGTGCACCGCCACGACCGCCGCGCCGTCCGGCAGGTCGACCTCGGACAGCTCCGACTCGATGAACGAGACCTTGTCAGCGACCCACGGCGCCACCTCCACCGCGGCGGCCAGGATGGCATCGACGCTGGCCGGCCGACGGCGGTCCACCAGGATCACCCGCTCCACCTGCCGCTCGGCGAGCGCGAACAGGATGCCGGTGAGCCCGTGCCCGCAGCCCAGGTCGGCGAGGACGGTGGAGCGCACCCGCCGGCGCACCCGGTGGTGGAATTCGAAGCTCTCGAGCAGCTCCTTCACGTTCACCGCACGCCGGGCACCGAGCGCCCGGGCGAACCGGTGGCTGAGGTGGGCCTCGGGGAACAGGGCCTCGGCCACCGGCCCGAGGCGATGCCGGGACCGGGCGTACTGGCCCTGGGCGGGGTCGTCGAAGGTGGGGAAGGCGCGGAACCGGTCGTCTTCGGGGTGCACGCGGGGAGGCTAGCCCGCCGCGCTCACTCCACCACGTGCAGAACCTCATACGGCGCCCACGAGTTGCCGAGGTAGCCGCCGGCATCGGTGCCCTCTGGCGCATCATCGCCCGCGTTGCTCGACGACCAGCCGGTGACCCCGGAGATCAGGCCGTCCACCGCATAGCCGTAGGATGGACCGTCCTTTCGGGTGAACACCGACGAACCTGCGCGGTCGGTGTAAAAGGTGACCAGGTATTCGCTGCCGGCGAGGAAGGTGAACGCGAGATCGGAGCGCATCCAGTCTTCGGAGCCGGTGCCGGGTGCGGAGGTGCCGCGGGCGAGGAGGCCGAGGCCGGGCCAGTCGTACACGCTCATGCGCACGATGCCGTCGGGGGGAACGTCGATCAGCCAGGACCCGCCGTTGATCGCGAACGTGCTGTCGGCGGTGAACACGTAGCCCTTGTCGGCCCAGTACGGGTCCTCGCCGCCGACCACGCCGCCGCTGGCGGGCGTGAGCTCGAGCTCCACCTCCTCGCCGGTCGGCACGACCACGACGTTCGACACGGCGCAGGTGGAGAGGTCGAGCACCTGGAGCGACCTCCCGCAGGCGGGGACGGGCAGGCTCGGGGCGACGCTGACCGAGCCGTCGCGGTCGGCGTCGCGCAGGGTGGTGATGTACCGGATGCGCGACAGGTCGGTGCGGGTGTCGGCGCATGGGCCACCTGGCACAGCGTCGGAGCCGGGGCCGCCGGCGAGGATCGCGACGGACGCGCCCGGTGAGACGCCATCGACCGTGATCACGGCGGGGCCGGGGCAGGTGCCAGACACGGCGAGGAGCGGGCCGCCGGCGAGGGCGGGCAGGGCGAACAGGGTGCCGACGAGGGCGAGGATCGAGCGCATGAGACCTCCACTGTGGCGAGGGTAGCGCGTGGATGTCGACGGGCCAACCCGGGCGGCCACGCTGGTTCAGGGCAGGACCAGCACCCGGGCGCGCATGCCGGCGGGCAGGGTGGCGCGGAGGGCGTCCAGATCGGCATCGTCGAGGGCCACACAGCCCAGGGTCCAGTCGGAGTCGCCGCCGCCGCCGTGGATCAGGATTTCGCCGCCGAGGGGGGTGTCCTGAGGAGGCTTGGCGCCCCGGTCGAGTGCCACGAGGATGCGCGCATGGGTGGCGGCGTCGATGCGTTCGGCCGCGAGCCCGGCGTCGGCGTCGGCCCGGTCCGGATAGTGCAATGCGACGGCGCCATAGTAGGAGGACCATGGCTTGTCGCTGGTGCGGTACCACCCCTCGGGGGTCTTCCGGTCACCGCGCCGGGTCTTGGTGCCGACCCAGGCCTCACCGGCGGAGGCCGCGAGTCCGACGGTCCAGCAGGCGGGGGCGCCGTCGACGGTCACGAGGGCACCGTCGGCGTACCGGGCGATGCGCCGGTCGGCCTTGGATACGACGAGCACGTCGGACCGCTGGAGCCGGGCGTCGCGCCACTCCGCGGGCACGGCCAGTGCGTCCACGGTGGGGGCGCACGCGGGCGGGGAGGCAGGACGGACGGCGAGCACGGCGCCGAGCAGGGCGGTGAGCATGCCCTCTGAGACACCCCAGACCGGCGCGGGTTCCCCACAGGCGTGCAGGGCAGGGTCAGGCACCGCGGCGGACCCGAGTCTGGGCGGGGTCAGGCACCGCGGCGGACCCGGGTCCGGGTAGGGTCAGTCACCGAATCGTACGCCCTCGCCGGCATGGCACGACAGGTGCATTGCACACCCCGGAGGTCCGATGTTCCACGCCGCACCCTTGGCCCGCGCGCTGCTCTCCGAGGAGGAGCTCGCCCACATCCGCCGCATCCGCGTGGTCGACGCCGGCCACGGGCACGATCGGTTCGGCATGAGCCAGGCCGGCATCGCGGCAGCCCTCGGTGCGTTCAGGCCCCTGTACCGGGACTACTTCCGGGTCATGTCGCATGGCGCCGAGCATGTCCCCGCCGATGGGGCCGCGATCCTGGCCGCGAACCATTCCGGCACCTTGCCCCTGGACGCGATGATGCTGTGCTGCGATGTGGCCTGGCAGGCCGATCCCCCGCGCGCGCTGCGGGTTGTGATGGACCACTTCGTCGACCTGCTCCCAGGCGTGGGACGGTTCTTCACCCGCGCGGGGGGCATCGGCGGCAGCCGCGGCAACTTCCACTCCCTGCTCGACGCCGGCGAGCTGATCGGTGTGTTCCCCGAGGGCGTGCCCGGCATCGGCAAGCGGTACAGCGAGCGGTACCAGCTGCAGGAGTGGCGCATCGGTCACGCCGAGCTGGCCATCCGCCACCAAGTGCCCGTGGTGCCGGTGGCGATCATCGGCGCCGAGGAGAGCTGGCCGCAGCTCACCCGGATTCCGATCCGGATGTTCGGCAGTCCCTACCTTCCGATCCCCGCAACACCGCTGCCGGTGCCGGCCCGGTTCCACATCCACTACGGGCCGCCGATCCCGATCCCCGACCTGTATGACCGCGGCGACGCCATGCGCGCCGGGCCCGTTCGGGAGGCCGCTGGCCGGGTGCGAGATGCCGTGGCCGCGCTGATCGCAACCGGGCTCGCCCAGCGCGAGGGGGTGTTCCGATGAGCGTCCTGGTCACCGGCGCCACAACGCCGCTCGGTGCGAGCATCGTGCATCGCCTGCTCGCCGACCCCGCCATCGAGCGGGTGCTCGCACTCGGGCGCGAGGCCGAGGTCGATATCCCCGAGGTGCTGCACGACCGCCGGGTGACCTACCTGCGCACCGACCTCACCCGGTCGCGCAACGTGCGGGATCTGATGTTCGGGCCCGTGTTCGCCCACGAGGTGACCACCGTGGTTCACGCGGCGCTCCACCGGCGGGCCTCCGACGAGGGGCGCCGGGTGCGCCGGCTGAACGTCGCCACCACCCGCACGCTGCTCTGGCTCACCGAGCAGCACCCGTCGATCCGCCGGTTCGTGTTCCTCAGCAGCGGTCAGTTGTACCGCCGGTCCGCCTGGTCGCCCACGGTGCTCCGCGAAGACGTCGAGCTGGACCTGTCGCCCGGCGCGCCCCAGTGGCTTCGCGACCGGGTCGAGGCGGACCTGGCGGTCACTGCACGGCTCGCGTCGCCCGACCTGGATGTGGTGGTGTTGCGCTGCGCGGAGATCCTGTGCGCGGATGCGGGCTCACAGCTGCACGACTACCTGGCGTCCCGGGTCTGCCTGCGCCCCATGGGGTTCGATCCCATGGTGAACGTGCTCTCCCTGCAGGATGCGGCCAACGCGTTCGCGGCGGCTGTGGCCTCGTCGGCGTCTGGCGTGTTCAACGTGCCGGGGGCGGACACGCTCACGCTGTCCCAGGCGATCGCGAAGTGGGGGCGGGTGGATGTGGCGCTGCCAGGGCCGTTGCTCGGGCCGCTGTATGCGGCGCGTCGGGCGGTCCTTGGCACGGACTTCCGGTGGGACCTGAACGAGGCGCGGTTCCGCATCGGAGCGGTGCTGGACGGAGCGCGGGCGCGGTCCGTGCTGGGCTACACGCCGCAGCACCCGCTGGTGTGGCCGGTGCCGAACGGGGGGCGCGAGACCGGGATCTAGATCCAGCTGGCTACAGGCGGGTGCCGCTGACCGGCCACACCTGGTTGGTGCAGTTCGTCAGCCCGCACTCGGGGCCGGTGAACGACAGCTGGAGCAGGCCCGACCAGTTGTCTTCGTCGCTGAACGTGCCGGAGACCGAGTAGGTCTCGTTGCACCCGCCGGCGATCACGCCGGATGCCGCGAAGTTCTCGTCCACCGGGACCGGCACCTGCCGCATGGCGGTGGGCGCTCCCGTGACCGTGAGGGCGGCCCCGGAGTCGACGAAGATCAGCGTGGAGATGTCGAAGTTCACCACGTCGCGCACGAAGATGAACGTGAGCTGGCAGTCGTAGTGGATGGGCGGCTCGAGGCCGAAGTTACCGTTGTAGTCGATGTCGACCGGGGCCTCGCCGATGGTGATCGAGTCCTGGGCGTCGGGGCCGTCGTCTTCGCCGTCCGTCGCCACCACCGTGCACACCCAGTTCTCGCCCAGAGCGAGGTCTTCGGCGGGGACGGTGTCGCCGGTCCAGGTGGTGGTGCGGGGCCCGATGTCGGACGGGCGGGGGTAGTCGGCGCCGTCTACCGTCCACCCGATCCGGTAGTCGAACACGTCGCCGTCGGCGTCTTCGGCGGGCAGGTCGATGGCGCAGAGTAGGTCGTCGACCCCGGCCGCGGGCGCGTCGGGCAGGATCACGAGGTCGGGTGCGGTGGGGGGCGAGTTCAGGATCTCCACCACCTCGGAGATGGCCGGCAGGCTGTCGCTGGTGCCGTCGTTCGCCGTGACCACCGCGTACACGGTCTGGCCCTTGTCGAACCACCGGGCGCCGTCCAGAGTGTTGCCGATAGCGCCCACCTCCACGCCGTCCACATACCAGTCGATGGCGATCTCGATGGGGTCGCCGTCGGGGTCGGTGGCCACGGCGGCGGCCTCGAGGATCTCGTCGGTGTAGGCAGGGCTCGGGAGCACCTCGACAAACTCCACCACCGGCGCATTGGCCTCGGCGATGGTGAGGGTGGTGAGGGCTGTGGCCACGTTGCCGTCGCTGTCGGTCACGTCGAGCGACACGGTGTGGGATCCCGGCGACAGCCCGTTGTACACGAACGTTGCGGTGCCGCCGCTGTCGGGGCCCTGGGTGCTGAACTCGCCGTCCGCGTCAGACGCCCAGCTCAGGGCGAGTTCATTGGCCACGTCCTCCACGTCGGTGACCACGGCGAGGAACACCACGGGCTCACCGAACCCGGCCTCGCTGCCGCTGGACGGCTCGACGAAGGTGACGTTGGGCGGGTTGCCCACCACCTCGATGATCTCCAGGTCGATCCGGTCCACAGCCGTGGAGGCCCGGCCGTCGGTGACCTCGAGGGCCACCCGACCCTCGGTGTCCTTCGGGAACACGTGCTCACAGGTGGTCAGTCCGCGGTCGTCGGGCTCAGCGCCGTCGCACACCTGGGCGCCGTCGACGATCCACGCCACCACCAGCTCGTCCACCCGCCCGTCGGGGTCGGAGGCGGAGCCGCGCAGCTGCACCAGGGTGTCGAACCGGACCACGTCGCCGTCGGAGTGGCTCGTGATCTGAGCCTCGGGCTCGTTGTTGAAGTTGCTGACGCCGATCTCGGAACAGGCGGTCAGCATCACGAGCGGCCACAGCGCGCGCATGCGCCCTCCTCACTGGGGCCATGCTACCGCAGGCGGTGACGGTTCGCGGTCTCAGGCGGAGAGCTTGTACCGCCAGTGCGCGGCCGGCCCCGACTCGGCCTCGTGGTGCATCGCGTGGGTTCGCACCTGGAACTCGGCGATGCCGCCGGCGGTCTGCACCCCGGTGTGGAGCGACTGGTAGCCGCTGGGCTTGGGCGACACGATGTAGTCGTCCTGCTGCCCGGCGAGGGGGGTGTGGGCGGTGTGGAGCAGCGCCACCACCCGGTAGCATTCCTCTTCGCTCTGCACGCGGATGCGCAGGCCGGTCCGGTCGTTGATGCCGGTGGTGTCGGCTGCGGTGAGGCCCTTGCGGTCCATCTTCTGGTGCAGGCTGTACAGCGACTTGGTGCGGCCGGTGATGATGCCCTCGATGCCGTTGTCGTCCAGGAGACGCTGGGTATCGGCGATCAGCGTGTCGAGGGCGGGTGCTGGCGGGAGGCCGACGACCAGGGCGGCGTGTGCCTCGGGATTGAGAAGTCGGAAGCTCTCGTCTTCGAGGCTGGCGCGCTCGGCGTACAGGCCGAGGCGATCGGCGAGCGGGGTGATGACGGCGAGGGTCTCGGCGGCGAGGGCGCTATCGTTGGTGGTGGCGAGCCGGAGCTGGCGCTCGTGCAGGCCGCGCACCACCAGGGAGGGTGCCACCTCGAGCCGCGTGGCCACCGTCTCGAGCCGCTCGGCGGTGGACAGCTCGGCGACCTTGGGGGCGCCGAGGGCAGCACCGGTGAGCAACGAGACCAGCAGCATTCCCGCCCAGTCGACCATGTCGCACCTCCAACGTTGATCAAGTGTAGGAACGCGCAGCCCGCCGGAAAGGGGGGGTGACGAAACCCGACACCCGGTGCAGCGTGTTGACGCCCGCACTGACCCACCCGACCCGATACGCCGGGGGCGAGGGGTGCGGATGGGCGGGTGGTTGCTGTTCAGGTTCGTGAAGACCGTGGGCGTGGCGCTGTTCGCCGCAGGTGTCGCCGGAGCATTCCTCCCGGCCGACGCGGTGGATCGGCAGCGCGCCGTGTACGCGCTCGCCACGCCGGGCCTGGTGCTGTCGTGGACGGCGGGGTTCGGGCTGGCTCGATGGACGGACACGCCACTGGGGGCTCCCTGGATCTCGGCGTCGCTCCTGTTGTCGCTGGTGGTGCTCGCGGTGCTGGCGCGGTCGGTGGAGCAGGCACGGGAGACCTCGATGCCGTGGGCGCTGGCCGCCGGGCTGGGCTTCGTCGGCACGCTGGCCCTGATGGTGTGGAGGCCCGGTGCGTGACCCCGATCCGCGCCTGACCGAGCGCTGGTTCACCTGGATCGCGCGGGCCGAGGGCGTGTCGCTCCTGGTGCTGTTCGGGATCGCGATGCCGCTGAAGTACGGCGCAGGCATCGCTGAAGCGACCGTGTGGACCGGCTGGGCCCACGGTGTGCTGTTCCTCGTGTACCTGGTGGCGCTGGACAGCATGCGCCGGGTGGCGGGCTGGTCGCTCGGCACCACCGCCCTGGGATTCGCGGCGTCATTGCTCCCGTTCGGGACGTTTGTGTTCGAGCGTCGCACCCTCGGCTGAGCCTGGCCCGCAGCACCGGAGCGTCAACTCAGCGCGAGCACCGTCGCGGCGAACCCGGGCACCCGCACGATCCGCCACCAGGCCGCCAGGGGGGCGGGGTCGCCGGGTCGTGCCCACGCGGCGCCCACGCCGCCGATGAGTCCCACCTGGGCGAGGTCGGTGGGCGGCAGATCGGTGAGGCCGAGCCACGCCATGCGCCTCAATCCCTCGATGCCCACGGGGTCGTCCGGCCACGGGGGCGGGGGGGACCAGGTGGGCACGGCGTGCACGACGGGGAGGAGGGAGTCTCGGATCATCGGCGCGGTCTGCAGGCTCTCGAGCCAGGGGACGAGTGGGAGCCGTCGCCACACCCGCACCACGTCGGCGGGGTCGATGTGGAGCTGGGCGGCGAGGTCGGCCCAGGTGGTGAGGGTGAGCTGGCCGCCGGCGGCGTCGGTGAGGAGGGGGTCGTGCACGGGCGCGGGTGGCGAATCGACGGTCTGCGGCCAGGTGTAGCAGCCGGGATCGACGCCTACCCTCAACGTGCCCCGCACGGCTACGCCGACCACGGGGAATTGGCGGCAGGCGCGGGGCTTCGCGGCCGGTCCGAGGGCGGCGTGCAGACGACAGCCATGGGCGTCGAGGAAGACACAACGTCCGGCGTTGCGCCGCAGGGCGGGCCCGTCGAAGGGCTGGTCGACCCGGAGTGCGATGGCGTGGGCGGCCAGGCGGTCCCGCTCGGCAGCGTCCACCGGCACCACGACGACGCCCTGGCAGCTCCCGCCGCACCGCAGGCAGGTGTGGCGGACCGTGTGCATGGCCCATGATACGCTGTTCCCCTCCCCGCTGGGTCGGCTCCACGCCGAATCCGCTGTCCCTCCTGAGGGACTGTCCAAAAACAAGGTGTGG
>JBLFXJ010000207.1:0-14401 GCA_047609825.1 Myxococcota bacterium
GCGGTGCACCACCTCGACCCGGGGGAGATCGTTCACGCCAGCCAGCCTGCCTCCGCTACCGGGCCAGGTGTGGGGCGAGCCACTCCGGAACCCGCGTGTCCAGATGGTAGCGCGACGCGCCCCCGACGAAGCCCACGTGGCCGCCGGTCGGGGACAGCTCGAACCGCACGGTGTCGGGCAGCTCCGCCGCAGTGGGCACCACCTCGGGCGTGAAGAACGGATCGTCGCGGGCGTGGATCACGAGGGTGGGCGTACGGATGCCGAGGAGGAACGGTGTGGATGACGCGCGTTGGTAGTAGTCCTCGGCGTCGCGGAAGCCATGCAGCGGTGCCGTGACCAGGTCGTCGAACTCCCTGAAGGTGCGGCAGCGGGCGAGGGCGGCGGCATCCACCGGCAGGGGCACCTTCTCGCGCACACCCGCCACGAGGCGGCGGAGCAGGTGGGCCTGGTACAGCTGGGACAGCCCGCGCTCCATCCGATCGACGCACGGTCGGAGGCGCAGGGGCGGGGAGATGGCCACGGCGGCATCGACGGGGGCCGTCGCGCCGTCTTCGCCGAGGAGCTTGAGCAACACGTTGGCGCCGAGGCTCACGCCGGCCACCGCCAAGGGCCCCTCCGAGCGGCCGCGCAATGTGGCGAGCACATGGCGTGGGTCGTCGGTCTTTCCGGAGTGGTACCCGATGGCGGTTCGGTTCGGTCCGCGGCCACAGCCGCGGAAGTGGAAGCACCCAGCATGCCAACCGAGGTTCGAGAATGCCTGCAGGAGGCCGCGAACTGGCTTGCTCTGTACCGATCCGGTCAAGCCGTGCAGGACCAGGACGGTGGGCGCCGACGGGGCCGTCTCCCGGTCCACCCAGGCGACCTCGACGAAGTCGCCGTCGGGCAGATCGAACACCTCCCAGGTGAGATCCAATGCCGGTGACCGCCGCAGGACCGAGCCCCACAGGGTCTGTGCATGGGCGTTTCGGAGCCACCACGGTGGCCGGAATGGACTCGGGATCGGTGCGGGCACCGCGCTCGGTATCGTGTCGGTCGGCACCTGCCCCCACGCCGGCGAGGCGCACGCTCGCTGATCCGGCCAAACCACGGCTTCGGCGGCCTGGCGGGGTGAGTTGTTGTCCAGCCGTGCCTTCGTTGCATACAGGGCGCAATGACCGATCCCGCCTACGAGACCTTCGACCGTGAGGCCTGGTCCGCGCTCCGGCTCGGCACCCCACTCACGCTCACTCCACAAGACTTGGATGCGCTGTCGGGGATCAACGAGGCGCTGTCACTCCACGAGGTGGAGCAGGTGTACCTGCCGCTCTCTCGGCTGATCAACCTGCACGTGCGCGGGTGGCGCCTCCTCCGCGACGCCACATCGATGTTCCTCGGCCGGCCGGAGGTCGGAGCGCCGTTCATCGTCGGCATCGCCGGTAGCGTGGCGGTCGGCAAGTCCACCACGGCCCGCGTGCTGCGCACCCTGCTGCAGCGCTGGCCCGACACCCCGCGGGTCGATCTGATCACCACCGACGGATTCCTGCTCCCGAATGCAGAGCTGGAAGCGAGGGGGATCCTGGCCCGCAAGGGGTTCCCCGAGTCCTACGATCGGGGCGCGCTGCTGTCGCTTGTGGAAGACCTGAAGGCAGGCGCGCGTCGCGTGGTGTGCCCGGTGTACAGCCACCTGACCTACGACATCGTGCCCGACGAGCACATCGTGATCTCCCAGCCCGACATCGTCATCGTCGAGGGGCTGAACGTGCTGCAGACCGGAGATCCGGGGCGCCGGTTCGTTAGCGATCAGTTCGACCTGTCCGTGTACGTCGACGCCGACCGGGTCGATCTGCGGCGGTGGTATGTGCGCCGATTCCGGGCGCTCCGGGACTCGGCCTTCCAGGATCCAGCGTCGTATTTCCACCGCTATGCGCACCTCAGCGATGCCGAGGCAGATGACCTGGCCGCGGCGATCTGGGCCGGGACCAACGAGCCCAACCTCCTCCAGAACATCCTGCCAACGCGGGAACGCGCAGCCGTGGTGCTGCGCAAGGGGCCTGAGCATCGGGTGGAGGAAGTGCTCCTCCGGCGCGGGTAGCGCACACGTTACCGGGGCCAGCTGGCGAGGGGGCCGCGATGCGACGATATGCGGGGCTCGGTGTGACGCTGGCCGTGCTGTGGGTGCTGGGCTGGCTCGCCTCGCCCGGTCCGGTGCAGCCGCTGGCCATCGACGTGCCGCCGCACGACGCCGCCAGGTGGGCGCCGGGACCGTGGTTCGAGGGCTCCCTGCGGGTGGAGCTGTCCGACGCACACGGACCCGAGGACGTGGAGGTCGACGCCGCCGGTCGTGTGTTCGCGGGCGTGGCCGACGGCAGGATCCTGCGGTGGGATTCCGTGGACTCCGAACCCGTGACGCTGGCCGACACCGGTGGCCGGCCGCTCGGGCTGCATTGGGCGCCGGATGGCCGGCTGATCATCGCCGATGCCTTCTCCGGCCTGCTCGCGATGCACCCCGATGACGGCGCCCTCACCACGCTCGCCACCCGCTGCGGTGGCACCCAGCTGGTGTTCACCGATGACGTGGAGGTGGCACCGGATGGCACGGTCTGGTTCACCGACGCGAGCTCCCGACATGACCAGGCGCACTGGAAGCGCGACGTGCTCGAGACGCGCCCCGCCGGCCGGCTGTGTCGCTGGCGGCCGGGAGCTCCCGAGGCCGAGCTGGTGCTCGACGGGCTGTGGTTCGCCAATGGCATCGCGCTGGATGGGTCGGGACAGTTCGCTTTGGTGGTGGAGACCTCTCGTCACCGGGTTCGGAAGGTGTGGATCGCGGGCCCCAAGGCCGGCACGGACTCGGTCCTGATCGACGATCTACCGGGGTATCCGGACGGGATCAGCGCCGGGACGGGAGGGACCTTCTGGCTCGCCATCGCCTCACCGCGGAAGGGGGCACTGGATCGACTGGGCCCGTGGCCGGCTGCGCGACGGGTGGTGGCCAAGCTGCCGGCCTGGGCGCAGCCCGCCCCGGAGCGCACCGCGCGGGTGATCGGGATCGACGGAGATGGGCGGGTACTGCACGATCGGATGGATCCCGCCGGCGAGCACATCCACGTGGTCACCAGCGTGCAGGAGCGGGGCGGAACCCTCTGGCTGGGCTCGCTGGTCGACAACGCATGGGTCCGCGTGCCCCGCCCCTGAGCCTGTCGTGATGCAGTTGGACAGGCGGCGACGCGGTGACTGTCATACATCGCACCCATGTGGCCTACTCTCGTCGATCTCGGCAACGGCGCAGGCGTGCACACGTACGGCCTGTTCATCCTCGCCGCGTTCTGCTCGGCGTTCATGCTCGTGCACGCGCTCGCGCTCCGCGGCGGGCTTCACCCGGATCGGCTGCTCGGCGTCTACCTGGCGGCCGCGGTGGGCGGACTGTCCGGCGGGCGGCTGCTGTATGCCGTCGCCGTAGAGCCCCAGCGCACCCTCGCAGACCCCCTGTCACTCCTGTCGTTCTCGGGCTTTGCGGTGTACGGCGGCATCCTCGGCGGCATCCTCGCGGTGGGCCTCGTGGCGCGGGCGCAGGGCATCCACATCTGGAAGCTCGCCGACATCGCGGCGCCGGCGGTTCTGCTCGGGATGGGGGTCGGCCGGGTCGGCTGCTTCTTCGCGGGGTGCTGCCACGGCGACGTCGTGGACCACATCGGTGACGCCGCGATTGGGCTTTTCCCCTATGCGTTCACGGGTGGGCAGGTGTGGCTGTCCGCCATCGCGCCCTTCCTCACCCTCGAGTTCCACGGTGGCGTGGGTCGCCTGCACGACGTGCCGCTGTACCCGACCCAGGTGTGGGCGGCGGCCTACCTGACCCTGCTCGCGGGACTCCTCACGTACCTCTGGACGAAGCGACGGTTCGACGGTCAGATCGCCGCTCTCACGCTGATCATCGAGCCGTGGTTCCGCAGCGCTGTCGAGGCGTACCGGGCGGATCACCGCGGCGTGGTGGTGTCGGTTGAGGTGTCGGATGCCGTGGCCGCGTGGCTCCCGGGAATGTCCAAGGCGGGGGCCAGCTTTGGGGAGGCATCTGTGATCGGACTCACCACATCGCAGGCGCTCGGACTCGTGGCGGTCGCGATCGGCGTGGGGATCTACGCCGTGCGACGGAACGCCGGGGTGGACGAGGAGATTCCGATCGAGGTGGACCCGCTCGACGACCCGGCTGTGCTCGACGAGTTGTGAGACCTCGGGTCGAGGCTGAACGTGCCCTCGCGCAGCGCCTGGACAGTGGCTGCTGGGGTCGCCGGTGCGGCGCAGCACCAGCGGATGAACTCGCGCAGACTGGCATCCGATGCGATGCCGCCGGGCTCGAGGACGTCGAAGTCTCCGGCGAGCGCGCGATCGACGAGGGCCAACAAGCGCGCATGGTAGCCGTCGTACACCACCAGGTCCTGCAGCCAGCGCGCTCGCCGTGTGTCGCCCTCGGCGACGGCTGCCACCCTGTCGCGGAGCTGCACGAGCCGTCCGGGGTGGCATGCGAGCAGCTCGAGGTCGTACACAGCGTGGTCCTCCAGGTGGAAGGCGCCGAGCAGGTGCCGCTCGAGGAACTCTGGCGACGCGATGAGGCCGGTGAGGTCGCGGGGTGCGATGACACGCTCTGCCACCAGGAACGGGAGCCGGAGCGGCCGATGCGCCAGGAGGCGGGCGCGCAAGGTCGCGCGGATCTGCCCAGGGTCGGCCACGCCCACCGTGTCGGCGCGGAACGTGACCCGGTAGCGCATGTACAACACGCCGAGGAAGACCTGCCACAGCGTGGGCTCGGCGTCGATGCGGCCGGCTGCCCGGAGCCGGGTGAGGTTGGCTGCGATGCGCGTCGGACGCCGGAGCAGCACCGTGGCGATGGCATGGTTCACAGCGTCTCCAGTGTGGCTGCATCCACGGCTTCGAGGGTGACTCGCACGACGGAACGCACGTGGTCGGGATCGCGGGTGCGGAGGAGGGCGACGATGATCGGAAAGCTGGCGCGCACGGCATCCGGTCTCGCGAGCAGGGTCTGCCGGAGCTCTGGACGGGCGCGGTACACATCGGCGACCGTGTTGAACAGCAGCTCCGCGGGCAGGTTGTCTGCGAGCCGCAGCACGGCGCGGGCGAACGCGAGGTTGCCCTCTGCCAGGCGCTCGAGGTCCTGCTCGACCGCCAGCGCATCTGCGTGGCTCTGAAGCTGGTCAAGATCGGTGGCGGTGGCGCGGGTGCAGGCGGTGGCCGCGATCTCGATGGCCACCGCGCGGCGGAGCTCGAGGAACGGCGCCAGCAAGGTCAGCTCGCCGCGGGCGAACAGCGTCGGTAGCAGGCCGATGCCGGCGGTGGAGCGCCAGTCGAGCACGCGTACGCCGCTGCCTTGTTTGGGCTGTAGGAGGCCCTGTGCGGTGAGCCTGGAGGTGGCAGCGCGCAGGGTGAGCCGCGAGATGCCGAGGGTCTCGGCGAGCTCCCGCTCCGGTGGCAGGCGCTCTCCAGGGGCCCATTCGCCATCGAGGATGGCGTCGCGCACGGCCTCGGCGGCGAGGTCGACCGGGCGTCGGGGGGTGATGGCGCGCACGGGCTCTCCAATTGGTTAAACCAATTAACCAATTTACGAGCCCACGACAATGACCCGACGCGGGATACGAGAGCACTCCCCTTGGAGCGCGCGATGGCGACCGGAGAAGATGTCAGCCTCTCGCCTGCACGCCTGGGCGCCGGTCGGGTGATCGATTGTGTCGATGCGCTACCCGCGGCGGATGCGTTCACGCCCCGGGCGCCTTGGGAGAGCGTCCTGCTGGGCGACCCGGCGCACTTCGACGTCACCTACGTCATCAACCCCCACATGCAGGGGCAGATCGGTCAGGTCGATCGCAGCAAGGCCGTGTCGCAGTGGGCCGCGCTCGCCGCTGTGTACCGCGACCTCGGATACCCGGTGCACGTGCTCGACCCCGTCGCCGGTCTCCCGGATCTGGTGTTCGTCGCGAATCCGTCGTTTCCCGCGAAACTCCCCGATGGTCGTTGGGTCGTGGTGCGCTCGCGGATGCGGTCTGAGCTCCGACAGTCCGAGGTCGCTGTGCATGCGACCTGGTACGAGACCCAGCGGCATGCGCTCACGGTGCCCCTCGGGGCGGGGGCGTATGCGTTCGAAGGGAAGGGCGACGCCCGCTGGCACCCGGACCGCGAGCTCATCTACTGTGGCTACGGTTACCGCACCCAGCGGCCGGCGCTCGACGCATTGGCCGCGCTCCTCGGTGCGCCGGTGGTAGCACTCGAGCT
The DNA here is from genome assembly GCA_047609825.1 of Myxococcota bacterium. Taxonomy (GTDB): domain Bacteria; phylum Myxococcota_A; class UBA796; order UBA796. The sequence goes on from JBLFXJ010000207.1 coordinate 6,256, forward strand.
GGTGGACCCCTACCACCTCGACACCTGCCTGAGCCCGCTCGACGCCACCACGGCGCTGGTGGTGGAGGAGGCGTTCACGCCGACCGGGCTGGCGCTCCTGCGGGCCACGTTCCCGAACTGCATCACCGTGCCCTACGCGGACGCGATGCGGTTTGCAGCCAACGGCAACTGCCCCGACGGTCGGCACTTCATCGTGCACCACGGCAGCGTCCACACGGTAGCGCGGGTGAGGTCTGCTGGATTCCAGGTGATCGAAGTGGACACGTCGGAGTTCATCAAGAGCGGCGGTAGCGTGTTCTGCATGACGATGATGCTGCCCTGAGGCCACCCACCCGGTCTGTCAGTACACCCGGTCGACGAGCACCCAGGTGGCGCGCAGCTCGGCGTCGTCATCTGTCACTTGGACGAGGGTGTTGCCCTGTCGCCACACGGCGAATCGGGTGACCTCCCTCGGATCGCCCTTGTCGAGCAGGATGTGGGCAACGCCGAGGTGGCGGCGGTGCAGGCGGTCGCGGTCCTCGAACCAGGCCAGATCGATGGACCCCTCGGGGGGCGGCGCGACCTCGTAGGTGGATGTCGGAGCCCCCCACTTGCGGCGCGCGTCGGCCATCACGTCGTCCCACGGCGCTGCGGGCTGCACCACCTCGTACGCGATGATGTCGCCAGCCACGTTGGTGAGAGCGCGCACGCCCTCGTCCACGGAGCACCACGTGGGGCAGGGCTGCACGAACAGGTCGGTCCCGCTGTGGCCGGCGTCGGTCACTTGCGCGGGAAGCTCGAGGGGCTGGCCGCAGGCGGTGAGGAGCAGGGTGAGTGCGAGCGCTGTCGTGTGCTGCATGGGGGGGCCTCCACACCCCTGGTAGGTCCACACCCTCCAGGAGTGAAGCCCGGGTCATGCGGCTGAAAGGGCCCGTACTACTCGCCATCTCCGGGGTCGAGGAGCAGCTCGTCACGTAGCGCCTCGTTGTGCCGAACGATCCACAGGTCGGCCTCGTCTCGCGAGTAGCTCCGTTCGAGGCTGCGATGTCGGCCCAAGGTCACTGCGATCAATCCGCCGCCACCGCCAGCGAGCCCAGCGCCGGCCACGGCGACTCCTGCGCCAGCGATTCGTTGACCGCTGGACGGGTCACCGAGCGTGGCGATGCTCACACCGGCGCCGAGGACGAGCAGTCCGCTCGCGATGATTCCGATCCCTCCAGCGGCGCCGGTGGTACGCCGCTTCTCGAGCCGGGCACGCCCTGTCCAGTCGCCGACCCGCTCTGCAAAGCCCGTCGGCGCGAAGGTGTTGCCCGCACCGTCCCGCACCTGCCAAGGGTCGTCATCGGTGCGCGCGAGGGCGCGTTGCCGATAGGCGAGCACGCCGGCGTTCATCTCTTCGTCGCCGTACGATTCAGCGTGGTCAGGCAGCGCCTCGCTCATCCCGGCCCGGGTGCCGAACAGGATGGAGTCGACATCGACTTCTGCCTCCGGCAGCGCTGGCGGCGGGCTGCCCATCCTCGCGGCGGATGCGGCCTCGGCCCGCACCTGGGGGTCATCGCACAGAGCGGCGGCGATGTACCCTCGCACCTCGTCCGGCAACTCGAGGCCCAGCACCTGCAGCCAGGTGACCGTGGACAGCACCGTGCCGAGGCGATCGGTGGCGTCGGGGTCAGCGGCACGCTGACCGAGTTCTCGGGTGATCCGCGCCGTGCGCTCGGCGGACGAGGCGTCTGCGGTGAGCTGTGCGGCCAGATCTGTGGCCCAATCTGCCTGGGGCTCCTGGGCCCCAGCCACGACGCTCGCCACGACGACCCACACGAACACCTCCGAATTCCCTGCTATCCCGCCGGGGAGGTGCGAGGTGTCAGCGCGGCTGGGCGAGCATGTGAGCGATGCCCCGGGCAGCACCCCAGTCGGGCTGACCCGAGGACCACAGCCGGTGCACGGCGACGGCGAGGCGTGCGGCCTCGTACACGTCATCGGCGTCGGCCTCGGTAAGCTCCACCACGGGACCGTTCACGGTAGACCCGTCACTGCCGAGCGCGACAGCGACCCGTCCTGGCACCGGGCCCCATCGGGCGTCCGCATCGTCGGACACCGCGTCGATCGCGTGCACGAGTGCTGTGACCTGCGGGACGTGGCCGCGGGTGCGGGACCACACCGTGGCATGCTCACCCGCCTGGCAGGCCGTGGAGACCACCAGCCCATCTCCGACGGCACTGGCCCACAGTCCGCCGCTCACTCCGGATGCATCGACAGTGGCCGCGACCACGAGCGGCTGGCCGGGCGCGAGCAGGATGGACCCGTCAGGTTCTGCCCCGTGGACGGGCCGGACGTTGGGGTGTGCGACGCCGCGCAGGTCGCCCCCGGTCACCACCCGCGCAAGCGTCGGTGTGTCGCCCCCGGCCACGCCCAGGCACACTGGCGAGCCATCCAGAGGCACGGGCCGGGCGGTGTGCGGTGGCGTGGCACCGTCCCACCAGCCGTCTCCGTCGCTGTCCCAGACGTCTGCGTCGGTGCCTCGGAACGACTCGACGAGGGCGGGCAGGCCGTCGCGATCCACGTCGGACAGGGCGGCCCGCTGGACCCATACCGGTGCGTCGATCACAGCGAGGAGCTGGTGTCCTTCGGGGCCGGCCTCCTCCATGAGCGAGCGGAACCCAGCCCAGTCCAGGCCGTCCTGCGCCCACAGCGCTCGGGGCTCCACCAGGGTGGCGGCGGCGCGCATCAGCCGAGCTGCGCCGAGGTAGGCGTCGGTCCGCGCGTCACCCAACACCATGGGGCCGTGCGCGTGGCCGGTGGACCAGCCCTCCAGATCGGGCATGGCGGTCAGATCGCGGCCGTCATCCCATTGGAGCGGGGCCACTCCGGGGCGACGCCGCGTGATGCAGTCCGCGAGCAGCTCGGCCCGGCCCTCGGCGAGCGTGGTTGGGCCGCTCGAGACCCACGCGTGCGCCACCTCGTGCACGATGACCTCGTCGATCCTGGCGTCTCCGGCGGAGATCTCGATCAGCGACAGCCCGTCGTCGTGGAACGCTCGCCCGAGGTATCCGCCGGGGACGTAGCCGCGTTCGATGGCCACATGAGGCTGGTGTGGGGCTTCCCACCCGGTGCACTCGATCGCCGCGCTCCAGGCATGGGCGGCGACCCGCGCGTCTCCGGGGTCGTCTCCGCTGAACGTCGGCGCAGCCATCGCCAGCGCCCCCACCAGGACCCAGACCATCCAACCCCCTGCAGTCGAGTGTAGCGTGCGCCGTCACGACCGCATGCCCCCTACCTGACACCGGGTGGCGGAGCGGGTTCCTCACACATCACTCGATGGCTTCGAGGCTCTCTTCCAGCGCGTCTTTGCTGCGCCGGGCGGGCTCGGGCGTGCCATCGAGCTGCAGATGCACCGTCACCTGCATCGATTCGGCGTTGAACAGCTCCTTGTCGAGCTCGGCCGTCACCACGCCGAGGGCGGCCAGGTCGCGCTCGAAGGCGTTCAGTGCATCGAACGGGATCTGCACCACTGCGGTGAGCGAGCCGGCATTCTCGAACTCGGTGCCGCCGAGGCGCGCGCCGTTAGTGCCCAGGGCCAGCGCTTGGTGGCGCGCGGCGATGCGCTGCAGCGCGAACTGGGCTTCGGGATCGGAGGTGGACACCCGGTAGCTGTGACCGCCGACCATCTTGCGGCTGTCGGGGATGTCGTCGGCGGTTCCGGCCGGTGAGGGCTTGGACGTGGCCTCACCCTTGGTGGTTGTCGCGATGGCATCCGAGGGCGACCCCTCGACGGCCTTCTTCGACGCCGGAGGCGGTGGGGTAGGCATCTTTTCGACGCCCTTGGGCGTACCGCGGGTGGCCTTCTCGCTGGCCTCTGCGGTCCCGGCCGGCTCGACTGAGTTCGGCGCGGGCGCCTCGGCCTTGGGCTTGGCCTCGGGCTGCGCCCAGTCGAGCTTGGCGGCACCGGGGTCGGACCCGCCGACATCGAGTGTTGGACCGGAGTCCGGCAGTGCAACCCACAGCACCAGCGCCGCGGCGGCCGCCACCAGCAACCCCTCGACGGGCAGTCCGAACGGTCGGCGGAGCCAGACCCACCACGGCACGGCCACGGGCTCATCAGCGACGGCCTGGAGGACCTTGAGGTGAAAGTCGGACGGGGCACGCGCGGGGCCATCACGTCGGAGCAACGCCACAGTGGACTGGAACGCCTCGACCTCAGCACGGAGCGCGGGGTCCCGCTCGAGCTCTTGCTCGAAGCTCCGGGTCTCGAGGTCGTCGAGATCACCATCCAGGTAGGCGGACAGCCGCTCATCGGCGAATTGATTGCTCACGTCAGACCACGTCCTCCTTGGTGATGCGCCGCGCCAGCAGGGTGGCCAGCTGGGCTCGCGCGCGGTGGATCCGGCTCTTCACTGTACCCCTCGGCAGTCCGAGGATCTCGCTGATCTCCTGGTATGACAGATCCTGTACGTCGCGTAGGATCACGATCTGGCGTTGCTCGTCGTCGAGATGGGCGAGGGCGGTATGCACCAGTTCCTCGGCCTCGCTCCTGTGGATCCCCGCGTCAGCCCCAGGGCTGTCGTCGGCGATCTGACGCTTCGGCGCATCCGGGTCATCGGGCCGCTGGCCTTCGAGGGGCTCGTGCTTGCCGTGCTGTCGGCGGCGGCGGTACAGCCGGCGGTTCTTGCAGTGGTTGACGACCACTCGGAAGATCCAGGTCGAGAGGCGGGCGTCGCCGCGAAACTTGGGCAGCGAGCGGAACAGGGCGATGAACACGTCCTGTGCCACCTCCTCCGCCACCTGCCGTTCGCCGATCCAGCGCAGGCACTGGGAGAAGACGCGATCCTGGTACCGTCGCACGATCTCCGAGTAGGCATGGCGGTCCCCCTCCTTGAACCGGCGCACCAGCTCGTCGTCGGTGGGCCCGAAGGCCATGGCGAGGATCATGACCATCGGTGCGGGCGGCCTCCGAGACGACTGACACCGGCCAGCGGGCGGGGTTCCGGGAATCGTGCTCCCGGGAGGGTCACTCGCCCGCGCCGCGGCTCTCCATGCGCACCTTCACCCCCGTGCGCACGCTCGTGAGCACGTCGTCGAGGGAGAGGCGGTGGAAGGGGAAGATGGTCTTCTTCACCTTGGCGCGGTGGAACGTGGCGCCGTCCAGGTTGGTGAAGTCCAGATCGGCCTCTTCGAGGTCGGCGTCATCGAAGCATGCGTCCTTGCACTCCGAGTGCCACAGCGAGGCGGCCACCAGCTTGCAGCCGCGGAACGTGGCACGCGACAGGTTGCACTCAGCCAGCTTGGAGGCGGTGAGGTCGGCGCCGTCGAAGGTGACGCCAGAGAGGTCATTGCCTCGCAGATCGGTGCCCGCGAGCGACTCACCTCGTGCGAGGTAGTCGAGCACTTGTTTCTTGCTCAGCGGCCGAGGCGAGCTCATTCCCTGTACTCCGGGCGTGCGACGGGCTCGACCAAGCGAGCCAGCACTGTGCGGGACAGCCGCGTCCCGCTCAATCGGTCCGTGTGGTAGGTGCCCCCTGGGTTGAGGGCGTTGACCTCGATGAGGTAGCCGCCTATCACATCCAGACCGGCGAATCGAATGCCGGCCTGTCGGAGCGCCGGCGTGATGGATCGGGCTGCGCGCTTGTCCGCCGCGGTGACCTCCGTTGGCACGGCGATGCCGCCGCGCTTCAGGTTGTGCCGGAACTCACCCTCCGCGCGCTGGCGAAGGTACCCACCGATCAGCTCGCCGTCGAGCCAGAGCAGGCGCTTCTCGCCATCATCCGCCTCGGTGAGGTAGCGCTGGATCACCACGTAGCCATCGCCCACCAGCGTGGCGCCGTCGAACGCCTCGTCCATGTCCTCAGGCGAGCCCGCCGCCACCTTGTGCACCGCGCGCCCGCCGCTTCCGCGAGCGGGTTTGACCACCACGCCGTCGCCTTGGCTCTCGTAGAACAGCTGCGCTGCGGCACGACTGCGGGTGACCAGTGAGGGTGGGATGTGCGCGCTGGGCTGGGATGCCAGCCAGGCCTTGTGGCTCACCCGCAAGAGGCCGGCCGGGTCGTTCACGACGCGCACGCCGTACGCCTGGGCCATCATCGCGAGGCTTATCACGGTGGGGCGAAGTGGTGCTGCGCGCAGCAGCAGCACGTCGAGACGGGCCACGTCCACGAACCGGCGGGTGGCTCGGCGCCCGGAGAGCGCGGCTGCCATCGCTTCAACGGTGACGCCTCGATCCGGCTCGAACGCGTGCGCTCGGGCGATGAGCCTTCGGTCTGCCGCGACCTCGAAGTCCCATGGCTCGATGAAGCGAACGGACCACCCGAGTTCGAGTGCGGCAACGGCCAGGTGGACCGTGGTCCAGGTCGTGTCGATCGACGCCGCGCGCGTGATGGCGATCCCGATCCGCATTCAGTGCTCCGTCCTCGCCGCTGCGAGACTGCGACGTGGCGGTGTAGCATCGCGCGCCAAGGGAGGGCGATGATGCGATGTGCGGTTCTCGGTGGTGGCAGCTGGGGCACGGCGTTGGCGGCGCAGCTCGCGCGTGCGGGGCACGAGACCGTGCTGTGGGATCGCAACGCCGAGCGGTGCGCGCAGATGAATCAGGAGCATCGCAACCCCCGCTATCTGCGCGAGGTGGACCTGCCGCCGACGCTTCACGCGAGTCCCGATCTTGCGGAGGCGTGCCGTGGTGCCGCCCTGGTGGTGCCCTCGGTGCCGAGCCATGCGCTGCGGGACGTGATGCGCAGGGCCGCCCCGTCCATCCCGGTCACCGCGTCGGTGTGCTGTGCGACCAAGGGGATCGAGGATGACACCCTGGACACCATGCATGACGTGTTGTCGGCGGAACTCCCCGGTCCCCACCGGATCAGCATGCTGTACGGGCCGTCGTTCGCGCTCGAGGTCGCCCGCGGTCTGCCGACGGCGGTGGTCGTGGCAGGGGGCGACGCGACGGCCCACGCGGCTGCCGACGCGTTCCACTTCGGAGCATTCCGCACCTACCACACCGATGATGTGGTTGGCGTCTGCATCGGTGGGAGCCTGAAGAACGTGATGGCGATCGCGTGCGGGGTGTCGGACGGCGTGGGGCTGGGTGCCAACGCGCGCGCCGCGATCATCACCCGTGGGCTCGCGGAGATCACCCGCCTCGCGGTGTCCATGGGGGCCAACCCGCTGACCATGATGGGCTTGGCGGGCATGGGCGACCTGGTGCTCACCTGCACCGGCAATCTGTCGCGCAACCGACGTGTGGGGCTGGCGCTGGGTGCCGGGCGCACCCTCGACGACATCCTCACGGAACTGGGAGAGGTTGCAGAGGGCGTGGTCACCGCCTCATCTGCGACCAAGCTCGCTCGAAAGGTTGGTGTAGAGCTGCCGATCACGGAGCAGGTGCATGCTCTGCTGTATGAGGGCAAGCCCGCGAAACAGGCGATCAGCGACCTGTTGAATCGTGAGCGGCGGGCAGAGAGAGACGATCACTGATGCCCAGGCCGTCGGCACCGATGGCGTCTACTGGGCAGTTGTTCCGCGCGTCGAGGCAGGCGTCGAGCTCTGCCTCGGATCCCGGCTGCCGGAAGCACACGTCGTGGTCCTCGTCGGCCGACAGGCGGAAGTTCGCCGGTGCCGCCTCGCTGCACACGGTGCACAGGATGCACTCCTGGTCGACATAGAACGACCAGCCTCGCCCCCGGAGGACCACCGAACCGCCGGCGTTGTCGGGCCAAGCCCACGTAGGGTCCGCCACTACTCGTAGTCCAGGCTCACCCGCGGGGCGGCTACCGTGGCGTCGATGGGCCCGAGCAGCGGGATGTCGCCCGCGAAGGTGAGGTCGAAGCCGCGGCCCTCGGGGTCGAGGGTGCTCTCAGCAGGGAAGTTGTACGTGATGAGCAGGATCTCGACGCCAGCCTCGCCCACCACCGTCCCGTCCACATCGATGTCGAGGTCGAAGACGTAGCTCAGGGGCAGATCGAGGTCGAGAATGAGGATCGAGAGCAGGCAGCTCCCGGTTCCGGTGCCCAACTGCCCCCACGGGCCCACGACCACCGTGGATGAGCCTGAGCACGAGAAGGTGAGGCCGAGCGTCTCCAGATCGACCTGGAACAGTCCGGCGTAGGTGCCAGTGAACGGGCTCTGCACGCGCACATCGCCGACGCTGAACGCCAAGCCCGTGCCATCTGGGAGGCGGGTG
>JBLFXJ010000208.1:0-14353 GCA_047609825.1 Myxococcota bacterium
CATGCCGAGGGCGTTCTTGCCAGGACCGGCGATGGTGATGGTCTTCATGGGGTCTCCACCGGGGAAGGGGCGGGCCTCGTACCACGCGACGCGGGCGCACGGCATGCGGCGCGCCCACGTGGGACCGAGCGACTCAGCCCCGCGCGCCGTCAGCCGCCTGCCGCAGCCGGTGGGACAGGCTCCGCACCATCTTCGCCAGCAGCGGGTTCGCGGTGTCGAGCTCCCGCTCGATCCGGTCGGGCGTGATCACGGCCAGCCGGGTGTGCTCCACCGCCGTGACCGTCGCGCTCCGGGGGTCGCGGGACAGGATGGACAGCTCGCCGATCAGCTCCCCCACCGAGCGTCGAGCGAGCTCGGTGGGCCCCGTCGCTCCGTCCACGGTCACCCGCACCACGCCCGACAGGATCTGGTACGCCGACGTGCCCGTGTCACCCTCCCGGAACAGCGTCTCGCCGGCCGCGAGCTCCACAATCTCCCCATCCTCGCGCCCCCCGGCCAGCGCCTCCCCGGGCCTGCTCGGCCGGCATGTACGAGGGCGTGCCCGCGAACCCCTCCCACGCGCTCGCCTGGGGCGTTGCGGTCTCACCCGCCGCGCGGAGGTAGGCGGCGTAGGCCTCGATGTCGTGGAACCGGGCCAGGCCCCAGTCGATGATGCTCACCTGGCCATACGGCTGCAGGATGATGTTCGCCGGCTTGAGGTCGAGGTGCATCACCCCCTTGGCGTGCGCGCTCGCCATGGTCTCGGCGATCCGGGCCAGGATGCGCACCGCCTCGCCGCGGAGGTGCCGGCATCGGCGAGCACATCCCGGATCGTGCGGGCCAGCGCCGCATGAGGCCCGCCATCGAGGGTGCGGACCGGGACGAACACCTGCGCGGTACGCTCCCCACCGACCACGTCGGCGAGCACAGCCATCACCGGCACGACGGATTCCGAGTGGGTGGATGCGCTGCTGCTCAGCCAGCTGGATGACCCCGGCGGCTGGCACAGCGGTGATGCCCTGCTGTCCGCCCTGGTGCGCGCCGCCAACGCCCGGTTCCTGAGCCTCTGGTACACGACGGGCGGCTCGTTCCACGCCCGGGACGGGCGGTGGGGGATGTGGGGCGAGCGGGCCGAGGCCGCCGTGATCGCGAGCGAGCCGCTCACCCACGACACCACGGGCTGGGTGGAGGTGCCGGAGTACGGTGCCATCGTGGTGTCGCGGTCCGAGGGCGGCGTGCAGGTGCGCACCGAGGAGCTGCACGCGTGACCTTCCGCGAGGCCCTCGACAGCGCACAGCGAGCCGAGCTGGAAGCCCTGCGCATCCCTGCACAGTACGAGGATGGCGCGCTCCTGTTCGCGCAGGGGGATCCGTCCACGGGCGGGCACCTGGTGCGCTCCGGCGCGGTGGACCTGACCCTCACGCTGCCCGGCGGTGAGGAGCGGCATGTGGCGCGGATCGGCCCCGGCGGCTTCTTCGGCGAGCCGGCGCTGCTCAGCGCGGGCCGCAGGCAGCACAGCGCGCGCGCGGTCGGCCCCACCCGGGTCGACGCCCTCGACCGGTTCGACTTCCAGGGCCTCCGACATGGGCTGCGGCCGGTGTCGTTCACCGTCCTGCTCGAGCTCGCCCGCCTCATCGGGCGCCGGCTCCTCCGGGCGGGGCAGGCCTCCGCGTCCTGCTTCGTCGTGGTGCGCGGTGCGGTGGAGGCCGTGAACCCCGCCACGAACGAGCGGGTCGCGCTCTTCGGACCGGGCAATGTGTTCGGCCAGCTCGCTCCGCTCCTCGGCACCCCGGTCATCGCCGACTGCCGCATGCGGGAGGTCGGGGTGGTGCTCGAGCTCGGCCCCGACGCGCTCGACGTGCTCCTCAAACCCCACAGCCGGCTCTCGTTCCGGTTCGTGAACGCCATCGGCCGCGCCCTCCTCGGCGGCCTCGCGCGGGCGAACCGGGTTTGGGCGAGAGCGGGCACCGAGCGGCGCGCGTAGCTGAGGGTCAGAGCTCGAGTCGGGAGTTATTCCTGATACAAACACAGCTTCCGCGAGGCCCATCGCTTAGTTAAAACAAAATAGCTAACCTGGCCACGCCGGCAACAACCCCAGCCCCACGCCCTACCAGGCGAACTCCACGTAGTCGCCGGCGTTGCCGAAGGTGTTCCCGTTGGTCACCTCGGCATCGAACCCGGGCCGGTTGTCCACGCCCGCCAGATCGCACCACGCGAAGGTGCGGTCGAGCATGTACACCTTCATGAAGTCCGCCGGGGCCGCGGTGGTCGGGTAGATCGCGATCTGCGGGTTGAGAGCGCCGTCGTTCTTGCACACGAAGTAAAATGATTCGCCCGCGTCGGTGGTGGCGTTGCACACGGCCGGCGCCCAGTCGTCGTAGGTGCTCACGTCGCGGGCGGCGATGGTCTCGAGCCACCGCTTCACGCAGTCGGTGTCCACGAACGTGGCCTCCCAGTCGCCGTACCCGGCCGCCGGGTCGATCTGGTGCGCCGTGATGGTCACGTCGATGGGCCCGTCGGGCATCGCGGCCGCGATCTCACCGAACCGCACGTGGATGTCGCTCGGGCAGGAGCCGGTGGTCGCGTCCTCCCAGCGCATGACGGCGCCCGGCTCGGCGCCGAACTCCACAGGAGCCGACACCTCGCAGGTCTCGAGGTCGACCGCGACGAGGCTGCGGGAGCACAGTCCAAGGGGCACGTCCGGGCGGAAGGCGAGCACGCCGTCCACGTCGATGTCGGCGAGCGGACCGAAGAACCGCAGCGGACCGGCCAGACCGCTCGACACATCCCGGCACGGACCGCCGGGGATCGGGGCGGCGCCGGGGCCCGAGCCCGCGAGCACGGCCACCCGGCCGCCTGGCGTCATGTCGGTCACTTCGAACAGCACCGGGCCAGGGCAGGCGCCGTCGAGGGTGAGATCGGTGGCACCCGCGTCGAGGACCAGGACGAGGAGCAGCATGAGGCCTCCAATGGTTGCCCCACGATACCCCCGATGGCGCGGACCGCACCCACTGGCCTATGCTGCGCCCAGCACGAAGGACACGATGCACTCAGCACCGAACGAGCAGCTCGTCGCCGCCGCAGAGGCGGGCACCGCTGACGCCGCCGTCGCCGCCCTGGCCGACGGGGCCCACGTCGACGCGCGCGATACCCGAGGCCACACCGCGCTGATGGTCGCCTGCGACCGCGGCGAGCTGGCGATCGCCAGCGTGCTCCTCGAGGCGGGCGCGAGCCCCAATCGCCGCACGCCAGACACCGAGGAGACCGCCCTGCACCGGCTCGCGCGCAAGGCGACCGCCACCCCGATGCTGTCGAAGCTGCTCCAGCACCGGGTGCGGATCGATCGCGCAGACCGGTTCGGCTGGACCCCGCTGATGATGGCCGCCCGCACCGGGGCCACCGCCAACGTCACGGCCTTGCTGGCCGCCGGCGCCGACGCCAGCCTCGCCACGCCGGACGGTCGCACTGCGGCCGACCTGGCCGCCGAGATGGGCCATCCCGACGTGCTGGCGGCCCTGCCCGGGGCCTGATCACGGCTCTTCGACCACGGCGGCGAGGATGGAATCGGAGTGCACGTCGAGGAGCATCTCCACGAGGGTGCGGTCCAGGCGTTGGTCGCAGAGCGCCGCACGAAGCACCTTGCGAACGGCCGGATCCTCCCCCGGTTCGTAGCGGCGATCGCTGCACCACCGCTGCTGCTCGCTGTTCAGGAACTCGCCTTCGAACCCCACCACCACGGTGCGCGCGTTCTCGGTCCACACCCAGATGCACGCGCCATCGCAGGCCAGGCCGTCCGGCCGCTGCCGCTCCTCGTGCACGTCTTCCATGCGCGGGTACAGCGCCTTGAGCTCCTGGACCAACCGCCTGCGCACCGCCGCCTGGTCCACGTGCTCGAGCTCGCTCTTGCTGCCCAGCCAGCGCCCGCCCGTGGGTCGGGACAGACGCAGCCTGTACTGACCCGGCGCGGTCCTCCCTGTGACGTGGACGCGACTCAGCCGCGAGCGCTCCGGAGCGGCCCAGTAGGCGACGGCACGTAGCGGGTGCAGGTCGTCGGCGCGGGCGCGGCACCGCAGATGGGCGGCCTTCGAGCCTGGCTGCACCATCGTACGCCAGCAGTGGAACCCGGACTGTTGGGCGAGGAACTCCCAATGGGCGCTGGTCTGGGCTCGGCGTCCGTCAGACATCCCCGAGTTGGACGTGCGGAATCGGTACGACGCCTGCAGGCCCCACCCGATGCCGGGTGCGACCTGGTCGGCCAGGTCCTGTCTGCCGTCGCCGCGTGGATCCCCGCCGAAGACCTCGGGCCGGACCATGAAGTACGGCAGCAGGGCCACCGAACCCATGCGGATATGCGGTCCGACCTGCAGCAGGGCGAAGGGCGGGACCCGCTTCGGCTGCACGGCGGTCGGATTCGTCGGAGCGAGCAGGAACCCGAGGTCGGCGATGAGCGCGAGATCGACATCCAGCCAGCTCCACAGCGACGCCGCCGCCCGAGGCGACCACCGCTCCTGCGGCCGGTCGATCAGGGTAGCGAGCGCGTCCGCGACATCGAGCTCCACCCCGAATCCGAACCCCATCGACTGCGGCTCGAGCTCCACCTCGGCATTCAGGAGGTCGACCACGGGTGCCACGAGGCCGCGGAGGTGCAGTCCGGGGAGCGCCCGGAAGCTCCCGCCGACGAAGGGCAGCGACGCCCCCCGCAAGTTCCTGTATCCACCGAAGATCTCGGGCTGCAGGCCGCTCGCGACCGTGGCGCTGTGGTAGCGCGCCTCCACCTCGGTCGACGTGACCTGGGTGCGCTGACCGTCCACGACACCGGACACATCGAACGTGTACGAGCCCGGCTGGGTGGACGACAGCACGAGCAGCGGGTCGTCCGTCCGCGCCTCGAGCTGGGCGCCCTGGGTACACTCCACGGCACGCACGGCGTCGCAGCGCAGGGGGGGCCCGCTCGTCTGGGTCCACCGGAGCGAGGTGGCCTGCGCGGCGTCGCCCGCATCCACCCGGAGCTGGAGCGGATGCAGCAGCTGTTCCCGCCCCAGCGGGCTCGGCCAGATGCGCGCGCGCCCGCCCAACACCCCCATGGTGGGTACACCGCCGACGATCTGTAGCGGCGCGTGGATCGGCCGGAGGCTGGTGCGGGGCACCGGGCGGATCGCACATGCGGCCGTCACCGAATCGCCCGAGGCATCGAACACCTCCACGTCGACCCGGGACTCCGCCGCACCCATGGACGCCAACGACTCAGGGTCGACCACGAACGCCACGATCCCCCGGCCCGCCGCCATGATGTCCTGCCCCGCGACCGACCACCCGATGGTCAACGCGTCCGGCGCCTCCTCGTCGCGAATCCCCACGTCGAGGTGCAGCGGTTCATCCGACAACACCGCCAGCGCCTCGTCGGAGCAGGGGCGCGGTCCGCCACCGTTGACCGACGCCTGGCGCACGCTGACCGTGAGCTCCGGGGCGGCATTCGCCACGGGGTACAGCGACAACAGCTTGCGCCGGACCACGCCCGGGTCGCCACCGCGCCAGGCTGCGAGTCGGAACCTGACCTCACCGGCCGATGAATCTTCTCCCACCCGCAGCGCTGGCGACTCGGCCCGGGCGAGCACCACCCACCCGTCTGCGCCACGCCGGACCACGAGCAGGTCCCGAGCCCCGGAATCGAGGTCGTGCAGGCGGTTCGCGTATTCGTCCGCGACGCACGCGTCATACCGCTCTCGCCGGAGCACGTCGGCGAGCTCGGCGTCCGCCTCCTCGCCCAGGCGCACCTCCCGCACCCGCCGGTAGTGGTGGAGCTGCCGCGCGCGGTCGCGGTGGAACCGGATCCACCGGGACACCTCCTGGTCCACGAGCACCTCGGCGAACAGCGGGCGCCCCCCAACCGCCAGCCCCCGGAGCTCGTCCAACAGCACCGGCGCCAGCTCGTCCAGCAGCTCCGCATCTTCGACCTGCACCGCGAGACGCCTCGGATCGAGCTCGGTCTCGATGGGTTCTTCGACGCAGCGCTCGGTGAACACCGTGCACCGGCAGGTGGACTCGACATCGCCGGCGAGGGCCGCGCCGACCAAGACCCAGACTCCGATTATCATCCTCGGTCCTCCAGGCACACGGCGACCCGCGCAGCAGCACAACGCTCCGCGCCCGATCCGAAGCCACCGCACACGTCGAGCACGTGCGCGCACAGGCGAGCGGCATCGGACGCGTTCGGCGCGGCCGCGAGGTAGGTCGCCTGCCTGGCCAGCAGGTCGTCGTACACGAGGATGCCCGCCGGAGCGACCGTGCGCACCCGATCGCGGATGCGGCTCTGCCCGACCCGCCACGACCGCTGACCGGTGTTCGCCGACCCCGACCACGACGCCGTGAGCACGAGATCTGCGGCCTCGGGCGACTCCACACGCTCCACGAGGTCTGCCGGCAGCACGTCTTCCAACGTCGAGTCCGGCAGCGGCCGAGAGCGGCCGAGATATGCGCTGTCTGCATAAACCCTGCACTTTCGTACGATCGCGGCCGACTTCACCGACGGGGACTCGACCCCCTCGAAGTCTTCCATCAGGAAGGTGCAGGTCCACACCCCGGGCACGTCGTGCACGGAGGTCAGGCTGCCCGCCTCGACGCACGCATCGGCGACGGCGTCGGGCTCGCCCGGCGGAGCGTCTTCCGGAGACGGCTCCCACACGAAGCTGCCGCGATAGCCGGTCTGGAACAGGGTGTCTCGGGCCACGGGCACCGCACAACAGGGGCCCTGGAGCGATGAGCGCACCGGCGGAGCGGCGCTGACCGGAGGGGGCTGATTCGGGGTCACCACGGCGCCCGTCGTGCCGAGCGCCAGCGCCCACGGCGACCTGTCCATGCACACGAACCGCTCGGTCTCGTCGCGGTCCGGCTGAGCGGTGCTCGGCGCACACCGCAAGCACGGAAACGTTGGCGCGTCGGGCGTGCACCATTGTCGTTCCGAGTGGACCACGGGACTCGCGGGGCGACAGCGCTCCGAGTGGTCGCACTCGACCACCACCAGCTCCACCGGACCCACGGCGCCCCGCACCTCGCGCAGTCCGAACAGACCCGCACCCGCGAGCAGCACGACGAGCACCATCCCCAGCGCGTATCGAAACGGCCGCGGGAGGCCCACCAACCGCTCCGCCAGGGTGGCCTGGGGCAGATCCACCCCACAGGTCCGGGCCACAGCGACCACCTGGTCGCCCTCCCACCACAGCTCAGACATCAGGTCCACGAACAGCGTGCGGAGGCGCGCGGCGGCCTCATCACCCGCCGGCGGCAGCCCATACCTGGCGGCCAGCTTCTGCACGACCAGGCCCGCCACATCGATGTGGGACCCATCCCACGCGACCTCCTGGTGCAGATCGGCATCCCACCGCCGGATGAGCGTCTCCAGCCGGCTCTTGCTCGGCAGCCGCAACAGCAGCGCCTCGAGCCCTCGCCGAGCGCCCGACTGTCCGCTTTGTGTTCCCTTCCAAGGCCACTGCAACAACCGCCCCCGCGGGACCCGACAACCCTACCAGGGACCAGCCGCCAAAGCGGCGAAGAACGTCCGAGGGCGAGCGCGCACTGGTCACCGGTGGCAGCTCGGGCATCGGGCTGCACATCGCGCTAGCGCACCACGCTCGGGTGGAGCCGGTCGATGCGCTGCGCTCGGTACACCCGCCATCCCAGTGGCACCACGCTCCGCCGCGACGACATGCGGAGGTCGAGTACGGGGTGCTCCGGGTCGTCGAGGGCCAGCTCCAGCACCCGCGCATGGGTCTCGCCACGGCCGGCGGCCTCGTTGGTCCGACCGGCCTCCCCCGCCAGGTGCCCATACACGCCGAGCAGGTTGCCGTTGGCGAGCACGTCGGCATCCCCCATGGCCCAGCCGAACAACGCGCCGGTGGCCGGGGTCTCGTCCAGTGACCACCGGTCGGTGACGGTGCGCGCCACCGGGTCCACGTCCACGATGCGCAGCCGGGACCGCTGCGGGGTGTCGGGCGGCTCCCCATAGGGAGTGTGCCCGTAGTTTCCGTTGTCGAACAGCGCGATGCCCCCGTCGGCCAGGCGCTCTGGCGCGTGCTGGTGGAACGGCCATTCGAACCCGCCCACCGGCGCCAACAGGTGGGGCCGCAGGCGGTCGGGCCAGCCGTCGTGGTTGGCGAGGATCCAGTCCACCTCGCCGTCCCGGGTCAGGCGCACCACGGCGTCCTGGTGCCGCAGCGACACGATCCAGTGGTCGGGCCCGTCGGGGATCACGGCGTTGGCGTGCCCCCAGTCCAGCCCCATCTCGGTGTCGTTGTTGCTGTCCATGCCGATGCGTCGCACATCCAGCGCACGGGCGAGGTCCACCTCGCGCAGGATCGTGCCGTCGAGGCCCACCTCCACGACCAGCGGCACGAGCACCTCCGCCGCCCGGCCGGCACCGGTGGCGTTGCGCTCGAACGGGTAGTCGGGAACGCTCGCCGAGCGCCGCGCCAGCGACAGGAACCGATCGCCCAGCGGCACCACCTCGTGGTGGAAGTCACCGACCAGATCGACGAACACCGACTCTGGCGTGTCGGCCTGGGCATGCCAGCGGGCATGGACCGTCCCGTCCACCGCGCGTCGCTCCACAGCCGAGCCCGCGATGAGCCACAGGTCACCGTCGTCGCCAAACCGCACGTCGTTCACCTTCGCCGGGATCTGCAGCAGGTGGCGCCACCGGAGCTGCGCATCGAGCACCCCGACCCACTGGTCCAGCTCGCCCGCCTGCATCGGCATCACGGTGAGTCCCGGCTGCATCCGCGCCGGATCGTGGGCGAGCACCTGGAGCGTGGGCAGCGGAAACGGCAGCGGGTCGGTGGTGAGATCGCCCGACGCGACGGCCTCGCCGAACGCCGCTTGCACCCGGACCGTGGCCGTGAACCGGGTGTCGGCCAGCAGCTCGAGCACGGGCAGCCGGTGCTCGGTGGCCGACCCGGCCCACGCACGCACCAGCGTCTCGCCGTCGGGGGCCTCCAGCTCGAGGCTCACGGTGCAGGGCACGTCCGTAGACAGCTCGAGCCACTGGGTGAGCGGCGCCGCCGGACCGGCGGAGATGAAGTTTGGTCCGCTCACAATCCGAGGTAGCGCGGTGACGGGCGCAGCGGAGTCGACCGGTGACGAGGCCCCGCTGTCGACCGACGGCGGAGGCCCCTTGGGCGCCGAGCCACAGCCCAGCACCAGCGCGAGCCACCCGACCCTATTCACGATGGAGCACGACCCGATCGGGCGACAGCCCCAGCCGGCGCTGACCCGTGCGCGACTGCACGATGTCGGAGCCGTAGGACACGCCGGCGCTGGTCAGGTCCTTGCGGATCTTGCTGATGTACTGATCGAGATCGTTCTTCCGCTTTCGGCCCGCCATGCGGGTGAGCTCGAGCGCGTCGATCCACCCGCGCCCCTCGCGGGACGCCCCGGTGTCGGACACCAGCTCACTCGCCAGGAGCCACGCCACATACCAGTGTGCGCGCTCCCAGCTGCACCGCCAGCCATCCGGCCCCACGACCTCGGCCCGCACGTGCTCCTCGAACCGCCCGAGGGAGAGCGTGAGGGTGAGCTCGCTGAGCCGGGGCGCGTCGACCAGCTGGGCGGTGGGCATGCGTCCCGGCAGGTGCACCCGCCAGCTGCCGCCGAGGATCGGGCCATCGCGGGCGAGCAGCCCCGCATCATCCCCATCTTCTTCCAGCCTCCACCCGGCGGGCGTCTGGCGGACGGAGGCCTGCAGCCCCGTCTCCGAGGTTCCGATCCGGAGCAGCGTCGGGGGATCGGGACGAGCGACCCGCCCCGAACCCACCTGCACGGCGAACAGGCTCGGGCCGGTGGCCGGCACCTGGAACCTGCCCGCAGACACATCCCCGAACACGATCCGGTGGGTGGGGGCGATGGGCGTGGGCGTCCACGGCGGCAGGCGCGCACCGTCCACCCACGTGCCATTCGTGCTCCCGAGGTCGACGATCCGCCACGCGTCGGTCCGCCACTGCACCAGCGCGTGAGCGCTGCTCAACGCGTCGTGCACGATGCGAGGCCAGCTGCACGGACCCGACCCGATCACGTTGTCGGCCGAGAGCGGGGTGGGGCGTCGGGTGCTGTCGAGGGGCTGGAGGTGGATGGCGACCTCGGTCGTTGACGACCCGTGTCGCACCTTCGCGCGACAGCGGGACGACCACCGGGTAACCTCCAGCACGACGAGAGGGGGTGCCGATGGGGACCAACCGCGCAACGTGGGTACTGGTAGGCATGTTCGGTACGTTGCTCCTGGGCTGTGACAGCCTGGGCACGACGAAGGCCGTCGACACGGGGCAGGCCGCAGCCGTGGTCCCGACGGGTGATGCCGACGCCGATGCCGATGCCGACACGGATGCAGACGCAGACGCAGACGCCGATTCGGACACGGATAGCGATACCGATACAGACACCGATACCGACACCGACACCGACACCACCGGCGGCTCGTCCTCCGGTAGCAGCGGCGGATCGTCGTCGTCCGGAACCACCGGGTCGTCCTCGGGCACCACCGGGTCGTCCTCCGGCACCACCGGCAGCAGCAGCAGCAGCGGTTCGTCCTCCGGCACCACTGGCAGCAGCAGCGGATCGTCGTCGGGCAGCACCAGCTCATCGTCGGGCAGCGGCAGCTGAATCGTCGGCGCCTGCCCAGGCGCGCGCCGTCAGTCGCGGATCACGGCTCCGTCCACGGTCACGCGGTCGACGAACGCGTCGACCAGCGGGGCCGGGAGGGCAGCCAGGTCCCGGAGAACCAGGTCGCCCCCCACCCGGGTGATGGCCTCGAGGCCTGTGATCGCGGTGAGACGGCGCATGCGCTCGAGCGCGAGGTCGCCCTCGACCGACGTGAGACCGGACAGGCCACCGATCTGCTCGAGCAGCGGGTTGTCGGCCACCAACACGGTGCCGACGGACGGCACGCGGTTGAAGCCACCCAGTGATCTGAGGCGGGTGTGGCCGGTGACCTCGATGGACCCGGCTGCAGTGAGCGCGCCGAGGCCGTCGATGGTGGTGGCCCCCGATGCGCGCAGCGCCAGCTCGTGCTCCACCGTGGTGAGCGCCGACAGGGAGGGCCCGGCCAAGGCCTCGTTGCCCACGATGCTGATCGCACCCGCGTGGGTGAGCGCACCGAACCCGTCCACTTCGGTGAGCGCGAAGTTGAACGCGATGCGCAGCTGGTGCGATTCGTCCT
Organism: Myxococcota bacterium; assembly: GCA_047609825.1. Classification (GTDB taxonomy): domain Bacteria; phylum Myxococcota_A; class UBA796; order UBA796. The sequence goes on from JBLFXJ010000208.1 coordinate 11,183, forward strand.
CCACGTCGCCGTCCAGCCCCACCTCGGTCAACGCGCCAAAGGCCGACACCTGCTCCAGGTCATCATTGGCCGCGATCCGGAGCGCGCGGCCCACCCGTTCCAGGGCGTGGAAGCCGTCGATCCGGGTGGCGAGGCGATTGATGGTCAGGCTGAGCTCGCCGGGCACCTCCACCAGCTGGTCGAACCCGTCGATGGCCGGCAGATCGGTGCCATGCACGGCGAGGTCACCGCCGACGTGGGACACGTTGAATGGGGCGCCGTGGGCCCAGCTGGGCAGCTCGGCGAGTTCGAGGTCGCCGCCTACGTGCACCAGCGCGGGCACGCCGGTCCACACGGAGAGGTAGGGCAGGCCGTTCAGGCGCAGGTCGCCATGCACGGTGTGCAGCCGGGGGGTGTCCAAGCGGGTGAGGTTCAGCGCGCCGGTGGCGTCGAGCTCGGCCACCTCGGTGAGCCGCGGCAGGTCCACCTCGACGAGCCCACGGGCCCCGAGCCGGACCGGACCGTCGAGGGAGGTGAGCGCGGGCAGGCGCACGATGCGGAGGGAGTCGGACTCCTCCAAGCGGAGCTCGCCCGCGTGCACCAGGGACGGCAGATCGAGGCGGGTGGCGCCCTCGGCGGCGACCACCGCGCCGCCGATCTCGGTGAGCGCCGGCAGGTCTGCGTCGCCGCCCAGCACCACGTCGCCGCCCACCTCGCACAGGCAGTCCACGTCGCGGGTCAGCACGCCGAGCTCCAGGTCGCCCTCGACCCGGGTGGCGCCGGATGCGCAGGGGGCGTCGGAGGGTCCGGCATCACCGGGCCACAGGGTCCCATCGCAGCTGGGGATCTGGGGGTCGGCGGGCACGATCGGGCAGGCGAGCCATGACTCGAGGGCGGCCGCATCGCCGGGGGAGAGCGGACGCGCGTGGGACGGGTCGTCGAGCACATCGGGCACGCCATCGGCCACGGCGAGCAGCGCATCGGGCGTGTCGAGCGGCTCGGCCGTGGGCCCATGACAGGCGCGGCAGCTCCGCAGGGCGAGGTCGGCGTCGTCCCAGGTATACGCCGGGGCGCACGCCACCGGATCGATGGGCGAGGCGGTACACCCGAGCAGCAGCAGCGCGATCAGGCCCACCAGGCCGTCCATGCCGGAACGCCGGGGAGCGCGCCGGTTCGGCCACAGGCCGCGAGGGAGCCGGCGACGAGCTCGGCCCAGCCGGGGCGGGAGACGCCCGGGCCACCGGTCACCAGGTCGGTGCCGTCGGTGACGTCCCACGCCCGGCCGCCGCGCACCGGACCGCCGGCGACGAGGGTGGCCGCTGAGGCGCTCGGCACGCCGTCCAGGTCGCGCCCGCGGTCGGCGGTGAGCAGCACCAGGGTGGTGTCGAGCCAGCCAGAGTCGGCGAGGGCGGTGAGCAGCGCGTCGAGGCCCGTCCACAGCTCCGACAGGCCGGTCTCGGCGTCTGGTCCCACCAGGCGCACGCCGCGGAACCGGTCGAGCAGGCCCGGCACCAGCGCGGCGTCGTCGGCGAGGGTGGCGGTGGCCCCCGGCGCGCGCGGCCGAGGCGTGGGGCCCGGGTCGGCGGGGGGGATGTGACCGCGGTCGGCGAGCCAGGCGTCGATGCTCGCACGATCGGCGTCAGAGGGCGCGAACCATGGGGCGGCGCCGCCGTCGCGGGAGGGGTCCACCAGGCCTCCCAGGGACAGCCGCCGACCCAGCTTCCATGCGCCCCCGGCCCCGTCGCTCCCGAAGTCGGCCGCGAGACCGAGGCGGGTGACGATGTCGGGCTGGGCGGGATCGGGGCGGCCGGTGAGGGCGAGCCGGCGCCCGCGAAGGGGGTCCTCGGTGCCCAGGTGCAGGCCGCGGAGCACGGCCACGCGGGCGGCGTGGGCGCCGAAGAAGGCCTGGGTCGCAGGCGTCTCGGCGTCGATGCCGACCACGAGGTCGCCATAGGTGGCGGTGGGGCCGTCCACCGGGTGCAGCGCGCGGTGGGGGTCGAGGGTGCCGGGGGCGTGCACGGCGACGAGGCGGGTGGCCGAGGCGGCCCAGGCCGGCAGCGCCCACAGCGACGCCATGCCGGCGAGCACGCCACGGCGGGTGGGCGTCACGGGACCCACACCGACAGCACCAGCGCGGTGAGCGCCGCCGCCACGACGGCCCCGACGCCAAACGCCACCCCATGGGACAACGCCAGGTTTCGCGGCATCCACACCTCAGGGATATCGGCGGGGTCGATGCCGCCACCGCCCCGCACGCTGGGCAGCGCCTGGCTGGCGATCTCCAGGGGACTGGGCCCCCCCATCACGGCGTGCACGGCCACTCCCAGCCCGTCGGCGGCGAGCCGGTTGGCCAGGGTGATCGCCATCATCGAGTCGAAGCCGTGCTCGGCCAGCGGGCGGGTGGGGTCGACCGGGGCGTCGAACCCGAGCACCTCGGCGGCGCGGGTGCAGACCCGGGCGGTGATGCGCTCGGCGCGCCCCTCCGGCGGTCCGGCATGCCAGGTATCGGCGGACGGAGCGGTGGCCAGGACGGGCTCGGGAGCACCGGGAATCGGTCGGGAGCGCAGGCGCTGGCGCTGCCACGGCATGGTGGGCAGCGGCACCCGGCGGACCGTCTCCCAGGCGTGGGGGGAGGGCTCGACGGGGCCGACCTCGGCACTGCGCAGCGCGGCCGACAATGTCGGACCATCGGTAGCTTCGACCTGCACTCCGCGAAGCCCGACGGACCGACCGGTGCCCCAGCTGGCACACAGATCGGCCGGGTCGACACCCGCGTCGAGCTGGTCCGCCAGGGCATCCGCCAGCGCGCGCGCCGCCGCATCCGACCGGGCCGACACGGTGAGGGCGAGGCGCTGGGGAGCGGTGACGGCCTCGGAGGCCGGCGGCGGGCCCACGATGGCGTGGGCGTTGGTGCCGCCGTAGCCGTAGCTGTGCACCGCCGCGAGGGGGGCGTCCGGCCAGGGCGTGGGCACGGTGGGCACCGCGAGCCCGGTGCCGTCCAGCTCCACCGTCGGGCTCAGGCGCTCGAACCCGGCCTGGGGCGGCACCTGCCCGTGCTGCACGGCGAGCACCGCCTTCACCAGCGAGGCCACGCCGCAGGCGCCCTCCAGGTGGCCGATATGCCCCTTGACCGAGCCCAACCAGCCGCCCGGCCCGTCGCGTCGGTACACCTGGGTGAGCGCGGCCACCTCG
>JBLFXJ010000209.1:0-14237 GCA_047609825.1 Myxococcota bacterium
GATGGCGCACGTCCGCGCGAGGTGCTAGTCGACTGATCCGTCCACGGTCGTGGCGCGCGTCGAATGGCTGCGTCTGTGACACGTCGATGGTGCGACGGTCCCGTCTCGGGATCGCGAACGTACCCGACAGGAGGAGCCAGTGTCTGTGACACAGACGGAGCGATCCGGAGGTCCGTCGAGCCACGTTGGTGGATGGTTGCGGCGACTTGGCTGCGCCTTGCTCCTCGTGTGCGGGGCACCGTGGGCCGAGGCAGCCGACGCTGCCGACGCTGCGGATGTGATCGCGAAAGTGGAGGCGAAGTACGGTCCCGTGACCGCGCTGAAGGCCTCGTTCACCCAGATCACCCGTTCCGAAGCGTTGGGCGACCAACAGCAGTCGGGGAGGCTGGCGGTGGAGCGTCCATCCAAGATGCGGTGGGATTTCGCTGGGTATGGGCGGCAGTTCATCACCGATGGGTCAACCATGTGGATCTACAATCCGGCTGACAAGCAGGTGCTCCGCTACTCCGACTTCTCGACTGCGGCGGCGACGGCCGATGCCCTGCTTCAGTCGTTGGACAAGCTGAGCGAGCTGTTCGACGTGGAACTCCGTGGCACCGAGCCCGGGCCGGTGCTCGGGCTCCGGCCCAAGGGCGAGCAGAGTCAGGTCAAGGAGCTCCAGCTGTCGCTGACTGCGGAGCTGCTCGTGAGCAAGGTGCAGATCGTGGACGGCTTCGGCGGCATCACCGAGCTCGCTTTTGAGAATGTGGAGCTCCCGGATGATATCCCCGACGAGCAGTTCACGTTCACGGTCCCCGAGGGCGTGGAAGTGGTCGACGCTGGGAGCCTGTAGTGAATCAGACAACGACCTCGAGTCGGCCCGTGCTCGCGGGAGACGGCCGAGGCCAGGCGCGTGAACGCGTGCACCTGATCAGCCTGGGGTGTCCAAAGAACCGGGTCGATTCCGAGGTGATGGTCGGCAAGCTCCAGGCCGACGACTTCGAGCTGGTCGATGACCCCGAGAGCGCAGACGTCATCGTGGTGAACACCTGCTCGTTCATCCGTCCGGCGACCGAAGAGTCCATCGACACCGTGCTCGAGATGGCGAAGCTCAAGGAGCAGGGGAGCTGTAAGAAGCTCGTGGTCACCGGGTGTATGGTGCAGCGGTATGGGCGCTCACTCGAGGCGGAGCTGCCGGAGGTGGACTACTTCCTCGGCACCGGCGAGTACCACCGCATCACGGATGTGCTCCAAGCGAGGGCCGAGGGAGCGCCGAGGTCCTACGTCGATGCTCCCCTGTACATCCACGACGAGCTCTCACCCCGGGTGAACTCGTGGTCGAAGTCTTCGGCCTACCTGAAGATCAGCGAGGGTTGCAACCACAGGTGCGCCTTCTGCATCATCCCAACCCTGCGCGGGCGCCTCCGGTCCAGGACCGTGGCGTCCCTCGTCATTGAGGCGCGTGCGCTCGCCGCGCAAGGCGTGGTCGAGCTGAACCTGGTGAGTCAGGACTCTACGGCGTATGGACGGGATCTGAAGAATGCCTCCGGCCTCGGCGACCTTCTCCAGGCGCTGTCGGAGATCGAGGCCGTGCGCTGGATCCGGCTGCACTACGCATACCCGCACGGTCTGCCGAAGGGGCTGCTTGAGCAGCTCGCCAACAACCCCAAGGTGTGCAGCTACCTCGACATCCCACTCCAGCATGCGTCGGGCCCGATGCTCCGCGCGATGCGGCGCGGGGTCACGCGAGCGGGGCAGGAACGGATCCTGCAGAGGGTCCGAGACAATGTGCCCGGCATCGCGGTTCGAACCACGTTCATCGTTGGCTTCCCGGGTGAGACTGAGGACGACTTCGAGGAGCTGTGCGACTTCGTCCGGGTGCAGAGGTTCGATCACGTCGGGGTTTTCTCCTACTTCCAGGAAGATGGGACGCCCGCTGCGACGCTCGACGGGCAGGTACCGGAGGACGTGAAGACGCGTCGGCACTCCGAGCTCATGGCTCTCCAGCGCGCGATCAGCGCGGAGAAGCTCCAGGAGTTGGTCGGCCAGGAAGTCGACGTGCTCATCGAGGGCGTCTCGGACGAGAGCGAGTTGCTGTTGCGCGGGCGCACGTCCACCCAAGCGCCGGACGTAGACGGGCAGGTGTTCATCGCGTCCGCGCCGTCGGGCGTTGTCGCCGGCCAGATCCGCCGCGTGCGGATCACACAAGCGGGTGACTACGACCTGGTCGGTGAGATTGTCGCCTGACTCCGTTTGCCGCCGACTACGGCTCTAGCAGGCGCAGCGCGGCGACGAGCTGCGGGTCGATGTCGGCGCGTTCCATGAGGGGTTGGTCCCAAGGAATGGCAGCCGCAGTGACCGGCTCATCGTCGAGCTGATCCACCAAGGCGAGCAGCTCCGCCTTGTCGGCCGCTTCGACCTGCAGGCGCGCAATTCTCTGCCGCAGCTGCGTGCCTGCCGTATCAGGCGAGGGCCATGGGACGGAGACGTCCGGTGAACGCCCTTCGCCGGTGGTGACTGGTGCCCCGCTGGGCGTGTAGTAGCGGCCCACTGTGAGCTTCAAGGCGGCTCTTCCTCCGTTCATGTGGCGGTAGACCTGCTGCACCGTGCCCTTGCCGTACGTCCTCGTCCCGACGAGCCGCCCTCTTCCGGTCTCCTGGAGGGCCGCCGCCAAGATCTCGGAGGCCGACGCCGAGCGGCCGTTGACGAGCAGCACCACCGGCAGATCGGCTGGGAGGCCGCCTGGAGACGCGGTGTACACCTCGCTCGACTCGCCGGCGGTGCGTGTTCTCGTGGACACGAGCGTACCGTCGTCGAGGAAGAGATCGGCCACTGCAACGGCCTCTGTGAGCAGGCCTCCGGGGTTGTCGCGCACGTCGACGACCATGCCGGTTGCGCCCTTTGGGCCACCGATCGGCTTGGTGATACGCCGGATCCCGTCCATCAGCTCTGCAGCCAGTCCGTCCTGGAACACGACCAGGCGGGCGTAGACGATGCCGTCCCCCAGCAGTCCCACCTCGACGGCCTGCCGCCGCACTTCGTCGTGGACGGTGTCGAGCTCACGGACGGGCCCATCCGGTCGGGCCAGGGTGAGCCGCGCGCGCACGCCACGTGGACCACGCAGGCGCGACTCGACCTCAGACAGCGTGAGACCCGCGGTGGGCACTCCGTCTACGGCGAGCAGGCGATCTCCCGGGCGGACGTCGTCGCGAGCCGCCGGACTGCCCGGCAACACGCGAGCGACCTCGAAGCCCTCCGGCGTGGCCCGGACGTCGATACCCAGGCCGGTGAGGGCGCCTTCGGTCTCTTCTTCGAGGTGGGTGGCCTGCTCATCGGTGAGCCAGCGGCTCTGGTTGTCCAGCTCCCCCATCATGCCAGCGATGGCGGCGTTGACCAGCGCATCAGGATCGACGGGCTCGACGTAGTCCTGCTCCACAGTCGTGAGCACGCGCGCGAAGAGCTCCAGCTGAGCGTATGGGTCTTGGGCCCTGGCCACTGCGGCGGCGCCCGTCATCACGCCTGACGTCATTCCGATCAAGAACAGCGCAGTGATCACCGTGGTCGCGCGTAGTGGCCGGTCTCGTCGCACCGCTCCTCCCGGGTCTGACCAATCTAGCGCCCTGTGTGTTGCGCGAGCGCCGGCTGCGCAGAGATCCGGTCTGCGGCCTCAGGTGGAGAGTGTACCGCTCGGCAGCGCGACATGCGGGCCGTGCCAGACGCCACGAACGTTGTGGTCAGTCACGCCCGGTGCGGCCGTGAGGGCGAACGATCTGGCCCCGGGGCGCATTGGCTGGGTCCTGTCGGATGAGCCTCCCGTCGCGCTCCGCGATGTGGTGCACCTTCGGGATCGGCTCTCCGAGGAACCGCTCGCCGTCAGCGCGGAACCGCTCTGGATCCCCGGTGCAAAGGACGCGGAAGACGCGCTGGGTGCCGACCTCGAAGCTGGGGTGCCGAGCCAGCCAATCCTCTAATCGTGCGGCCACGAATGGCGCAGGATCGAGCACGCTGGTTCCGGCCCGCACCGCCCCTTCGATCACCGGGAGCAGGTGAGAGTAGTGGGTGCAGCCGAGGAGGAGCGTGTCCACGTCGGCCAGCTCGGCGAGGTAGCGTCGCACCGTGAGCTCGGCGATGTCGGTGCCTTCCCAGCCTTCTTCGACGATGCTCGCGAGGAGAGGGGCGGCCTTCTGGGTCACGCGGAGCGGACGGAGCTTGTGGATCTCGGTGACGTATGTCCCCGAGGACACAGTCCGATGCGTGGCGAGGATGCCGACATGTGCGGTGGCGTGCGCGGCAACGAGCTCTGCGGCGGGAACGGTGACACCCAGCACTCGGCGCAGACCGCCGGGAGGCGCATACCGTTGCTGGAGGTGGCGGAGGGCCACGCAGGAGACGGTGTTGCACGCGACCACGACTACCGAGCAGCCCTCGCCGAACAGGAGTTCAATCGCCTGTTCTGCGAAGTCCAGCAGGGTGTGCCCGTCGCGCCCCCCGTACGGTGCACGCCCGGAATCGCCCAGGTACACCACGTCGTGGTGGGGAAGGAGGGCCCGAATGTGGCGAAGCACGCCGAGGCCTCCGTAGCCGGAGTCGTACACGCCGATCATCAGCGGACCAGGCCCCCTGGAGCACCGGGATTGGCTACAGGAGGCCAGGACCGGTGGCATGGATGTACCCCGCACCCAGCGGAGCGGCGATGCGAGTAGCGGTGTTCGGCGGCAGCTTCAATCCACCCCACGTCGGCCACGCGCTGGTCGCGGGTTGGCTGCGGTGGTCAGAGACGGCGGACGAGGTGTGGTTGGTGCCCTGCGCTGCGCACCCTCTGGGGAAGCGGGGTCTCGCGCCGTTCACCGACCGTGTGCGGTGGTGTCGGGCGCTGGCGGAGTCGGTGGGGCCCTGGGTCAGGGTCGAGTGCATGGAGCAGCAGCTCGGGCATCCCAGCTACACCATCAACACGCTCGACGCGCTGCGAACGCGGCATCCCGATGCTCTGCTTCGTCTCGTTGTCGGCTCGGACATCCTTGACGAGACGCACCTCTGGCGGGCGTGGGACCGGATCGAGTCGGACTACGCACCGATCGTGGTCAGTCGCGCGGGCCATCGCGCGGTCCAGGGCGGTGTGTCGTTCCCCGAGGTGTCGTCGACGGCGATCCGGCGAGCGCTCGGTCGAGGCGAGTCTGCCGACGGCCTGCTGCCCGCGGTCGAGCGCCTGGCGGCGAACGCCTTCTGTGGGGCGCCAATGCGGCGCTCGACGGCCTTGTCGAGGTTGCCAGGGGTGGCGCATGGGTTCACCGATCGACGTGGCGCTCGTGGCGGCCACGAGCTCGACCTTGGGCCACGGCCTACCGGTGAGGCCCGTCGCGTGGCGTGGGCCGATGCACTCCGGGGGGTCGACGCGGCCATGTCACTCGAACGCGTTGCGCTCCTGGACCAGGTTCACGGGTCTGAAGTTCTGGTGGACCCTGAGCCTTGCGGCGTGCACACGACCGTGGGCGTTGGGGACGCCATCGTGTGTACTCGGGTCGGCGTCACGGTGGCGGTGCGCACTGCCGACTGTGTGCCGATCCTGGCGGCGTGTCCTGGCGGTGTCGCTGCCGTCCACGCCGGGTGGCGTGGGGTGGCGGCTGGCGTGGTCCACCGAGCCGTCTCAGCGTTGTGTGCGGCCACTGGGGCGGAGCCGTCTCAGGTCTCGGCTGCGATCGGCCCTCACATCTCTGCCGCCCAGTACGAGGTGGGGAGCGAGGTCATTGCGGCCATCGTCGAGTCGGGCGTGCCGAGGCACGTGGTGGCGCGTCCCGGACCGCGGAGGGCGCACGCCGACGTCGGAGCCGCGGTGGCGTTCCAGCTGGAGGCTGCGGGTGTCGGCGCGGTGGATTGGGTACCGGGATGCACCGCGTCGGACAGCGCCCTGCACTCGTTTCGACGGGACGGCGCCGCTTCGGGCCGGCAGGCTGCCCTGATCGGGCGTGTGCAATGATCATGACGTTGTTCGCGCTGGTGGCGATCACTGGGTGCGATCGACCGCCGCCGGATCTCGTCGCGGCACGAATGGCGTCGGAGGCCTGGAAACGGGGTGTGGGCCATCTGGATGAGGGCGCCCCTGCGGAGGCAAGTGCGGAGTTCGAGCAAGGCCTCGCGGCGAGGCCAGGCGACGTGCTGCTGCTGGCGTGGCGCGCACGTGCCGAGGCGGAGGCTGGGCGGCTTGATGACGCCATCGCCACGATGGACCTGGTGCTGGCTGCGAGGCGCGACTTCAGCGAGGCTCGGTACAACCGTGCCGCTTACCTGGCCCGGGCTGGAAGGCTCGACGAGGCGGGTCGCGACCTCCGCATGGCGCTCGATGGAGGTGTCACGAGGCCAGAGGATGTGTTGGCCGATCCAGACTTCCAGCGGCACCTGGACCACCCCGCGCTGGCGTTTCTCCCGCGCCAGGCCTTGAAGCTGCTGATCGAGTCGCGCAAGGACTCGGCCTTTCTCGCGTCAGAGGTCCCGGTCCGGCTCCTCGTGGTCGGTAACGACGACGCGCCAGTTCAGCTGGAACTCACCGAGATCTCGGGGCCGGCTGAGATCGTGAAGGTGGTCCAGAACACCGTGCAATCAACCGATGGTCTGTCCACGGAGTTGGTGTGGACCTTGCGGATCACCGGAGCTGGGTCCATCCGGCTCGGCCCGTGGCAGGTCAGCTCGGCGGGGAGAGGCGCCTCCCACCCGGGCATCGCGTTCGAAGCGGTGGCCCCGCCAGACCATGTGGGCTCCGTCCCGCCCCTGTCAGGGCCTCTGCCTGTCCCCGAGGCGATTGCGGGTGGCCACGAAGACCTCGACGTGTGGCGGGCCGTGGATCGGACCTGGGTGCGCACACTTCCAGGGGACCGGGTGGACCCGAGCCCGCCAGCGGTGGTTCTCGAGCGGCGCGAGGGGCCTCGCACGTCCTGGCTTGCACACGGTTTCGACACGACCGCGCCAGGCGGCCGGCTCACCGTGAGTCGGGGTGGTCGCACCGTGGTCGACGACGTGCTCTGAGCGGCCGGGCACACGTGGCAGGGATATGGGCGCCATCCGGGGGGAGGATGGACACCGAGCGTGAGGCATTGCTGCGCCAACTGGCTGAGATGGAGGCCAGTTCCAGGGCAGGGGGAGGAGAGGCTCGCATCCGGCGCCAGCACGAGCGCGGCAAGCTCACGGCGCGGGAACGCATCGACGCACTCCTGGATCCCGGAAGCTTCGTCGAGCTGGATGCCTTCGTACTGCATCAGTGCGTCGACTTCGGACTCGACGAGCAGCGGGTCCCTGGCGATGGCGTCGTGACTGGCCACGGCTTGGTCCACGGCCGCCTCGTGTACGTCTTCGCGCAGGACTTCACCGTGTTCGGCGGCTCACTCTCCGCGTCCCATGCTCGCAAGATCTGCAAGGTGATGGATCATGCGGTGCGCACCGGGGCACCGGTGATCGGCCTGAATGACAGCGGGGGAGCGCGCATCCAGGAAGGTGTGGCATCCCTCGGTGGCTACGCCGACATCTTCCTGCGCAACACGCTGGCGTCGGGGGTGGTGCCGCAGATCAGCGCCGTTCTCGGGCCGTGCGCGGGCGGGGCCGTGTACTCGCCCGCCATCACCGACTTCATCGCCATGGTCGAAGACACGTCGTACATGTTCGTCACGGGACCCGAAGTCCTGAAGACCGTCACCCACGAGATCGTGACGCAGGAAGAGCTCGGGGGCGCCTCGACGCACGCGCAGAAGTCTGGGGTCGCCCACTTCAAGGTCCCGTCCGAAGACGCCATGATGGCTCTGCTGCGCGAGCTGCTCACCTACCTCCCGCAGAACAACATGGAGGAGGCGCCTCGTCGCGAGACCGACGATCCCGCCGATCGCAAGTGTTCGGAGCTCGTCGAGATCGTCCCGATGAACCCGAACAAGCCCTACGACATCAAGGACGTGGTGCGGTCGCTCGCCGATGACGCCCGGTTCCTCGAGGTGCATGAGCACTTCGCTGGCAATATCGTCGTGGGGTTCTGCAGGTTGGACGGCCGGTCTGTCGGTGTTGTCGCAAACCAGCCCGCCCAGCTCGCGGGCTGCCTGGATGTGAACAGCTCGGTCAAGGCCGCCCGGTTCGTCCGATTCTGCGATGCCTTCAACATCCCACTGCTCACGATCGTCGACGTGCCTGGATTCCTGCCGGGAACGGCCCAGGAATATGGCGGCATCATCAAGCATGGCGCCAAGCTGCTGTACGCCTTCGCAGAGGCGACCGTGCCCAAGGTTACCGTGATCACGCGCAAGGCCTACGGCGGCGCGTACGACGTGATGAACTCGAAACACATCCGGGCGGACTACAACTTCGCGTGGCCGACCGCCGAGATCGCCGTGATGGGGCCGGATGGCGCCGTGAACATCATCCATCGACGCGAGATCGCCGCCGCCGCAGACCCGGTGGCGCGCAAGGCCGAGCTCGTCGATGACTACCGCAAGACCTTCGCCAACCCGTATCGAGCTGCTGAGCTCGGCTTCGTGGACGCTGTGATCCGCCCGGAGGATACGCGTCGTCACCTGATCGACGCGTTCCGCTCGCTGGAGAACAAACGCACCGAGAATCCACCGAAGAAGCACGGGAATATCCCACTTTGATCAGGCTGCCGGCGCGCCCATCGTGGTGGCCGGTCGTTTGACTCGATTCGCTGCGCGCGCTAATCCCGCGCCGTTGACTGCACACTGACGGGAACAAGCTCAATGGTTCGAATCCGCCTCACCCGAAAGGGCGCCAAGAAGAGGCCCTTCTACCGGGTCATCGCCACCGACCAGCGCACGCGGCGCGACGGTCGCTTCATCGAGCAGCTCGGGCACTACGATCCGATGCGCGATCCGTTCGACCTGAAGCTCGATCTCGAGCGGGTTGACTGGTGGCTCTCCAAGGGCGCACAGCCGAGCGATACGGTCGCGCGTCTCATCGAGCGCGCCCGCGTGGCCGGTGCCGCCACCGCTGCCGAGGCCACCTGATGGAGGCCCTCGTACGCCACTTGGTGGAGCCCCTTCTCACCGAGCCCGACACCCTGCAGCTGCAGACGGTCGAGGGTGAGAACGTCGTCATGCTGGAGATGATCGTCGCAGCAGCCGACCGGGACAGCCTGGATGCTGACAAGGGCAAGACCCTGCGCAGCGTGCGCACGGTGTTGTCCGCGGCAGCCGGTCGTCGCAAGGCAACGATCGACCTCGTAGAAGAGTTCGGCCCCGCCGAAGAGGAGTAGGTCGGCCGTGCCGCTCGAGGGCTTGGAGCCCGTCGCGCCCGTCGTCGCCGCTGAGCGCGTCGAGCTCGGCTACGTGAACGGCGTGTTCGGCGTTCGCGGAGAGGTTCGGCTCTTTCTCCACAACAGGGACGCATCCTGGCTGGGCCGGCCGCGCAAGGTGCTGCTTTCTTCGCCTGATGGTCGGTGGTTTACCGCCGAGTTGAAGGCGCGGCAGGGCACTGGCAAGCGGGTCCTGGGCCGGTTCAAGGGCGTGGACGATCGCGACGCTGCCGCGGCCCTCGCGGGTTGGCGCGTGGTGGTCCCTGCATCCGAGCTGCCTGCAGTGTCGGCGGGCGAGTACTACATCCGGGACGTGATCGGATTGCCTGTCGTCATCGAGGGCAAAGAGGTAGGCCGGGTAGTGCAGGTCCACTCCATCGGTGGCTCTGACGTGTTGGAAGTTCGGCTCACGGATGGCACGGACACATTCGTGCCTTCGATCATCGAGTTCGTCGAGGCCGTCGATCCCGGCGCAGGCGAGGTTCGCCTGCATCCAGGTGCCCTGGGAGCGGAGGAGTGACCGACAGCGCGCCGAGTCACCGCTTCGACATCTTGACGCTTCATCCCGAAATGGTCCGGGCCCCCCTGTTGTCGTCTGTGATCGGACGAGCCGTAGACAGGCAGCTGGTCGATGTTCGGGTGTTCGACATCCGAGAGCACGCGACGGATCGACACCGATCGGTGGATGACAGTCCCTACGGGGGCGGCGCGGGCATGGTGATGAAGGTCGATGTGGTTGCGGCCGCGATCGAGGCCACCCGTGGGACCACCGGGCGGGTCGTCCATCTGACCCCTGGGGGAGTGCCGTTCACTCAGGCCCACGCTCGGCGGCTTCTCGACCATCCCCATCTCGTGCTCCTGTGCGGTCACTACGAGGGGGTTGATGCCCGCGTCGACACCGTGGTCGACGAAGAGATCTCGCTGGGGGATTTCGTACTCACGGGCGGCGAGATCGCGGCATGTGCGGTTGTCGACGCGGTCGCGAGGTTGGTCCCAGGCGTGCTGGGCAACGCCGCCAGCCCAGATGACGAGTCGTTCACTGCGGGCTTGCTCGAGTACCCCCAGTACACGCGACCCCGGGTCTGGCGCGGGCTGGAGGTGCCCGAGGTGCTTCTGTCCGGCCATCACCGGCGGATCGGGGCGTGGCGGAGGGAGCAGGCGCTTGCCCGCACCCGCGACCGTCGTCCCGATCTCTGGGCAGCAGCGGGGCATGGAAGCGCTGGCGTTGACGAGCGGCCCGAGGGCGAATAAGCGCCCATCCGTTGCGCCTGCGTCGACGTTCCGATGCAGGTGGAGAAATGCGAACGGGAGCCTGGCTGTGCGGCGCGATTCGTCGTTCACCCGGGAGCCCGCGAGGGACACAGCATGAACCTGCTCCAGACCATCGAGTCCGAGATCGTAGCCGCCCGCGCGCGGGAGACGGCCGACGTTCGCCCGGGCGACACCGTCCGCGTGCACGTCAACATCGTCGAAGGTGACAAGGCCCGAATTCAGGTCTTCGAGGGCACCGTGATCCGCATCAAGCGGGGCGGTCCGCGCACCACCTTCACGGTTCGCAAGATCTCCGGCGGCGTCGGCGTGGAGCGAATCTTCCCAGCGGGTTCGCCGAACGTGACGAAGATCGAGGTCACGGCGCGGCACAAGGTTCGCCGCGCCAAGCTCCACTTCCTCCGTGGTCGTCGGGGCAAGGCGGCTCGCCTCAAGCCAATCCGCGAGTTCAACCGCCGGCAGGAAGGCGCGAAGAAGCGCAACCGCCGCCGGGGTCGCAAGCGTCCGCCGACTCCCAGCGAGTCCTGAGCGGCCGAGCGCATCGTCAGGCTGCGCTCGCTGACGGCCATCGAGCGGAAGCCCACGTCGAGCGGTTGCTCGTAGGCGTGGGCTGGACCGTCTTGGCGCGTAATTGGCGTGGCGGGAGCGGGGAACTGGACCTTGTCGTCGAGCGTGGCGGCGTGGTCCGATTCGTCGAGGTGAAGGCGCGCAGCATCGGCGCGGTGGACCTGGAAGGGTCGGTGACCGCGGAGAAGCAGAAGCGCCTCCAGTCGGCCGCAGAAGCCTGGCTGCAGGTCCATGGTGAGCCTGCGTCCGGGTGTGCCTTCCTGGTGGCCCTGGTGACGCTCGAAGAGCAGCGCTGGCGGGTGGACTGGCTCGACGACGCGTTCGCGAGCTGATCGAGCGCCTACTCGGGCGCAGTGGGCGTCGTTGGGTCCGGTGCCACCGGCGGTGGTGACTCCGCCGCGCCAAAGAGGTCGCTGAACGGCGCGCGGCCCTCGACGGTGAGGAACCAACCGATGGTGACGGTTCCTGGTGTCGTGGTCACCTGGTAGACGTGTTCTGGGCGGGTGGGCGTCTGCCAGCCCAGGGTTGCGCCGAGGCGGGTGCGAACGGCGTCCATGGCGTGCACATCAGCGCCGATCCGGCCGCGCACGTAGATGGCTTCGCCTTCGGTGATCGCGATCTGCCGTGACCCATCGAGCACGTTCGGCAGGAGGACGCCGGAGCCGACATCCTGCCAGGTGCGGTACCCCGCGGTGAGGGAGAGGTCAGCGCTGGCGCGTTGGCCGGTCTCGGCCTGGCGCCAGGCCACGATCTCCACGCCGCCCGTGACCTCGACCGTGGAGGCGGGCTTCAGTTCGACCCGGCGGGCGTACACCTTGCCCTCCTCGTCTTCGAGGTCGACTGTGACGGCGCCCTCGTGGAGGTACTCGAACTGCATGTACGGGTTTCCGACGCCCAGATCCCGCGAAAAGGCGCCCGCGAGCCGGATACCGGTGCCGCCAGGCGCCGGTCCGCGCTTTCCGTTCTTCGCGGTCCACAGGTTGCGTTTCGGCGAGCCCGGCCGAAGGGCAACGTCGAATCGCCAGGTGGCGAGATGCTGCTTGTCGAACAGCTCGGAGTAGGGAGTCGCGGCGAGCCCGAGCCACACCCCGGTGACGCCAGCCGCATCGACCTCTGCGTCGCCGTTCGGTCGGCTGAACAGGTAGGTCCCAGCCCCCGTGGTGGGCTCGAAGATCATCGGGCGCGCGTCAGGGTATCGGAAGGTGAATCCGGCGCTGTGCTCGAGTCCGATGTTCGCGGCGAGCCCTCGGGCCGGAGAGACCTCGGCCTGCCAGAACAGATCGTGTCGAGTGACGCGGCGCTCCGAGATGCGCTCGCCCTCTTCCTCGAGGCCGCCCGTGGTGTGGGTGCCCTCATACGACAACCGCACCAGCGCGCCGCGCTCTGGGGGTAGGTCCGTCACTTCGGCTGCGCTGGCCGAACTGCCGACGCCACAGGCGAGGGTCAGCAAGGCCAAGCAAATCCGGGTGCGGCGTGTCGAGGCAGGAGCGCTCAAGCCCTCTCCGCGGGTGCCACGCAACGTAGGGCGTGCTGGGGGCCGCCGTCAACCGTCACGCAGCCCGTAGTCCTTCATCTTTGTCTGCAGGGACTTGCGGGAGATGCCCAAGCGCCGCGCGGCGCGGGTCACGTTTCCGCCCTCTGCGTCGAGCACTCGCCGGATCCGGGCTCGCTCCAGCTTCTGCGTATGCACCCGCACGTATTCCTTCAGTCCTACGTCTTCGAGCTCCTCTGGCTCGGCGGCTGGGTCCACCCGCGTGGGGCGCAGGCCGACAAGGTCGTCTACGTCCAGGGTGTCGGCTTCTGCGAGGAGCACCGAGCGCTCCAACACGTTCTCCAACTCACGGATGTTGCCCGGCCAGCCATGGGACAACAGCGCCTCGATCGCCGCCGGGGTGACGCCACGCATCGCACGGCCCAGCCGGGTGTTGAACTTGTCGAGGAAGTGCTCCACCAGCAGTGGCACGTCGTCCAGGCGCTCACGCAGAGGCGGGAGGTGAATCGGGATCACGTTCAGCCTGTAGAACAGGTCCTCACGGAATCCCCCGGTCCGAACGGCCTCGCTCAGGTCGACGTTGGTCGCGGCGACCACGCGAACGTCGACGTCGATCGGTCGCAGCCCGCCCACGCGGTCGATGCGCCGCTCTTGCAGCGCGCGCAGGATCTTCACCTGCATGTCTCGCGGGAGCTCGCCGACCTCATCCAGGAACAGCGTGCCGCCATGTGCCAGTTCGAAGCGCCCCGGCTTCCGGTGGGCGGCGCCGGTGAAGGCCCCGCGCTCGTGGCCGAACAGCTCGGATTCGAACAGGTTCTCGGGAATGGCGCCGCAGTTGATCTGGATGAACGGGGCGCCGGATCGATCGCTGTGCTCGTGAAGCGCGCGGGCGACCAGCTCTTTGCCGGTGCCCGATTCACCTGTCACCAACACCGTGGTGGGGGAGGGCGCAACCTTCTCGATGAGGCGGTAGATGTCGCGCATGGCGCGGGTGGCGCCGATGATGCGGAACCGCGCACCGGGGTTCGGCTCCAGGACGCGGCGCGTGGCGCCAGCCTGGGCGGCCAGCGCCTTGTGGATCACCTGGACGAGCTCGTGGCGGTCGAAGGGCTTGGTGATGAAATCGAACGCGCCGCGCTTGAGCGCCTCGACCGCGCTGTCGACCGTCCCGTGTGCCGTGATCAGGATCACCGGGAGGCCGGGCCGGTTGTCACACACCCACTGGAGCAGCTCGAGTCCATCCCGCCGCGGCATGCGCAGGTCGGACACAACCAGCTCGAACGGTTCCTGGGTGAGCCGCTCGCAGGCCTCGAGCCCGTCGGAGGCGGTGGCGACCTCGAGCCCGAGCTTGGTGAGCTGTGCACTCAAGACCTTGCGGATGGACGGCTCATCGTCGACGATCAGGATGCGCTTGGCCATGACGGCCGGCTAACACCCTCGCCATGATAGGGACGCTTGCGCCAAGGTCGCGTGTCACGACAGCGACCGGGGCGAGTCAGATGTTCGTGAGCCGAGCGTCGTACCCAGACGGCCACCCTCTCTGGGTGGTAGAGACCAGAACCGCCGTTCGAGGAGATGCTCCATGATCCGCCGTCTCGCCGCTCTCGCCCTCGCGGGGCTCCTCGCTTCAGCACCGGCGTTCGCGGCCGATAA